>DAIPYT010000322.1:0-1553 GCA_036782595.1 Mycobacterium sp. | reverse complement strand
GCGAGTTTGTCTTCCAGCCCCGCACTGCCGACGCGGCCGAAGACGACGGTGTCCTGATGGGCTACATCTACGACCAAGCCGCCGACCGCAGCGAGTTGGCCATCCTCGATGCCCAGACCCTCCAAGATGTGGCCACCGTCAAACTGCCGAACCGCGTGCCGGCCGGGTTCCACGGTAACTGGGTACCAACAGACCAATAATCGCTTCGCAGTGAAGCGCTATTTGAGACGAACCCCAGATCAAACGGAGTGAGTCAACCGAAAGAAGGGCGCAGGTAACGATGGCTCATGAAAGACCAAACGGGGTGTATGGGCTGTACCTCGGCGTGCTGCGCCGGTTGGGGCACTACAAATGGTTCGGGTTGATGTTCAAGCACCTCGGGACACCGACGGATCGGGCGCTCATACGGGTGAGCCGAGGCCGACTGTCCATGGGCGGTTCAGAGATGCCGACAATGTTGCTGACGACGATCGGCAGAAAAACGGGAAAGCAGCGAACTGTCCCGCTGAACTATGTGCGGGATGGCTCGAACGTGATCGCCGTGTGTGAGAACTTCGGCCTGGATACCGCGTCAAGTTGGCCCTTCAACCTGCTCGCCGACCCCAAGGCCCGTCTCGAGATCAAGGGCACCGCCGCGGACTATCTCGCGCGACCAGCCACCGACGAGGAAGTTGCCCGCAACATGCCGAAGCTGGTTGCGATGTGGCCCGCGCATGACACCTACGTTGAGCGCAGCGGCACACGCAAGGTATTCGTGTTCGAACCCGTGGGTTCGTCGTCCTGAGCCGCTCCGGCTCATCGGCTCGGTGGAAGCCGCGGAAGGATGACCGTACGCCCACCCCCCGCCCGCATCTCGGCTGGCACAGGCGGCTTCTGTCCCCGATGAATCGAGGAAACCGCCGGCGACGCCGCCGCCGGCGGCGGTGAATCAACCCTCAGACCACTCGGCGTGAGGTTGTAGCCGATGGCCGGATTGTTCGCCCTGTCTCCACGATCAGCCGCCGCCCATCGCGCGCACTTCCGCATCGGTGGCCGGTGATCAGGATGACCGACGCCATCGCCGACTTGAGGCTGAGCCGACCGGGCGCGACGCTGTGCGTCGGCGCCGTACCAGTCGCGGCGAACCGAGGTCTCCTGTCAAAGGGCTGGCGCTCAACCTGCTACCACCGGTCCGGTGTCGCCGTCGATAGTTTCCGCGACCACCGGAGCCGCCAGGAGTTCGCCAAGGGTCAGGAACCGCAGCAGGTGACCTGCGCCCGGCACAAGCCGGCCATGGGCCGATGCTGTGGCTGTGGCCGCCGCGACCGCGGCCGTCGCTCCGTAGTCCGAGGCAAAGGTCAGTAGCCGCCCTGCCACCGGTCTGGCCTCACAGTCGATCACAACTGCGGAAAGTTTTGTCACCTCCCGCTTCCCCAACGTTCGCGCCTTGCGTCGCGCTACCGGATCCCGGACCCGCGGATAGAGAGCGGGGACGATCGACCGAACACCTCGTAGTGCACGCAGCTGCCAATGAGCCCTCGCCGGATCGAATCCTGTGGCGAGCTCGAGCTTCG
>DAIPYT010000321.1:0-1650 GCA_036782595.1 Mycobacterium sp. | reverse complement strand
ACGATGGCGAAGGTCTCGGTCTCCGTAGACGTTCCACTACCACCGGAGGAGGCGTGGAAACACGCCTCCGACCTCGCCCGGTACAAGGAATGGCTGACCATTCACCGGGTGTGGCGGTCAAAGCTGCCGGAGAACCTCGAGAAGGGCTCCCTCCTAGAGTCCATTGTCGAGGTCAAGGGCATGCCTAACCGGGTCAAGTGGACGATCGTCAGCTTCACGCCGCCGGAGTCCATGACTCTCAACGGGGTTGGGGTTGGCGGAGTCAAGATCAAGCTCATCGGAAAAGTTCGCCCCGACAGGGACGGGGCCGCCTCGGTCGTCACCATGGACGTCCATCTCGGCGGCCCCGCCCTGTTCGGGCCCATCGGCATGATTGTTGCCGCGGCACTGCGCGGTGACATCCAGGCCTCGCTGAACAATTTCGTGTCGGTCTTCGGGCGGTGAGCCGGCGCTACGAATGCGCTGTCGACGTCGACGCGGTGGAGGCCATCGACATCCACACCCACGTCGAGATCGACTCCTCCGGGCAGTGCGCCTACGACCCCGAACTGGCCGAAGCCACCGGCCGGTACTTCAATCTCGGACCCGACCACTTCAGCCGGGTGGACGATCTCGCCGCGCACTACCGCCGGCATAACACCGCAGCAGTGGTGTTCACCATCGACGCGAAGAGCGCCTCGGGCCACCGGTCGAACTCGGTGGAGGAATTGATCGACGGCGCCGCCCGCAACAACGACGTGCTGATCCCGTTCGGAACGGTGGATCCGCTGACCGGCGCGGACGCCGTGCGCCGGGTCGCCGAACTGGTCGACGACCACGGCGTCAGGGGCTTCAAGTTCCATCCCAGCCTGCAGGGTTTCGAACCCAACCAGCGGCGGTTCTACCCCATCTACGAGGCGATCGCGGCCAGGGGAGTGCCGGCGTTGTTCCACACCGGGCAGACCGGTCTGGGTTCGGCCCTGCCCGGCGGGCACGGCATCAAGTTGCGGTACTCCGACCCGATGCTGCTCGATGACGTCGCGGCGGACTTCCCGGAACTGACGATCGTGATGGCCCACCCGGCGGTGCCCTGGATCGATGCGCAGATCGCGATCGCCTCCCATAAGGCCAACTGCTACATCGACCTCTCCGGCTGGTCGCCGAAATACTTTCCGCCCCAACTCATCCGGGCTCTCGGGCGCCAGTTGAAGACCAAAGCCCTCTTCGGCACCGACCATCCCTACATCACGCTGGAACGGTGGCGCCGGGATTTCGAGGCCCTCGAGGTCGACGCCGACGTGATGCCGATGATCCTCAAGGGCAACGCATTACGGGTGCTCGGCCTCAGCTGAGCCGTCGGCCAGACCCAGCCCGTCGGTGATGCTCATCGGCGGGTGGGACTTGCGGGGGTGGCCGCACTGGCCCTTGCGAAGCACGGTGAGCAGATCGTGATACGGCCCCACCAGGTAGACGGTGTCGCCGGCCTGGAACCGGGTGTCGCGTCGCGGGTACAACTCGGGGGAATCCACGGGGGAACCGCCAGCCGTGCCACGTTGCGCCGCGATCACCCGGATCTGGACCGGGAGGTCGCGGATCTGCCTGCCGTCAAGTTCGCTACCGGACTGCACCAGCACCCCGCCCACCATGAAGGACTGCTGGCCCACCGAGAAC
>DAIPYT010000320.1:328-1668 GCA_036782595.1 Mycobacterium sp. | reverse complement strand
GGCAGGCCCTTGTTCTGCTCGCCGTACAGGTACAGCATCCTGGGCACCCACACCAGTGCGTCGATCGTCATCCAGGCCAGCAGCACCCGCCGGTGCGGCAACGCCAGCACCGCCAACGGCACGAGCCATAGCGAGAACTGCGGGCTCCACACCTTGTTGACCAAGAGGAACGCCGCGATCACCAGGAAGGCCAGCTGCGCCACCCTGGGTCGTTGGGGAGCCGTCCAGGCGATGTATGCGATTGCCGCGCAGCACAATCCGAACAACACCGCGACGACGGTGTTGAGCACCACCGGCGGCTGCCAGAAGCCCAGGCCCGGGTCTAGGCCCTTCCACCCGGTGAAGGAGGTGATGACGTTGAACAGCGAATCCATGTCCTGGGTCCGCCGGGTGTTGAGCCGGAAGAACTCCGACCAGCCCCGGGGGTAGAGCAGCATCACCGGAAGGTTGATCAGCACCCAGGTGATCGCGGCGACGGCCGAGGTGCGGACGGCGTCAGCCAGCCGCCCGGTCCGCACACCGAGCAGCAGAAGCGGTAGCAGGAACAAGGCCGGATACAGCTTGGCGGCCACCCCGAGGCCGATCAGGATGCCGGCCAGCGTGGGCTTGCGCCGTGACCACGCCAGCAGACCGCCGATCGCCAAAGACGTTGCCAGCGCGTCGAAATTGGTGAAGATCTGGAAGATCAGGATCGGTGAAGCGGCCACCAGGGCGGCATCCCACACCCGCCGGCCCGCCAACATCGCCGTCGCCCACACCGTCGCCAGCCATGCAAGTGCGAGCCCGAAGGCCGCGATGTTGAAGAACATCACCACCTCGGCGACACCGTTGAGCAACGGTGCCTTCGTGACCTTCGCCAGCGCGGTATAGGTCTTGGCCAGGGACATCGACACGTACTGGTAGACGCCGGTCAACACCGGATACTCCATGTAGCGCACCGCGGTGGTGCCGTCGTACTTCATCCGCGGCTTGCCCGCCGAATCCAGTTCCAGCCAACTCGACTTGTACGGGAACTTGCCCTGGCTCAGTAACTCCGCGCCGTACATCGGCACGGTGTCGGAGTAGCACAGTTCGTAGTAGGCCCGCTGATGCTCCCAGTTGGCCACCTTGCGGTCCGGGGCCCCGCTGCCGACGGTCTGCAGACACGGCGCCTTGGTGGACCAACCCAGCGCCAGGAAAACCAGCGCGATCATGAACATCACCCGCAGTGGGGTCAGGACCCTGGTCCGGCCGATCAGCGCGTGGCGGCCTACCGGTCCGCCGATGGCACCGGCCAGCGCCGCACCGATCGAGTCGGTGCGGCTGGGCAGATCGCGGTCATCGGCGCTGCGCAGGTGGTC
>DAIPYT010000320.1:0-318 GCA_036782595.1 Mycobacterium sp. | reverse complement strand
TCGGCAAGCGGCTGCGGCGACACCGTCGCACCGGCTGTCAAGGCACCCCCCGGCCGCATCACGGAGGCGGCAGCGGTCCCGGCGGCGGTGCGCCCGGGACGGGCGGAGCAGGTGCAGGTGCCGGTGGGGGCGGCAGACCGGGCGGCGGCGGCGGGGGCGCCGGGAACGGCGCCGGCCCAGGCGGCGGCGGCCCAGACGAGGTCGAGCAGGCGCTTGCTGCTCTGCGCTCCGCCGATGATCTCGACGACGGGCGCGCCGCTCTTGTGCAGAGAAAGGTGAAGCGGTGACGCCGGGGGCATTTTTCGTGTTTGCTGTGTT
>DAIPYT010000319.1:0-1743 GCA_036782595.1 Mycobacterium sp. | reverse complement strand
CGGTCGGGGCGATGCGGGCCAGCAGATCGGTGTTCCACGTCCCATCCGGGCATGCGTCCGGTAGTGCCGCGCCGGGGTCGAAAGTGATTGCGTTACCGAGGATTCGGTAGGGGCCGCACGCCTTGGACGCCGGGAGGTAGTAGGTGTCGGTCATGTCCAGGGGGGTGAAGATGTGCTGCTGCGCGTAGACGTCCAGCGGTTCGCCGGAGAATCTCTCCACGAGCGTGCCGAGGATGATGAACCCGATGTCGGAGTAGTGGAAGGTCTGGCCGGGGTCGAACTCCAGGGGTGCGGTGAGCGCACGGTGAATGCCGTCGGCCTTGTCCGCGGTCGTCAGTCCCCATGGCCCTTGACGGCTCAAGTCGCCGCCGATACCGGAGGTGTGCGTGAGCAGCATGCGCAGCGTCACCTGGGCCCGGCGCGGGTCGTTGCCGGGGTTGAACTCGGGTAGGTAGGTCTGCACCGGCTCGTCGATCGTGACCTTGCCCTGTTCGTAGAGCTGGAGCACGGCGGTGGTGGTCACGATGATCTTGCTCAGCGACGCCAGGTCGAAGATGGTGTCCTCGGTCATCGGCTCGGCCGGTGCCGGCAGCCCGTCGGGTCCCGGCTCGCCGTCGAGCTTGCGTGAGCCGTAGGCCTGGCGGAAGACGATATTGCCGTCGTGCCCCACCTGGATCACCGCACCGGGAAGGCGATGCTCGGCGATGTCGGCGTCGACCAACCGGGAGACCGCCGAGAAGTCGCCCGCGGGCACCACCGGCGGCAGGATCGGTTTGGGGCGTGGCGGTGCCGCCTTCGGTGGTGCTGATGGCGCCGGGGTCGAGATCTCCGGCGGGTGTTCGGCCCTTCCGCAGGACGGTACCGAGATGAGGCTGAGCAGGATCGCCGTGGCGGCACACGCCCGGGTGACTGGCGATCCTGACATCGCCACCACGGTAGCCGGGCGCCCGATCGCAGCGGAATAAATCGCAGTGCCGACTGGCTGTGTCGGATATGCCAGCAATAACCGCCGACGCCCTGACCCTGCCGCGGGTGAGCCCCCCGAATCCCACCGACACCGAGCGGCCGGTTCGGCTGATCAGCACCGGTCTGCGCGGATACGAGGGTGAGGGTTTCCCCGTGGTGCGTGCCTTCGCCGGTGTGAACGCTGCCGATCTGGACCCGTTCGTCCATATGGACCAGATGGGCGAGGTGGAATACCAACCGGGCGAACCGCGTGGCACCGACTGGCACCCGCACCGCGGATTCGAAACCGTCACCTACATGATCGACGGCCGCTTCGCGCATCAGGATTCGAACGGCGGCGGCGGACTGATCACCGATGGCGCCACCCAGTGGATGACGGCGGGTGCCGGGATTCTGCATATCGAAACCCCGCCCGCCGAACTCGTCGACAGCGGCGGCCTGTTCCACGGCATCCAGTTGTGGGTCAATCTGCCCCGCAAGGACAAGTTCGCCGCGCCCGCCTATCAGGCCATCGAAGGTCCGGCGGTCACGCTGCTGTCCTCAGCCGACGGCGGTGCGGTGCTGCGCATCATCGCCGGCGACGTCGACGGTCACGTCGGCCCCGGGGCGACCCGAACGCCCATCACCCTGGCGCATGCCACCGTCGAACCCGGCGCCCAACTCAATCTCGGATGGCACCGCGACTACAACGCACTGGTCTACGTTCTCGCCGGCCGGGGAACGGTCGGCCCGGTCGGCCACCCCATCCATGAGGGGCAACTGGCGGTGCTCGGACCG
>DAIPYT010000318.1:0-1803 GCA_036782595.1 Mycobacterium sp. | reverse complement strand
TCTGGCCTGTGACGGCCGCCCCGGACACTTCCGATTTCGCAGCGGCGTACGCGGCTACCTACCGCGGCCCGCACGGAGACGTGGTGCAGGATGCGCCCGTCCCCGCCGAACTGATCGCTGCTCAGCAGCGATTGGCATCCCACCGACAGGTGGGCCAGACCCTGGTTGAGGTCTACGACGACCCCGGTGACGGCACCGGCTTCGGGCCGGCCCTGCAGATCGTCACCGACCAGGCCGCCATGCTGATGGACTCGGTGACCGTGCTGCTGCACCGACTCGGGGTGGCCTACGTCGCGCTGATGCACCCGTCGATGTGGGTTCGCCGCGACGCCGACGGAAACCTGCTTGCGGTCGGGCAGTCGGCCACCGAAGGAGCTCTCGAGGAGTCCTGGATCCACATCCAGCTGGCCGAGAACGTCAATCAACGGGCACTGGCCGAAGCTGTTCGGCTGTTGGGCATGGTGATCGCCGACGCCCGCCAGGTGGCGCAGGATTCGGTGGCACTGTCTTCCCGCCTGCTGAAACTGGCTCACGAGATCGCCGCTGATGACGGCACCCGCTTCCCCGGGGCAGACCGGATGGATGTGTCGTATCTGCTGCGCTGGCTGGACGTGCATTTCGTGCTGCTGGGCGCGCTACAAGTCAGCGTCGATGACGGCGCGGCGACCGCCGACGAGTCCAGCCGACTGGGTGTGGCGAAGCTGCGCTCGGAGGTGCTGCCCGAACTCAGCGCGTCCGGCGAGACGCTGGTGCTGGCGCAGGCCACCATGCCCAGCTTCCTGCGCTACGGCGCCTACCCCTACATCGTGGTGGTGCGGGAAGATACCGCCGGCGGTACCGGCGGTACCGGCGGGCAGGCCATCGAGCATCGTTTCGTCGGGTTGTTCACCGTGGCGGCGATGAACGCCAACGTGCTCGACATCCCATTGATCTCCCGGCGGGTGCAGGAAGCTCTGGCGATGTCCCGGGACGATCCACGGCACCCGGGGCAGCTGATCCTCGACATCATCCAGACCGTGCCGCGCTCAGAGCTGTTCACCATGACCGCCGAGCAGTTACTGGACATGGCCGGCGCGGTGGTCGACCTCGGTTCCCGGCGACGGACTCTTCTGTTCCTACGCACCGACCCGATCGGCCACTTCGTGTCCTGTCTGGTCTATCTGCCAAGGGACCGATACACCACCGCGGTCCGGCTTGCCATGCAGGACATCTTGGTGCGTGAATTCGGCGGCGTCAGCATCGATTACGCCGCCCGGGTGAGCGAATCACCTTGGGCTGTAGTGCATTTCACCGTTCTGCTGCCGTCGCATGAAGGCAGTTCTTCGGCGCTATCAGCAATCGACACCTCACCGGTCAACCGAGACCGCATCCAGGAGCTACTGACCGACGCCGCCCGCACCTGGTCGGACCGGCTACTGGGATCGGTCTACACCGGTGCCATCGACGGCACGGTCGCCGAGCACTACGCCGACGCGCTCCCCGAGGAGTACAAACAGGTCGTCGACCCCGATGAGGCGATCGCCGACATCGGCGTGATCGAGAGCCTCACTCCCGATTCGGTGCGACTTCAGTTGGAGCCCGGTGACGACAAGACTTCCGCCGGCGAGGCCTACTTGACCTGGTACCTCGGCGGCGCATCGGCATCTCTGAGCCGGCTGCTGCCCATGCTGCAATGTATGGGCGTCGAGGTCCTGGAGGAGCGGCCGTTCACGGTGACCCGGCGCGATGGGCTGACGGTGTGGATCTACCAGTTCAAGATCCGCCCGGAGGCATCGATGCCGCAGACCGGCTCCTCGCAGGAGT
>DAIPYT010000317.1:0-1843 GCA_036782595.1 Mycobacterium sp. | reverse complement strand
GATCTGGACAGAGGCGGGCTTCGGCGGTGACGGCGGGGCGTCGGATTGGTCCAAGTCGGGCGACGGTGGCGATGGCGGCGATGCCGTCGCCGAGGGCGGTACCGTTTTCGGCGGCACCGGCGGCAACGGCGGCGTTGTGGTAATGGGAACCGGCGGTTCCGGCGGCCAGGGCGGATCCAGCACCAAGCCCGTCGACAGCAAGGCCGGTGGGAACATCGCCGGCAACGGCGGCGACGGTGGTTACAGCCTCTTTCTCTTCTCTCGCGGCGGCAACGGCGGTGACGGCGGCAATGCCAACGGTGGCGGCGCAACTCCCACCTGGACCGACCCCAGAGACTCGAAGGCATACAAGAACCCGGTTGGCGGGTACGGCGGCTGGGCCGGTTCCGGCTGCGGCAACTTGAATCGCTGCGGCATTCTCGGTCGCGACGGAACCCCGGGCACCGACGGGACACCCGCGCCGCCGTCGGAATCCAGCGCAGCGGCCGCGCCGGCCGCGGCCGTCAAATCGCCGGTCAGGGCGGCAGCGGCCGCCAAGTCCGCAGGCGTCGACAAGGCCAGTCCGTCGAAGGGCTCCGGGCGCCACAGCAGGTCGTCCCGGTAGCGGCTGACTTTCACTCGGTTACGGTTCGGCCCCCTTCTTCGGAAGGGGGCCGAACTGCTGTGGACCCCGGGCTTGCGCCTTACGCTTTGGCAGTCCCATCGCACAGCCCCACACACCAGCCAAGGAGTCCCGGTGTCCGCAGCCGAGATAGGCCCACCCGCGGCGGATTACGTCGCGGTCCAGGCCAGTCCAGAGTTCCAGGACCTGCGCCGGCGGCTGCGCCGGTTCGTCTTCCCGACGACGGCCTTCTTCCTGATCTGGTACGCCACCTATGTCCTGCTGGGCGCTTTCGCCCATGACTTCATGGCCACCAAGGTGTGGGGCAACATCAACGTGGGTCTCATCCTCGGCCTGGGCCAGTTCCTGACCACGTTCCTGATCACGGGGCTGTACATCCGGTTCGCCAACCGTGAGCTGGACCCGCGCTCGGCGGCCATCCGCGCCGAAATGCACTGGGTCGAGCAGTGATCACCAGCGTGCTGGCCGCGGGCCAACTCGGCAACCCGGCCGTCAATATCGGCATCTTCGTCGCGTTCGTGATCATCACGCTGACCATCGTGATCCGGGTCGGCCGACGCAACACCAACGCCGCGGAGTACTTCACCGGCGGCCACGCTTTCACCGGCCGGCAGAACGGCGTCGCGATCGCCGGCGACTACCTTTCCGCGGCGAGCTTCCTGGGTATCGCCGGCGCCATCGCCGTCTACGGCTACGACGGCTTCCTGTACTCGATCGGCTTCCTGGTGGCCTGGCTGGTGGCGCTGCTGCTGGTGGCCGAATTGCTCCGCAACACCGGCAAATTCACCATGGCCGATGTGCTGAGCTTCCGGCTCCACCAGAAGCCGGTCCGGCTGGCCGCGGCCATCTCGACGATGACCGTGTCGCTGTTCTACCTGCTCGCCCAGATGGCGGGGGCCGGCGGCCTGGTCGCGCTGCTGCTGGACATCAACGGCCGGGTCGCCCAGTCGATCGTCATCGCCATCGTCGGCGTGCTGATGATCATCTACGTCCTCATCGGCGGCATGACGGGCACCACCTGGGTGCAGATCATCAAGGCCGTGCTGCTGATCGCCGGTGCGGGATTCATGACGGCGCTGGTTCTGGTCAAGTTCGGCCTGAACATCTCCGAGATCTTCGGCAAGGCCCAGGAGATGGTCACGCAGTCGACCACCAAGGGAGTCTCGGGTCGCGACGTGCTGGCGCCGGGCGCGCAGTACGGGACCTCGACAACCTCGAAGA
>DAIPYT010000316.1:0-1846 GCA_036782595.1 Mycobacterium sp. | reverse complement strand
TGCTGTCGATCGGTGTGGGTGTTGCCGCCTACCTGCTGGGCCTGCGTCATGCTTTTGACGCCGACCACATTGCAGCCATCGACAACGTCACCCGGAAGCTATCCGTTGAGGGGGCCCGGCCGAAGTCGGTCGGATTCTGGTTCGCGCTCGGACACTCGGCGATGGTAGTCGTGCTGGCGCTGGTGGTGGCGGGCGCAGCTCGAGCGGCGGGGGAATTACTCGATGACGGCTCGCCTACCCGACGCATGCTCGGGACTGTCGGCACAGTGGCCTCGGGTGGCTTCTTGTATTTGATCGCTGCGGTGAACATCGTTGTCCTGGTGGGTATCTGGCGTGCTTTCGTCGCGCTGCGGGCAGGTCTGCTCGACGAGCGCCATCTCGCCGGGATGCTTGAGGGCGGCGGGTTGCTGGCCCGACTGCTCAATCCGGTGATGCGGCGGATCAACGCCCCCGGTCAGATGTTCGTCGTGGGCGCACTGTTCGGGTTGGGATTCGACACTGCGACCGAGGTGGCGCTATTGGCGCTGGCCGGCAGTGGCGCGGCCGCAGGTCTGCCGTGGTACGGGCTGTTGATCCTGCCGGTGTTGTTCGCGGCGGGCATGAGTCTGATGGACACCCTCGACGGAGTGTTCATGTCGGCGGCCTACGACTGGGCCTTCGTGGATCCGTTTCGCAAGATCTACTACAACCTCATCATCACGACGCTGTCGGTCGTTGTGGCCCTGTTCGTGGGTAGCGTTCAGTTCATCACGGTGATGCATGACGACTTCGGCTGGGCCAATCCGGTTTTCGACTGGGTCAGTTCAATCGGGATGGACCGGGTCGGCTTCATCGTCGTGGGCTTGTTTGCGCTGACCTGGCTGGTCGCGGTCGGGTTCTGGCGACTTGGTGTGGCCCCGGCCCGCCGGGTGTGACGCCCGGTTCCTGCGAATCGCTTGCATAACGGTTCTCCGCTGATAGCGTCTCCTGGCGTGACGTCCCGGCAACGGCTGCGTGCGCTTTTGTCCAGGCGCGAGTGGGCTCGCCTGGGTGCGATGTTCGCCTTCGTCGCGGCACTGCACGTGATCGGTTGGGGCACTCTGGTGTTCCTGGTCGTCCCCCAGCATTTCGACCTCGGTGACAAAGTGCTCGGGGTGGGGGTGGGGCTGACCGCCTATGCGCTCGGGATGCGGCATGCCTTCGACGCCGATCACATCGCCGCCATCGACAATGTCACCCGCAAGCTCATGGCGGAGGGCAGGCGGCCGCTGGGTGTCGGCTTCTTCTTCTCACTGGGTCACTCGTCGGTGGTATTCGGTCTGGCCCTGCTGGTCTCGCTGGGTGTGCAGGCGGTGGTCGGCCCGGTGGCCGACGACAGCTCGGCCCTGCACCACTACACGGGCCTGATCGGAACCGGCATCTCCGGCTTCTTCCTCTACCTGATCGCGGCCTTCAACATCGTGATATTTGTCGGCATCATGCGGGTCTTCACCGCAATGCGACGCGGCGAGTTCGACGAAGCCACTCTCGAACAGCACCTCAACAACCGCGGGTTCCTCAATCGATTCTTCGGGCGGTTCACCCGTTCCATCCGCAGTTCCTGGCAGATGTACCCGCTCGGCCTGCTCTTCGGCCTGGGCTTCGACACCGCCACCGAAGTGGCCCTCTTGGTATTGGCCGGAACCAGTGCGGCCGTCGGCTTGCCCTGGTACGCCATTCTCTGTCTACCGGTGATCTTCGCGGCGGGCATGAGCTTGCTGGACACCATCGACGGATCATTCATGAACTTCGCCTACGGCTGGGCGTTCGCCGAGCCGGTGCGCAAGGTCTACTACAACATCACCGTGACCGGGTTATCGGTGGCGGT
>DAIPYT010000315.1:0-1847 GCA_036782595.1 Mycobacterium sp. | reverse complement strand
TGGGCCCGCTCGGAGGGCCGCAGATCCTGCAGCCGCATCAGATCGCAATCCAGCGGGGTGTTGGCCTGGCCGTAGCTGATCTGGGACAGCTCACCGATTTTGTTGATACAGCCCAGTTGGTAGGGCTGTTGGAACGGAAGGCCCAGAAAGGATCCCTGGATCCCGCGCATGATTGCGACGTGCTCATCGTGAGCGCTGACGTAGTAGTAGCCGCGGATGATCCGGTAGCCCACCGCGATTCCGCCGAGAACCAGTGCGAGCACCAGCGCCGCGGCGATGAGCGTGCCGCGCCGCGATCTGCGGGATGGCGGCTCGGGCTCGGGAACCACCTTCTTCTCGATCGGGGGCTGGGGCGTGATCAGCGCCGCCCGGCCGGCGGCGGTGTTGGGCGGGGCGATGCGATGGCCGTCATCGCCGGACACCGCACCGGCGATGATCGGTTGGGTCTGACCGCCGTAGTCGTGGTCGACCACATCGGCCACCACCACGGTGACGTTGTCCGGGCCGCCGCCCCGTAACGCGAGTTCGATCAACCGGTCAGCACTCTCGGCCACGTCGCTGATCTTCAGCGCTTCCAGGATGGTCTCGTGGCTCACCGGATCTGAGAGGCCGTCGGAGCACAGCAGATAGCGATCACCTTCACGCGCCTCGCGCATGATCAGGGTCGGCTCGACCTCGTGACCGGTCAGAGCGCGCATGATCAGCGACCGCTGCGGGTGGCTGTGCGCCTCCTCAGCGGTGATCCGTCCTTCGTCGACGAGGGTCTGGACGAAGGTGTCGTCCTTGGTGATCTGCGTCAGTTCGCCGTCGCGCAGCAGATAGCCGCGGGAGTCGCCGATGTGGACCAGCCCCAGACGGTCGCTGGCGAACAGGATCGCCGTCAGCGTCGTCCCCATCCCGTCCAGGTCGGGATGTAGGTCGACCTGCTCGGCGATTGCCGAATTACCTTCGTACACAGCGCGCTCGAGCTTTCCGAGCAGATCGCCGCCGGGCTCGTCGTCATCCAGATGGGCCAGCGCGGCGATCACCAACTGGGACGCCACTTCCCCGGCGGCGTGACCGCCCATACCGTCGGCCAGCGCTAGCAACCGGGCCCCGGCGTAGACCGAGTCCTCGTTGTTGGCGCGGACCAGACCGCGGTCGCTGCGGGCGGCATAGCGGAGAGCGAGGGTCACGGGCGTAGCTCGATTACCGTCTTGCCCACATGAACCGGCGTGCCGATGGGAACCCGCACCGCGGTGGTCACCTTCGAGCGGTCCAAATAGGTGCCGTTGGTCGAACCGAGGTCTTCGACGAACCAGTCCGGGCCGCGCGGCGAGAGCCTGGCGTGCCGGGACGAGGCGTAGTCGTCGGTGAGCACAAGTGTGGAGTCATCGGCCCGGCCGAGCAGTACCGGCTGACTGCCCAGGTTGATCCGGGTACCGGCCAGGGCGCCCTCGGTGACCACCAGATAGCGGGCGGTGGTCTTGCCGCTCTGCCGTGCCGGCGAACGGCCGCCGCGCAACGCCAGCCCGCGGCGGACCATCACCGCGCCGGTCGGCGCGTAGATATCGGTTCGCAGGATGCGCAGCACGGACCAGATGAAAAGCCACAGCATCAGCAGGAAACCGGCGCGCGTCAGCTGCAGAACTAGTCCCTGCATACGGCAGCCCTCCGTCCTCCTGTCGTGGAAGCCTCGGTGACCACGGAAGCCCGGGTCGACATCGGCGACGTCACAGGATACTTCGACGCCCGGGTCCGGCGGGGCACAAGTCGCCAGGCCCCCGCCCGTGGCCACTGCCCCAGCGGCCTTTAGTGAACGCGAACGACGATCTCGGAGTGACCGACCCGGATGACGTCACCGTCAG
>DAIPYT010000314.1:0-1883 GCA_036782595.1 Mycobacterium sp. | reverse complement strand
GGTCCGAACCGACTCAGGGGTCCGAACCGACTCAGTGTTCCGGGAACCTCGAAGTGGTGGATCAGCCCCGCCTGTGGTTGCCAGTTCTGAGCGGGATCCTCGGCGTAGAGCCGCGCCTCGATGGAATGCCCGGTAGCAGCGGGTGGTTCGGCGTCCAGCGCTTCCCCGTCGGCGGCGCTGAGCTGAAGCTCGACCAGATCCAGGCCGGTGGTCAGTTCGGTCACCGGATGCTCGACCTGAAGGCGGGTGTTCATCTCCAAGAAGAAGAACTCGCCGGCCTCGTCGGCGAGGAACTCCACGGTGCCCGCGCCGGTGTACCCGATCGCGGTCGCGGCCAGCCGGGCGGCGTCGAACAACCGCTCACGCATACCGGGGATACGCTCGACGAGCGGCGAAGGGGCCTCCTCGATGATCTTCTGGTGGCGGCGCTGGATCGAGCATTCCCGCTCGCCGATCGCCCACACGGTGCCGTGCCGGTCGGCCATAACCTGAACCTCGATATGCCGGCCCCGCGGCAGGTAGCGCTCGCAGAAGACAGTCGCATCACCGAAGGCCGAGTGCGCTTCACGTTGTGCGGCTATGACTGCGGCCGGCAGCTCGGCAAGTTCCCCGACCACGCGCATGCCGCGGCCGCCACCCCCGGCGGATGCCTTCACCAGAACGGGCAATTGGCCGGGATCAACGTTGTCCGGGTCCAGCTCGGCGAGGACCGGCACCCCGGCCGCCGCCATCAACTTCTTGGCCTCGATCTTCGATCCCATCGCCGTCACGGCGGCGGCAGGGGGACCGATCCAGGTGAGGCCGGAATCGACGACCGCCATCGCGAAACCGGCGTTCTCCGAGAGGAACCCGTAACCGGGGTGGATGGCATCGGCACCGGAGGCACGGGCGGCGCCCAGCAGGGCGTCGATGTCGAGATAGCTGTCGATCCGGACCCGGGCGTCGGCCTCGACGACATGGGGCGAACCAGCGTCATGCTCGGTGTAGACCGCGACAGTCGCGATACCCAGCCGGCGGCAGGTGGCGAACACCCGCCGGGCGATCTCTCCGCGGTTGGCAACAAGGACTCGGTTGATCACTGACCCTGACCTTCGCTCTTCGCGCAAGCGCTCATCGGCCCTACATCCGGAAGACGCCGAACTTCGACGTCCCCTCGATCGGGCCATTGGCGATGGCGGACAAACACATTCCCAGCACGGTGCGGGTGTCCCGCGGGTCGATGACGCCGTCGTCGTAGAGCCGTCCGGACAGGAAGATAGGCAGCGACTCCGCCTCGATCTGGGCCTCGACCGCGGCACGCAGGGCGGCGTCGGCGTTCTCGTCGATGGATTGGCCGCGTGCCTCGGCGGCTGCGCGGTTGACGATGGACAGCACGCCGGCCAGTTGCGCGCCGCCCATCACTGCGGATTTCGCGCTGGGCCAGGCGAACAGGAAGCGGGGGTCGTAGGCCCGGCCGCACATTCCGTAGTGGCCCGCACCGTAGGAGGCACCGATGAGCAGCGAGATGTGGGGGACCGCAGAGTTCGACACGGCGTTGATCATCATCGCGCCGTGCTTGATCATGCCGCCTTCCTCGTAGGCTTTGCCCACCATGTAGCCGGTGGTGTTGTGCAGGAACAGCAATGGCGTGTTCGACTGGTTGGCCAGCTGGATGAACTGGGTGGCCTTCTGAGACTCCTCGCTGAACAGCACTCCACGCGCATTCGCCAGGATTCCCACCGGATAGCCGTACACGTCGGCCCAACCGGTGACGAGTGACGACCCGTACAGCGGCTTGAACTCGTCGAAGTCTGAGCCGTCGACCACACGGGCGATGACGTCACGGGGATCGAAGGGGATGCGCAGGTCGGCCGGAACGATTCCGAGGAGTTCCTCCGTGTCGG
>DAIPYT010000313.1:0-1900 GCA_036782595.1 Mycobacterium sp. | reverse complement strand
CGCCAGTCGTCGGCCACCATCGCGACACCGGGGGGTCTGGGCGACCAGACGGTCGAAGGCGATGGCGAAGCCGTCGACGATGGTCTCGTAGCCGGGCACGAGTTCGGGGTCGCAGGCGATGCCCACCACGACCTGACCGTTGTAGCTGCAGATGCTGAAGCTCATCGGCTGGTCCCCGGAGACCGGCGCCCAGCCGGCGATTCCCTCCACCAGCGCACCCGCCAGATAGACCGGGATCGGCGGTCCGGGCACGTTGGTGAGCACGCCAAGGGTGCGGTTGGTGAACAAGTCCACCGACGCCTCGTACAGGGTGCTGCTGAATCGGGAGATCTGCTCCTGCAACCGGAAGGCCACGGCGGCCTCGCTGCCGTTCTTGATGCGGTTCATCCGCCGCCGCACGATCTCCAGCACCGCGACCGGGTCGGGTTCGTCGGTCGGCAGCTCGAGCTGGACGAGGGCGAACTCGTTGCCCAGGGTTTCGGGGAGACTCAGATCCAGCGGCTTCAGATTGACCGGCACCATGAACGCCACCGAGGAGCAGTGCGAGTCCTGCACCTGTAGATACTGGCGAAGCGCGCTGGCGACGGTGGCCACCAGGACGTCGTTGACGGTGCAGTCGTGCGCCTTGGCGACGGCCTTGACCGCCGGCAGCGACAGCGGTGGCGACCAGGCGACGCCCTTGGAGCCGCTTGCCTGCCCGGTCCAGATCGTCACGTCGTTGCGGGTGCCGAGGACGAACTTGCGGACGGTGTCGGCGTTACCCGGCGTCGCCAGGAGCATGCGGGCCACAGTGCCGCCACGGGGCAACGCTCGACGCATCTGAGTCGCCGCCCGGCGCAGGGAGTACAGCAGGGAGTGCAACGCGCCCAACGGATTACGTAGCGCCAAGTGGCCCAGCCGGGCTGCGCTCGGCCCGCGTCGCGGATCGACCGGTCGATCGCGGACCGTGCGCCTGGCCGCGGCGAGATCGGCAGCGGCACTGCGCAGCCATCGCGCCGGCGACATCCGGGGCGGGGCTGGCTGGGCGCCGCGCTGGGCCACCGCGGGCCCCAGGATCGCACCGCCTTCGGGTGAGGCGTCGAAGAGGCTCATGGCCAACTGCACCATGCGCATTCCGTCGGCCAGCGCGTGGTGGCTGCGCAGGATCAGCGCGCTGCCGCCGCGGTAGCGCTGCACCCAGATCAACTGCCACAGCGGTCGGTTGCGGTCGAGTAGCTCGGCGCGGTGCGCGGCCACCAGGGCGTGCATGCAGCGGGGATCGTCAGGGTCAGTCAGCGTGGCGGCACTGAAGTGATTGTCGACGTCGAAATCCGGATCCGGCTCCCAGCACCAGACACCGGTGCCGTCGCTGACCGCTCTGCTGCGAAACACCGGATAGCGATCGACGAGGCGTTCGGTGATCGCCGCCTTCAGGAGTTCGAAGTCCACCGGTTCGGCGGTCCACACCGCCACGTCGGCGACCATCGCGTTCCTCGGCCGGTCCATCTCCAGCCAGAGCGCGTCCTGGATTCCCAACGGGATTCGGGTGGGGGCCGGGACGATTACGGTCATATTCGAGTGTGACCTCAGCCGCGTGGCCGAGTCGAGACCTACCGGCAGTGGTCACGCGACTGTCATGTTTTGTCTTTCGTGTGTTTGGCGGCCGGTTAGGGTCGAGCGGGAAAGGCGGTGACGCTGCGATGACCGACCCGGTCGAGGACCGCTACCGCGACTTCCCCGAGGGCTTCTTCACCCGGTTCGACGAGGACGACGACGGTCGCTTCTACGACGAACCGCGGCTGGTGCAGCACATCGACGACGGTGCCATCGCCGCCGTGCGCGACCTCTACGACGAACTCGGCCTGGACGGCGAGGTGCTCGACCTGTGCAGTTCCTGGGTGTCGCACCTGGCCCGGACCCC
>DAIPYT010000312.1:0-1928 GCA_036782595.1 Mycobacterium sp. | reverse complement strand
ATCCAAGGACATGCCGCAGACCACCTTTGCCGACGTCGCCGGCGCCGACGAGGCGGTCGAGGAGCTCTACGAGATCAAGGACTTCCTGCAGAACCCCGGGCGCTATCAGGCCCTCGGCGCCAAGATTCCCAAGGGCGTGCTGCTCTACGGCCCGCCCGGCACCGGCAAGACGCTGCTGGCCCGTGCAGTGGCCGGCGAGGCCGGGGTTCCGTTCTTCACCATCTCCGGTTCGGACTTCGTCGAGATGTTCGTCGGCGTCGGCGCCTCCCGGGTGCGTGATCTTTTCGAGCAGGCCAAGCAGAACTCACCGTGCATCATCTTCGTCGACGAGATCGACGCCGTCGGCCGTCAGCGCGGCGCCGGCCTGGGCGGTGGCCACGACGAGCGCGAGCAGACCCTCAACCAGTTGCTGGTCGAGATGGACGGCTTCGGTGAGCGCCAGGGCGTCATCCTGATCGCGGCGACCAACCGGCCCGACATCCTCGACCCGGCGCTGTTGCGCCCTGGCCGCTTCGACCGTCAGATCCCGGTGTCCTCTCCCGACCTGGCCGGCCGCAAGGCGGTGCTGCGGGTCCACTCTCAGGGCAAACCGCTGGCTCCGGACGCCGACCTCGACGGCCTGGCCAAGCGCACGGTCGGCATGTCCGGCGCGGATCTGGCCAACGTCATCAACGAGGCCGCACTGCTGACCGCGCGGGAGAACGGCACCATCATCACCGGCGCCGCGCTGGAGGAGGCTGTGGACCGGGTCATCGGCGGACCCCGCCGCAAGGGCCGGATCATCAGCGAGACCGAGAAGAAGATCACCGCCTACCACGAGGGCGGTCACACCCTGGCGGCGTGGGCGATGCCCGATATCGAGCCGATCTACAAGGTGACCATCCTGGCCCGCGGCCGTACCGGCGGCCACGCGGTCTCAGTGCCCGAGGATGACAAGGGGCTGATGACCCGCTCGGAGATGATCGCCCGCCTGGTGTTCGCGATGGGTGGTCGAGCCGCCGAGGAACTGGTTTTCCGCGAGCCCACCACCGGGGCGGTGTCCGATATCGAACAGGCCACCAAGATCGCCCGCGCGATGGTGACCGAGTACGGCATGAGTTCCAAGCTCGGGGCGGTGCGCTACGGCACCGAGCACGGCGACCCGTTCCTGGGCCGCACCATGGGCACCCAGGCGGACTACAGCCATGAGGTCGCGCGCGATATCGACGACGAGGTTCGCAAGCTCATCGAGGCTGCCCATACCGAAGCATGGGCGATCCTCACCGAATACCGCGATGTGCTCGACATCCTGGCCGGCGAGTTGCTGGAAAAGGAAACCCTGCATCGCGCGGAGTTGCAGGCCATTTTCGCCAACGTGCGCAAGCGCCCGCGGCTGACGGTCTTCGACGACTTCGGTGGACGGATTCCGTCGGATAAACCGCCGATCAAGACCCCGGGGGAGTTGGCCATGGAGCGCGGCGAACCGTGGCCGAGGCCGATGCCGGAACCAGCTTTCAAGAAGGCGATCGCTCAAGCCTCAGCGGCCCACGCCCAGCAGGCACCGGCGCCCAACGGAAACGGTTCGCACGCCGGTGGCCAGCCCGTCGGCCAGCATTCCGGCCGGCATCAGGCCGGCGGTCCGGGCCAGCAGGGTCAGCCGGATTACGGTGCCCCTGCCGGGTGGCGTGCCCCGGGGTGGCCGCCGCCCCCACAGCAGCAGGGTTACTGGTACCCGCCACCGGCGGGATGGGGCCAGCCGCCGCAGCAAGGTCAGCCCAGCCAGCAGCCGTATCCCCAGCATCGGCCGCAAACCCACGACGAGTCCGGTGATGACGCCGGCCGGTCCGACCACCCCAGTTGATTGACGGACGGAGCACCATGCCGCATCGCGACTCGATCACGCTCGAGACCCCACTGTTCGACCAACCGCGCGCTGAGGCGGCGGTCCG
>DAIPYT010000311.1:0-2014 GCA_036782595.1 Mycobacterium sp. | reverse complement strand
ATCGTGACTGCGGTCGCCGAGGCGCTGGACTTCGCCCACAGCCGTGACGTGCTGCACCGGGACATCAAACCGGCCAACATCCTGCTGGGCACCGAGGCGATCATGCTGGCCGACTTCGGTGTTGCCCGCTGGGTGGGCCAGGCCAGCGACCTGACCGGAACCGAGGTGACCGTCGGCACCGTGACCTACGCCCCGCCCGAGCAGTTGACCGGACAACCTCTCGATGGCCGCGCCGACCAGTACGCATTGGCGGCCACGGCCTTTCACCTGATGACCGGCAAAGCACCGTTCGACAACACCAATCCGGCCGTGGTCATCGGCCAGCACATCAGCGCCCAGCCGCCCGCGATCGGGACCTCCCGCCCCGACCTCGGCGCCTTCGGGCCGGTGTTCGCCAAGGCCATGGCAAAGAAACCCGGCGACCGCTACAAGCAGTGCCGCGATTTCGCCCAGGCGATGCAACGTGCCCTCGGCACTGCGGCCGGATCCGGTCGTCACGAACGGCTCGAACCTCCCGGTGACCGGCGCCGCTGGGCCGCGGTCGGACTGGGCGGCTTGGTTCTCCTCGGGGCGGGCGCCGCGGCGTTCGTCATGTTCGGCAAGGAGCGGGCCGCAACGACCGACTCCACACCCACCACGCCGCCACCGCCCGCGGTCTCGGCGCGGATGGACCTGCCGGTGGTGTTGATCGGCGCCGACTGCGCGGTCCTCGGAGCCGCCGCGGTCACCGAATCCGGAACGCCGGCCTACTGCGCGCGGTTGGACTCAGTCGGCGACCAGACGATCTGGTCGCAGCAGCCGGAGCGGCTGCGCACCGCCACATCCGCGCCGCCCGCGCCGCCCGCGCCGCCGGCGGTGCCCTAATACGCCGAATGCGCCGCAATTCGGATCCGGCCGCCCCGCAACGCCGATACCATCGGCTAACCTCGGCCGGGCCTGGCCCGAGGCGCGTCGCGGAGGGTTGGAATCTATGTCGAAAACAGCTGCCGACATTGTCGAGAAGCTCGGCGGTGCGGGGAATATCGAGAGCCTCTCGCACTGCGCCACCCGGTTGCGCTTCCAACTGCACGACGCCTCCGGGGTCAACCAGGCCTCCCTGGAGTCGGTTTCCGGGGTGATGGGGGCGGTCCCACAGGCCGGCGACCGCTACCAGGTGGTCATCGGCGGGGGCGTGCAGACCGTCTACAACGAGATCAAGGCGCTGCCGGGTATGAGTGGCGGTGCCGGCGGCGACGATGCCGCCGCGATCAAGGCCGCGGCCCGGGCCAAGGGCCCGCGGGGCAAGTTCGCGTGGATGGACTCGTTCTTTGAGTTCCTGTCCGATTCGTTCCGCCCGATCCTCGGTGCCCTGCTGGGCGCTTCGCTGTTCATCACCTTCATGGCCCTGATGAGCACGCTGAACGTCATTCCCAACTGGGCCGACCCCCGCGAGGCCAGCCAACTGTCGCCGACCTGGCAGTTCATCAACCTGTGCTGGCAGAGCGTGTTCGTTTTCCTGCCACTGATGGTGGCCTACAACGCCGCGAAGAAACTCGGCGCAGACCCGTGGGTCGGCTTCGCCATCATGGCCGTGGTGATGCTGCCCGGGTTCGCCGCGATGAAAGACTTCACCGAGTCCAAGAGCGTCTTCGGCTCCCAGGTGGACGTCGTACAGGTGCTCGGCCTGCCGCTCACGATCTTCAACTACAGCTCCCAGGTGTTCCCGCCCCTGCTGATGGCGGCGGTCCTCGGGCCCTTGTACAAATTCTTGAAACGGGTCATTCCCGAAAACGTTCAGCTGATCTTCGTGCCATTCCTGTCGATGCTGATCATGATTCCGCTGACGGCTTTCCTGATCGGCCCGTTGGGCGTCTATACCGGTGCGGCCCTCGGCGGCTTCCTGAAGTCCATCAACGACTTCTCGCCGTTGATCTTCGCGATCCTCATTCCGCTGGCCTACCCGTTCATGGTGCCGCTGGGTCTGCACTGGCCGATCAACGCGATCATGCTGGTGAACATCCAAACCCTGGGCTAC
>DAIPYT010000310.1:0-2052 GCA_036782595.1 Mycobacterium sp. | reverse complement strand
TTTCGCCAATCGAGCCGCCTGGGCCTGTAGCTCCGGTTGCGCCGGTCGGGCCGACCCCACCGGTTGCTCCGGTCGGTCCTGCCGGTCCGATTCCACCGGTCGCCCCAGTCGGCCCGGTTGCTCCGGTTGGTCCTGTTGGTCCGGTCGGGCCCATGGCACCCGCGGGACCGGTCGGCCCAGTCGCTCCTACGCCGCCGCCGGCGCCGCCGGCTCCGCCGGCTCCTGCGGCGGGGCCGTCTCCGGCCGCGCCACCGGGACCGCCTGAGCCCCCACGCCCGGTCAGGCTCAACACGCCTTGTGAGCCGCCGGCACCGCCGTTGCCGCCGGCAATGCCTACCGCGCCGGTACCACCGGCTCCACCGGATCCACCGGCCCCGCTGAACAACCCGCCCGCACCGCCGTTACCACCTTGGCCGCCCGCGACGATGGCGGCGCCGCCGTTGCCGCCGGTGCCGAACCAGCTCGACGACCCGCCGTTGCCGCCGGCGAATCCGCCTCCGCCGTTACCGATCAGGCCGGAGTTGCCGCCGTTGCACGCACCGCTGAGGCAGGTCCCTTCGTACCCGGTGTAGGTGTAGCCGTCACCGAGCAGGATGCCCGCGTTCGGGTTACTGGGGGTGCCGGCACCAATGAAGAACCGCAAAATACTGCCCGGCTGCCACGGTTCTACCGCCGAGGGTGCCGGTGTCGCCACTGCCGCACCCACTGGAAGGCCCACCGGCACAACGTCATTGCTGACTGAAGCCGCGGGTAGCGCGGCCTCGGAGACACCGCCTAGCTTGCGGCGGCTCGCGGCCGGGCCGCTCACCATTATCGGATCGGACACCAGGAGGTCACTCTTGGCTCCCGAACCCGGTCGCGACACCGCACCGCTGTTCGGTTTGGCTGCTGCGATCGCTTGCCCGTTCAGGGTGCTGCGCCGCGGCGGCGGCGCTGTCACGTCAACGGTGCCGGGACTCGAGTTCGGTGGCGCCGAGACTGCGCCCGGGGTCGTCGAGGCGGCTCTGCGTGAACCCCGCTCCGCCGTTCGCGCGGTTCGCGCCGGCCCCGTCGCCCCCGAGGCACTTGAGGAACCGGTTGCCCCTGATGCGCCCGCTGACCCCGAGGTGTCCGCGAACGCCGACGGCATCGCCGCCAGGAAAGAACCCACACCCAGAGCTACCGCAAGAGCGCCAACGCGCCCCACGTAACGGGCGTGGTTGGAACCCACAGGCTCTACGGCGGGCACTGACCGAAGTCCGTCATCAGACGCCCGAATGCGACCCTTCGCGGTGCGGCGGCGACGCCCACTAGACGCAGACTCAAACACGTCAGAAATCGACACACCCACTCCTCGCACTCGACTGCGTACGGGAGTAAGTCGCGGGGTGGCAACCCCTCCCAGTAATCTCGTTCTCGTCATTTCTGCCGGCCGATACAGAGGCACGCGGCGGTGATGAAGTCGTACAGCGACCGCGCCAGCAACGGCCAGTCTTGGACGTCGATGTGACACATACATGACACATTGGCGGGCCTAGCGCCACCGCTAATCCGCCCACCCGTCCGACATAACGAGAATAGGTGGGAGACGATGCATCCGGCACTGTGAGCGCCCGACGCGCAATCTCAATTGCCCGAACACGAGCAGGAACAGAAGCAGGATGAATTGAAGCCACGATGGGGGTTCCCCCAATCCGATTCGCGTGCGCGCAGGGGAGAGACCGCCAGGTTGGCGAACAGTTCGGCTACGTAGATTTCCCAGTGAACATGAAGAGATCTGCCAAGTAAGTGTTTTCGCGAATCAAGGTTTTAACCGGCAGTCATTTCAGCATGAATCACGCCGGGTGGCCGCGGAGTGCGCGATAGGCGTCGCTGTTCCACGAATCGATCAGTTGCATGACTATCCGTCGGATTCGGCTTCGACCTCAACGAGGTTTTCCTCATCACACAGACCTGCGTTGTGGAAAAGCTCCGCTGTACCGGACGCGTCTGGCACCAGATGCAATGGGATGCCCTCGGCGCGCTCGCGCACCGCAACGTTGCGGTCCTCGTTGTCGCCGCCGACCTGCCGGA
>DAIPYT010000309.1:1927-2076 GCA_036782595.1 Mycobacterium sp. | reverse complement strand
CCTCCTACCTGCGTGGCTGAAATCCGAGGAATGACTGATGCACGACCCCGACACCGCCAACGAACACCATGCCAACGAACACCACGCCACCTGGGAGCAGCATTACGCGTCGCGGCCGCAGGTCTGGAGCGGGAGGGTCAACGCCCAGT
>DAIPYT010000309.1:0-1917 GCA_036782595.1 Mycobacterium sp. | reverse complement strand
CGGTGCCTCCGTACGCCTGGTCAACGACACCTCCTACCTGCGTGGATGAAATCCGAGGAATGACTGATGCACGACCCCGACACGGCCAACGAACACCATGCCACCTGGGAGCAGCACTACGCGTCGCGGCCGCAGGTCTGGAGCGGGAGGGTCAACGCCCAGTTGTCCGCCGTCGCGCCGCAACTCGGTGGCATCCGAGCCCTCGACCTGGGTTGCGGTGAGGGCGCCGATGCGATCTGGCTGGCCGAGCAGGGCTGGACGGTCGTCGCCGTCGATGTGTCGGGTACCGCGCTGAGCCGGGCCCGCGCCGCTGCCACCTCGCGCGGGGTGGCTGAGCATATCGACTTTCAGCAGCACGACCTCACCCGCAGTTTCCCTGACGGCACCTTCGACCTGGTGTCGGCGCACTTCCTGCACAGCACCGTCGAGATGGACCGCTCGGAAATCCTGCGGCGAGCCGCCGCCGCGGTGGCACCCGGCGGTGCGCTGCTCATCGTCGACCATGCCGCGGCCCCACCCTGGGCTGTGACGATGCAGCACCACCAATTCCCTACCGCCGAGGCGGTGACCGACGGCCTCAACCTCGACCCGAAGCAGTGGGAAAGCAAGATCGACCGTGTCGAGCGCAGCGTCCGTGGGCCGGAAGGCGAGGACGTCACCCTGGTCGACAACGTGATCCTGCTGAGCCGATCAGCGGGCACTGCGTAGGTCAGCCGCTGTCATGGTGTAGAAGGGGCGGATGGAAAACAATCCCACTGAATCCCCGATGCGGCCGGCGATGACCCGAAGGCTGCTGCGCCGGACGATCGCCAACGGACAGCTCACACTGCCTGCCGTGCCCGGGATGGCAGACCAGTACGTCAAGATGTGCGACGACTTGTTCATCACGCTCGGCGTGCATTTCAGCGCCGAGGAACTGGCCCACCTGCGCGGTGTGCTCGAAACCCAACTCAACGACGCCTACGCCGCCTCACCGCGTTCGGACGTCGTCATCACCTACGAGATCCCAACCGGCCTGACGGCGAACTATCGGGTCGCGACAAGGTGGTTCACAGTCGGGCAGGCCTACGACAACTGGGTCGCCACCCGTGAGCCGCCGCTGTTCGGTATCGAGCCGGACGCCCGGGTGATGGCCGTGGCCGCCGAAGCGGGCAACGCGTCAGACGCTCCGGTGCTCGACGTCGGCGCTGGAACCGGGCGCAACAGCCTGGCACTGGCCCGCCGCGGCCATCCCGTCGACACCGTCGAGATGACCTCGAAGTTCGCGGAGATCATCACGGCGGAAGCGAAGAAGGAGGGCCTCAACGTCCGGGTGATCAGGCGCGACGTCTTCGACAAGCTCGATGACCTGCGTACCGATTACCGGCTGATCCTGCTCTCTGAAGTGGTGTCGGACTTCCGCAATACCGACCAACTGCGTCAGCTCTTCGAATTGGCTGCGCACTGCCTTGCGCCGGGCGGGGAGCTGCTGTTCAACATCTTTCTTCCCCGGGACGAGTACATCCCCGACGATGCGGCACGCCAGCTGGGGCAGCAGTGCTACACAACGATCTTCACCCGGGACGAACTCTCCGCGGCCGGGTCCGGCCTCCCGCTGGATCTGGTTGCCGACGACTCGGTCTATGAGTACGAGAAGGCCCATCTGCCCGCCGAATCGTGGCCGCCAACCAGCTGGTACGCCAACTGGGTCAACGGTCAGGACGTATTCGACGTACCGATGGAGACCAGCCCGATCGAGATGCGCTGGCTGGTCTACCGCAAGGCCGGATAACCACCCACCGGTGCCGAAGATGGTGAGCGCGCAGTACGTTGATCACTGCGGACGAGTTGGCCGGGCGGCCGCGGCGCGCTGGTGACAGCGCATCGAGGAAAGTCCGGACTTCACAGAGCAGGGTGATTGCTAACGGCAATCCGAGG
>DAIPYT010000308.1:0-2093 GCA_036782595.1 Mycobacterium sp. | reverse complement strand
GTACGACGCCGACCACGGTGAGTTGGCCCAGATCAGTGCGAAGGCGGCGGCGGCCAGCAGGATGGCGCCGCCGACTGTCTCTTTGTGCAGGATGTGGATGACGCGCCGGGTCTCCGACCATGATCCGCGACTGAGCAGGCGTTCCGGCATGAAAGAAACCTACTCACCGGGTGAGCAATGCGACAGATTCGACATGGTGCGTCAGTGGGAAGGCGTCGAAGACCCGGATCGACTCCACGTGGTATCCCTGACCGCGGTACAGCCCGATATCACGCGCGAATGACGCGGCCTCACAACCGATATGGATGATCCGCGGCACAGCTGCCCTGGCCAGCAGGTCGATGACCGCCCGACCGGCACCGGCCCGTGGTGGGTCGAGCACCGCGACGTCGACCGATCCGGACTGCCCGGCGAGGAAACCGCGCACCGACCCCGACACCACTGTGACCGCCGCTACGTCGGCCAGCGCCGCACGAGCGGAGGCCGAGGCACCCCGGGCGGTGTCCACGGTGTGCACCCGCCCTCCCGAGCCCACCACCTCGGCCAGCGCCGCCGCGAACAGCCCCGCCCCGCCGTAGAGATCCCAGGCCCGGCGCACTGCCGGGCCGGTCCCGTCGCCGGCGGCCCACTGGCGGACCAGCGCGCTGTAGACACCGGCAGCCTCACGGTGGGATTGCCAGAATGCGGTCACCGGCAACCGCCAGACCCGGTCCCCGACCCGCTGCACCGTCTTGCGGCCGCCCTCGACCACGCATGGCTCCCGCTCGCCGCGTGTCGTGGTGATCACGTGCCGGCGGCCGTCATCGTCGATCACCACGTGCAGCCGGTCCCCGGCCCGCCACCGCGGTCCGTCCAGGCCGGCGACCATGCCGGCGGGAAGTTGCCCGCAGCGCAGGTCGGTGACCAGCTCAGTGCTGTGATAGCGGTGCAGGCCGGCCCGGCCGTCGGCGCCGACGTCGAGTTGCAGCCGGGTTCGCCAGGCCAGCGACGAGCCGGATCCGACCGATTCGGCTACCCCGTCCCACTGGTAATCACCAAGGCGGGCAAGCTGATTGGCGACGACCCGCCCCTTGAGCACGCGTGCCGCGGCGGGTTCGACAAAAGCCAGATCGCAGCATCCCGCACCTTCAGGCCCGGCCACCGGGCACAGCGGATCTATCCGGTCAGCGGAGGGTTCGAGCACCTCGACCGCATCGGCGTGCCAGTAGGAGCCACGTTGGGACGTCACCCGCGCGCGCACCAACTCCCCCGGCAGCGCGTACCGCACGAACACCACACGGCCATCCGCACGGGCCACGCAGCTACCCCCGTTGGCGGCATCGCCGGTACGAAGCTCCAGTTCGAGACCGCCGGACTCCTCGGCCGCGCTCACTCGGTGAAGCCGCGGCGCACGTCTCCCGGTGCGCTCTGTTCCTCGACCTGGGTGACACGTTCAGACGAATTCAATTGCCAGGGAACCGAGGTCATCATCACGTTCGGGATGAACAGCAGGCGGGTCTTGAGACGCAGGGCGCTCTGGTTGTGCAGCACACCCTCCCACCAGTGACCGACCACGTACTCGGGGATGAAGACGGTGACCACGGTCCGGGGAGCTTCCTTGCTGATCCGCTTGACGTAGTCCAGGATCGGGCCGGTGACCTCACGGTACGGCGAGGCAACCACCTTCAGCGGGACGCTGATATCGCTGTCCTCCCAGGCGGCGGTGAGCTTGCGGGTCTCCTCGTCATCGACGTTCACCGTCAGCGCCTCCAGCACATCGGGCCGGGTGGCCCGGGCGTAGGCCAGCGCCCGCAGAGCCGGCAGCTGAAGGTTGGACACCAGCACCACCGCGTGATTACGGCTGGGCAGCACGATCTCCCGCTCCTCCTCGGCGGGAGTGAGTTCCCGGGAGACGGTGCTGTAGTGCTTGTTGATCGCCTTCATCAGCACGAACAGGCTGCCCATCGCCACGATGGCGATCCAGGCGCCGGCGAGGAACTTGGTGACCAGCACGATCAGCAAGACCGTTCCGGTGGCGATGAACCCGATGGTGTTGATGACGCGGGCGCGTTTCATCTTGCTGCGCTCGCCCGGATCGTCCTCGCTGGCCAGCA
>DAIPYT010000307.1:0-2097 GCA_036782595.1 Mycobacterium sp. | reverse complement strand
CCGCGCGGCCGCCGGTCTGCGCCGCGTTCTCGGTGCGCAGGCCTGATCCGGATTCGTCGAGTCCACCCCGCTGCGGGCTGACCGGGCGGCGGCACGTGATCCCAGGTGAACGGTTCACCTGATGGTCGCTTGACGGTCACGCGGGGAAAAGCAACCGAGCACAATGATGCGCTGATGATATGATGCGCCTATGCGCACGACGGTGGAACTCCCCGAAGACCTGCACCAGCAGGTACGTGCCATCGCCCGCGACACCCACCGCACCTTCAGCGACACCGTCACCGATCTGATGCGGCGTGGGCTGCGCTCCGATGCCACGACAACGCTGTCCAGCAGCCCCAGAACCGGCCTGCCAGTCGTCACACTCGGCACCGTGGTGACCACCGAGGATGTCCGGTCACTGGACGACCAGGAGTGACAACGCTCCTGGACGCGAACGTCTTGATCGCACTGGTCGTGTCCGACCACGTACACCACGACCCGGCGGAAAGTTGGTTCGCCCGACTCGACGGATCGTTCGCCACCTGCCCGATCACCCAGGGCAGCCTTGTTCGACTTCTGATCAGACAAGGCCAGAACGCCGAGGACGCACGAGCGGTCGTCACTGCCGTGACCCACAGCGCGCGGCATGAATTCTGGTCCGACAGCGTCTCATTCATCGATGTCGAACTCCAGGGCGTCATCGGCCACCGCCAGGTGACTGACTGCTACCTGGCCCACCTGGCGAGAATCAATCGGGGCAGGCTTGCGACCTTCGACCGCGGCCTCGCCTCATTGCATCCCGACATCGCCGAGCTTGTCCCAATCACGTCCTGATCCGCCCGTCCCGGGAGCGGCGAACCACCAACACTTTTGCCCACCTCGGAGCGACAACCGTCGAATGCCGCCGGCCTGGAGCCTTCGGGCAGAGGGATTGACCCGCGGGAGTCGCGCGAATTGGGTTTCGTGGCCTACTCGGTACCGAACGGGTTTTTCGACCTTCTTCCCGAGAGCGAACTCGCGGCCTGGGAAGGCGACGATTGACCTACTTGCTCGATACCCACGTCATCTTGTGGGCGCTGACGGAGCCGGCGCGCCTTGGACGCGAGGCGCGCAAGGTCATCGAGAACCGTTCCTCTCCCTTGATGATCTCGGCAGTCTCCGCCTGGGAAATCTCCACTAAAAGTCGGCTCGGGAAGCTGCCACAGGCCGACGTCCTACTGGGCGCCTATCCGAAGCATCTGGATCGGCTCGGTGTCATCAGGCTTCCGGTGGCTGAGGATCATGCCCTGCTCGCCGGACGGCTGGAGTGGGCCCATCGCGATCCATTCGACCGCATGCACGCGGCGCAGGCGATGATCGAGTCACTCGTGGTCGTCACCGGCGATCCCGTCTTCGCCGGCTGCCGAGGTGTGCCAATGCTGTGGTGAACCCCAGAGCCCGACCGACGAGGAACCGACCAAAGCAGAGCCGCGGCAGCACCCGCGCGTTCCGTTAGTGACCATCGGCCCTGCCTGAGGCGGCAGGTGGGACCTAGCGTCAGTGCTGGAGGAGGTTGCCGTGATCGAAGAGCTGCAGGACATGCCCGCCGGCGTCAGCGGTATCCGGGTGTCGGGCCGGGTCACCGCCGAGGATTTCCGCCAGTTCAAACCCACCATGGAACGGATGCTGGACTCCGACGACATCCGATTCGTCGAGATCATCGGTCCCGATTACGAGGGCTTCGGCCCCGGCGGACTGCTGGCCGACATCAAGCAGGGCTTCAGCAATGTCAAGCATCTGCGGGCGCTCACGCGCACCGCCGTGGTCACCGACAAGGAGTGGATCGGCCACACGATTCACGCGCTGGCCTGGATGATCCCCGGCGAGGTGGCCTTGTTCGGCCTCGACGAGCTCGAGGCCGCCAAGCAGTGGGCGGCCGGCTGACGATGCGCCGAAACGCCTACCACTTCCCCTCGGCGACGGTGTCCGAGCTGAGATCGCCAAGGGTGATCACGGTCTCCGGGTCGACCGGCACGAACGGATCCTCCTCGCCGCCAAGCTTTTCCCCGATCGTCTTCACTTTTGCCAGGGTCTGCGACGCCGCCAGATCGCGCGCATCGGCGTCGTAATAGTCGA
>DAIPYT010000306.1:0-2198 GCA_036782595.1 Mycobacterium sp. | reverse complement strand
GGCGCAGCCGGGTCGTTCCCGACGATCCGCCGTGCAGATCGAAGATGGTGGTGCGAATCTCCTGGATGACGCTCTGCAGTTCGTCGACGATGTCGGCGAGTCGGGTCGCGACCTCCGGAGCCCGGGCACGGGGGATGGTGCCCTGCAGCGTCAGGCCCACGGCGAACAGCCGCTGGATGACGTGGTCGTGCAGATCCCGCGCGATGCGGTCGCGTTCGGAGATCACCTCGAGCTCATGCATCCGCCGCTGGCTGCCGGCCAGCTGCCAGGCCAGTCCGGCCTGTTCGACGAAGGCCACCATCATGTCCAGCTGTTCTTCCGAGAACACCCGTGCCCCGCGCCGGCGCAGCAGCACCACGATGCCGCCGACGTGGGTGCGCAACGGAATCACCATCGCCGGGCCGGCGTCGTCCATCAGCCGTTCCATCAGCGCGGGTTCGTCGATACCGGTCAACCGGCGTGGGGTGAGATCGGTGAAAACCTGGCCCAAGGCGCTGCCTTCGAGATCGATCGGCGGCGCGTGCTCGGGAACTCGGGCCGCCCCGACAGCTTCGACCACCACCAATCCCGCGGCGGACTCCTCGCCGCGTCCGAAGTCGGCGGGCACCGCGATGAATGCCCCGTCGGCCTGAGCGAGGCCGAGCACTTCCACGGCGGTCCGGCGGAGCACCGCGGCAGACTCGTCGCCGGCCAGGAACTGGGTGGCGATATCGCGGGTCGACTCGATCCATGACTGGCGGGTCCGGGCCTGCTGGTAGAGCCGGGCATTGTCGATTGCGATGCCGGCCGCAGCGGCCAACGCCTCGACGAGCACCTCGTCCTCATCGGTGAACGGCCCGCCGCCGGCTTTCTCGGTCAGATAAAGGTTGCCGAAGATCTCCTCGCGAATCCTGATCGGCACTCCGAGGAAGGTGTGCATCGGCGGGTGGTTGGGGGGGAAGCCGACCGACGCCGGGTGCTTACCGATCTCCTCGAGCCGAATCGATTTCGGGTCGTCGAGCAACAGTCCCAGTACGCCGATGCCCTGCGGCACCCGGCCGATTCTTTCCAGGTCTGCCGCACCCATACCTTCAAGAACGAAGTCGACGATCTCGTGGCCCTCGCCGCGGATACCCAGCGCCCCGTAACGCGCGTCGACGAGCTTGGTCGCCGTGCGAATGATGGTCTGCAAAGTCTCATCGAGATCCAGTCCGGCCGTGACGACCAGCATGGCCTCGAGCAGGCCGCTCATGGCCCGCACCGGTAAATGCGGGAGGGCGCCGCGCAGCTCAGAGATCTGTTCCTGGGCGGAGCCCTCGGTGGTCATCAGCCGCCCCGGCCCTGCTGTTGGTCGAGTTTGGAGACGAAGACCGCCGCCTGGGTGCGCCGTTCCATCCCCAGTTTGGCCAGCAGCCGCGAAACGTAATTCTTGACGGTCTTCTCGGCCAGGAACATCCGGGCGGCGATCTGCTTGTTCGTCAGGCCCTCGCCGAGCAGTCCGAGTAACACCCGCTCCTGCTCGGTCAGCCCGGAGAGCGGGTCGGAGCGCTCGGCGGCTCCGCGTAACCGGGCCATCAGCGCGGCGGCCGCCCGGTTGTCCAGCAGGGAGCGCCCCGCGCCGACGTCCTTGATCGCCTTGGCCAGCTCCATGCCCTTGATGTCCTTGACGACATAGCCACTCGCACCGGCCAGGATCGCGTCGAGCATGGCCTCGTCGGAGGTGAACGACGTCAACATCAGGCAGCGCAGATTAGGCATTTTGGACAGCAGGTCACGGCACAGTTCGATGCCGTTGCCGTCCGGAAGCCGCACGTCGAGGACCGCAACATCGGGGTTGAGCGCGGGAATCTGCGCCAGCGCCTGGCCTACCGACCCCGCCTCGCCGATGACATCGAGTTCGGGATCGGCGCTGAGCAGATCGATAAGCCCTCGGCGCACGACTTCGTGGTCATCGACGAGAAACACCTTGACCATGCGTCACACCATAACCGGCGGGCGCTCTGCTCAGAGCAGGCGTTGCCGATCCACGACCAGGATCGAGCAGTCGGTAGCGCTGAGGGCTGCCAGGCCAGGCGGTCCGAGGAGTTCACCGACGGCGGCGGCGTTCCGGGCTCCGACCACGACCAGCTGGATCGCGGCGGCGTGATCGGACAGATAGCTCAGACCCGAGCCGCGCACCGCGACGGGTAGCACATCGAGGTCGGGATAGCGGTGCCGCC
>DAIPYT010000305.1:0-2204 GCA_036782595.1 Mycobacterium sp. | reverse complement strand
CGACCAGCAGTCGTGCCGGCCCGACGGCGGGCGCGGGCTCAAGCCAGGGGTCCCGCAATTCCAGGTAGTCGATGCTGATTGCGGGCACCTCGTCGAGGACCGCGCGGGCCGCATCGACCACGGCGGCCGGACCGCCGCCCGCCGCGTACATCCCGGCCAGCAGCGCTGACGAGAGCGCGCAGGCCTGTTCCCGTTCGTCCGGGGTCAGGTACCGGTTTCGCGATGACATCGCCAATCCGTCGGATTCCCGGACCGTCGGCACACCGACGATACGCACGCCGACATTGAGGTCCTCGGTCATCTGCCGGATGAGCACCAGTTGCTGGTAATCCTTCTCACCGAAGAAGGCCCGGTCTGGGCGGACGATCTGCAAAAGCTTCAGCACCACGGTTAGCATTCCGGCGAAATGCGTTGGGCGAACAGCACCTTCGAGTTCTGCGCCGAGCGGTCCCGGATGAACCGTGGTGCGCGGACCGTCGGGGTACATCACCGCCGGAGTGGGCGTGAACACAATTTCCACGCCCTCTTCGGCGAGCATTTCCAGATCGGAGTCGAGTGTGCGCGGGTAGGCGTCGAGGTCCTCGCCGGTTCCGAACTGCAATGGGTTGACGAAAATTGATACCACGACCACCGCACCGGGTACCCGCTTCGCGGCGCGGACCAGTGCCATGTGCCCGTCGTGCAGCGCACCCATGGTGGGGACCAGCATGACGCGCCGCCCGGTGTGACGCAGAGCGCGGCTTACCTCCGACACCGCATGCGGTGTCGGATAGACGTTGAGTTGCCCGGCGGCGAACTGGGGACCTTTGGCGGTCACCACTGCGGTCCGGCCGATCGCGCCCAATCGTTCAGCACGTCATGAACCTCCTCCGGAGCGTGCGCTCGCTGCGCGGTTCGCAACGAGTCGGCGCAATATGCCTGCGCCAGTTCAGGATCGACGTCATTCAAGGCGCTCAGATGCGCAGCAATGGCGGCGGCGTCGCCGCGGGCCACCGGGCCGGTCAATGCGGCCTGGCCCCGCTGCAGAGTGTTCTCCAATGCGGCCCGGGCCAACGGTCCGATGATGCGTTCGGCGAGCCCGCCCGGAGCATCACCGACGAGCTCCTGTCCGAGTAGTTCCTGACCGGCCAGCGCAGCACGCAGCGCGGTGATCGCGTCAGCGACCAGGGTGACGATGTGGTTGCTGCCGTGGGCGAGCGCTGCGTGGTAGAGCGTGCGTGCGTCTTCGCGGACCCGGAAGGGCTCGCCTCCGATCTCCAGGACCAGCGATTGCCCTATGGCGTAACCGATCTCGTCGGCAGCGGTGATCCCGAAGCAGGTTTCGCTCAACCGGATGATGTCCTCATCGGCACCCGCGAACGTCATCGCCGGATGGATCGCCAACGGAACGCAGCCCTGGTCGGCGAGCGGGGCCAGCACCGTCACACCGTTGGCCCCGGAGGTGTGAACCACGATGGTGCCCCGGCGCACCGCGCCGGTGGCGGCCAGCCCGCGAACCAGACCTGGTAACTCGGAGTCGGGAACGGTGAGGAGCAGAAGTTCGGCGTTATCGGCGACGTCGGGAACCGGCAGTATCGGGGTATCCGGCAGGCGCCGCTCAGCCAGTCGGCGCGACGTGGCCGAGATGGCGCTGCAGGCGACTACGACATGCTCGGCTCGCTCCAGTGCCACACCCAGAGCGCTGCCGACCCGTCCCGCGGAGATGATGCCTACCTTGAGCCTGGCCGGACGCAGGCCGTGTGGGGTCCCCATCTGAACGACGACCTCGCTGACGTTAAGTATCGTTCCAGTCCCGCGCTGGGGTACCGGACGGTCCGTCCAAGTCTAGCTCCCAGATCAGTCCTCTCGGCGGCGGCGACCGCCGCCCCGCGCCGGACGGTCGACCTGCAGTCGCTGCATCAGATCGGCGAACGACTGCCCGTCGGAGTGCTGGCCCTGAGGCTCGGCCGGCTCCTGGGCTGGTTCCTGCACCGAAGGCTCTTCGACGACCGGTGCAGTGGGACGGTGCCGTCCGGCCGGGTCGGGCGGTCCTTCCGGGGGAACCCAATGCCGGCCGCGGGGTGGGACCGGTGCCGGTGGGCCCGGCGGCTGGGCGGGCTCTGGCCGCGGTGCGTAGTGCGAGCCACCGCCGGTGGCATGACGGCCAAGGCGCACCTCCGGTGGGCGCCAGGGTGCCTCGGGGGGTGACGGGGGCAGTGGCGGCG
>DAIPYT010000304.1:0-2259 GCA_036782595.1 Mycobacterium sp. | reverse complement strand
CCCACACCGAGGGCACCACCACCGCTCGCGCGGAGTTGAACAGTGCCACCACTTCCGGGTGCGAGATCTGACCCACCCAGCGAGCACCCGCCGGGAACTGCCAGGTCTTGGCGGATCTGCCCGCCAGGACCAGTTCCGGCAGAGAACCCAACTGCGCTGCATCCAACTTCGAGTAGGCCGCCAGCAGCGTCGGGATTCCCTTGTCGGCACTGAGATCTCCGGCGAACAGCAGCGGCGCATCCGGTGCGGTCGGTGCGATCTCGTCGACGATGATCTCGTCGGGGATGAAGTTCGGGATCACCCGGGCATCGAGCCGCGCGCTGTGCAGCCACGACCCGGCCGGGATGGCGACGGCGTCTGCCACCGCGCTGCTGACCGCGGCGGCATCGGTGATTCTGCGGGCCCGCCGTGGCGCCGAGATGGCGTTGGCCGCCAGCGTGACGGCGCCATTGGCGGCTCCGTAATGTGCTGCGGCACAGGGTAGGCAGCGCTTGGGGGCCGGACCGGGGCAGCGTTGCCGTCCGAATTCCATCAGGCGTTTGGTGGCACAGACATGGCTGTAGTCGTGCAGTGTCATCACCAGGGGCACACCAGTACGGGCGGTCGGCCCGAGTGCGCTGTTGACGATCCAGTTGTGCGCATGCACGACATCGAAACGCGCGGTGGTCAGTTCGCGGCGAATCGCCCGGCTGACCGCGGGATCAGGCAGCGGCAGCGCGTGCGGCCGGGTCCGGTCGCTGTAGAGAACCGGTAACCGGGAGGCCGTGGTGCGGATCCGCACCACCCGCATCCCGTCCACCGTGCTGACTCCCGGCGGTGCATCCTCGCCGGTGGCGAAGCCGAGCAGTGTCACGTCGTGGCCACGTGCCGCCAGCGCCCGCGACAGATTCCACACGTGCCTCTCCTCGCCACCGGAGACCGGCGGCAGGAACTGGGCCAACTGCAGAATTCTCAACGCGCCACCTCCCGGTAGAGCGCGAGCAACTGCGCCGTGCAGTCGTCCCAGGTGGGGATCGAGGGAGTCGGCGGCGCCGGTGCCGCGACCAATGCCAGCACCGCCGCGGCGACCTCCTCGGGTGTGGCATCCACCGCGATCGGGGTGGCCAGTCCCTCCTCGCCCAGTTCGGTCAGACCGGAAGTGTCGGCGATCAGGGCTTTGGTCCCCATGCCGACCGCCTCCATGACGGCGACCGGATGTGCCTCGTAGTCGCTGAGCAGACAGAAGACGTCAGCGTCGGCGATCATCCTACCCAATCCGCCGCGCCGCTCCGGTCCGAAGCTGCTGATCGAAAAACGCTTCGCCACACCGAGTTCCCGCGCCATCTGCCGCAGTTGCTCTTCGTAGGGTCCGGTCCCGATCACCGCGAGGCGGGCATCGGGAGCCCGCCGCAGAATCTCCGGCATGGCGCGCAAGATGCGGTGGTGTCCCTTGTACTCCTCGAGTCTTCCGACCGAGACGATGAGCGGATCGCCTTCGGTCAACGGCGCGGATTCGTCGATGGGAAGTGGATCAGATCCGTTGCGTATCAGCCGGATTGCGGACTCATCCAGTCCCAGTAGCGCGGCGAACATCCGTCGCTCGTACTGGCACACGGCCACCAAGGCCGAGGCCGATCTGATCAGCGGGCCGAGCAGCTTCCACTGCAGTGGGCGGAGAAACTCGCGCAGACCGGAGGAATGACCGCCGGTGTGAAACGTCAGCACCGACGGTGTCCGGGTGCGCCGGGCCGCCGCAAGCGCCGCCGGCGCGACCAACGTGTGCACGCCCTGGACGTGGATCACGTCGTATCGGGACTGGCGCAGGTGTCGGGCCAGTCCCGGCGACAGGTAGTAGTCCCGGGAGCGCGGATAGGCCGGCCACCGCAACACCAGATATCCGTCGACGCTCTCGCTGCGCGGAAGCTTCCCGGAAGTGTCGGTGGTCAGCACCGTCACCCGGACACCTGAGGCGGCCAACCGGCGGGCCACCTCATGCACATGGGTTTCGATACCCCCCATGTACGGCAGGGCCCGGGCCGCCACCATCGCGACGCTCAGCGGGTTCACCGGACACCGCCTCGACCGCGCCACCGTTGAGCCAGCACGGCGCCCACGTAGCCGGCTGTGGTGTAGGCCAGTCCGATCACGATGGCGGCAGCGCTCAGCAGACCGGTGACGTCGCCGCGCAGCGCCCGCCCGAGGCCTCCCAGCACACCCTTGGGCAAGGTGACCAGGGTGTAGGTCCACTCCGAGGCGAGGCCCTGGTCGGTCCCGACGCTG
>DAIPYT010000303.1:0-2264 GCA_036782595.1 Mycobacterium sp. | reverse complement strand
ACAGCCAGTGATTGCGGCGGAACGTTCGGTACAGGAAGCCGCAGATGGTCACCATGAGTAGCAGCACCGCGGGATAGCCCCATGTCCACGTGAGTTCAGGCATGTTCTCGAAGTTCATGCCGTAGATGCCGGCGATCGCGGTCGGCACGGCAGCCATCGCGGCCCACGCCGAAATCTTGCGCATGTCCTGGTTCTGCTGCATGCCCACCTTCGCCAGCGCCGCCTGCACCAGCGAGGAGAGCATTTCGTCGTATTCGGAGATCTCGTCGGCGGCCAGGATCTGGTGGTCGAGCACGTCGCGCATCTGGCGCCGCATCTCCTTGACCAACAGATCGGTGTTGTCCTTGATCAGCCACTCGAGGTCGTCGGTCAGCGGGGATACTGCGCGCCGCAGTTCCACCACTTCGCGTTTGAGCAGGTAGATCGGTTCGATGTCGGTCTTACTGGTCGGGGAGAACGTCGTCTCCTCGATCGCGTCGACGTCAGCCTCCATTGCGCCGGTGACCCGGCGGTAGCTGTCCACGACGTGATCGGCAATCGCATGCATCACTGCCGCGGGACCCAGGAGAAGTTGGTCCGGCTGGGCTTCGAGGTTCCTGCGGACGTCGGCCAACCCGGTGTGGTCACCGTGGCGGACCGTGACCACGAAGTCGCGGCCGATGAAAATCATGATCTCGCCGGTCTCGACGATCTCGCGGGCCAGCGCGACGGTCTCGTGCGGGATGTAGTTCACCGTCTTCAGCACCAGGAACAGGGTTTCGTCGTAGCGCTCGGCCTTGGGCCGCTGGTGTGCGTGCACCGCGTCCTCGACGGCCAGGGGGTGCAGGCCGAAAAGGTCGGCGATCGATTGCATCTGCTGGTGGTCGGGCTCGTGCAAACCGATCCAGGTGAATGCGGGCTGGTCTGCTGCGTTCAATTCGCCGACCCTGGCGGCCGCTTCGGCAGGGGTCACCGGGCCGGGAAGACGACAGCCGTCCTGATAGATCGCGCAGTCGACGATGCTCTGCCGTCCCTGCCCATCGTGGTGAGACTCGACGTGAGCGCTGGGGCCCAGAACCTGAAGCGGATGCGGGGCGGGACGCGGCCGAAACGACACCATGTCCGGACCTCCTCCGTCAGATCGTGGCCAAACTCTACGCGCGCCCGCCCCCAGGCATGGGCGACGGCGACAGCCCTGCGGTCGAGTACCCTAGCGCAGTGTCTGAAACGGTGCCTGCCTCCCACCTCGTCATCGACGACGAGGAGATTTTCGCCGCCCATGAGGGCGGCAAGCTCTCCGTCGAGTTGAAGTCACCGCTCGACACGCAGCGCGCGTTGTCGATCGCCTACACACCGGGGGTGGCCCAAGTCAGCCGTGCGATCGCCGCCGACAACGCACTTGCGGCCCGCTACACCTGGGCCCATCGGCTGGTGGCGGTCGTCAGCGACGGCAGCGCGGTGCTGGGACTCGGCGATATCGGCCCGTCGGCGTCGCTTCCGGTAATGGAGGGTAAGTCGGCGCTGTTCAAGACCTTCGCCGGGTTGGACTCGATTCCGATCGTGCTGGCCACCAAGGATCCCGATGAGATCGTCGAGACCCTGATTCGGCTGCGGCCGACATTCGGGGCGGTCAACCTCGAGGACATCTCCGCCCCGCGCTGCTTCGAGATCGAGCGCCGGGTGATCGAGGCGCTGGACTGCCCGGTCATGCACGACGACCAACACGGCACGGCCATCGTCGTGCTGGCCGCACTGATGGGCGCCTCGGCGGTTCTGGACCGCAAGATCAGCTCGCTCAAGATGGTCATCACCGGCGTCGGTGCCGCGGGTGTGGCGTGCGCCAACATCCTGCTGCGGGCGGGCCTGCGGGATCTGACGATGGTCGACTCGAAGGGCATCGTGCACAGCGGGCGCGACGACCTCAACTCCGTCAAGGCCGAACTGGCCTCGCGGACCAACCCGGAGGGCCGCACCGGAGGTGTCGCCGAAGCCCTCGACGGCGCCGACGTGTTCCTCGGCCTGTCGGCGGGCAAGGTGCCCGAGGAGATCATCGCGAAAATGGCTCCCAACGGCATCGTGTTCGCCTGCTCCAATCCTGATCCGGAGATCCACCCCGAGATCGCCAAGCGGTATGCCGCCATCGTCGCCACCGGGCGTAGCGATTTCCCCAATCAGATCAACAATGTGCTGGCCTTCCCCGGAGTGTTCCGCGGTGCGCTGGACGCCGGTGCCCGTCGCATCACCGAGAAGATGAAAGTGGCTGCGGCGGAGGCGATCTTCTCCGT
>DAIPYT010000302.1:0-2277 GCA_036782595.1 Mycobacterium sp. | reverse complement strand
CTGCTGGTGTACGGGATGGTGTTGGGAGTGCGGATCGCCGGGGAGGTGAGCCCGCAGTCGCCGTCGACCCCGCTGGGCTCGTGGTCGGCGTACGCGGCGGTGGTGGTGATCGCCGTCGGGCTCTACCTGTACCTGTCGGCGCCGCGCGGCTCGTTGCCCTGGCTGCTACTGATCATCGGGGTGTCCATGCTGGCCCAGAACCTCGCCGGGCTGGTTCTCAGTGCCGCGCATTCCGGGTTCATCGGGGCGATGGTGGCGATCCCGTTCGCGATGCTGTGCGCCCGGATCAGGGCGGCACCGCCGGCCAGTGTGCTGACCTTGGCGGCGTTCTGGTCGCTGGTGCCCGGCCAGCTCACCTTCATGTCGGTCGGCCGGGGCGCGGCGGGGGACTATGCGAACACCGCCGGCGTCGGTGTCGCGGCCGCGGCGATCGTCTCGATCGCGCTGGGCACCCTGGTCGGGTGGACCCTGGTGCGGACCGCGACGGCCCGAGGTCGCTAGCCTCCGCGGTTGGGTATCACCATTACCGGACGGTGGCTGTGGTGCAGGGTGCTCATCGCCGCGCTCCCGAGGACGATCTCGCGGGCTGCCGAGTGGCCCCGTGAACCGACGACGATCACTGCGGCCTCTTTGTCGTCGGCTGCGCCGATCAGCGCATTCGCCACCACTCGGTGCGTACGCCCCCGACCGCGCGGCACCCGCACGTGGGTGACTTCATTCCCGGACGGCCCGGACAGGTCAGGTGCGGGCACGTCGTGATCGTCATCGACAGACACCGCGACCAGACGCCGACGCGGGAACAGCCGCTGAGCCGCGGCAATCGCCGCTTGGGCACCCTCCGAACCATCCCAGCCCACCACTACCGGACCGATGCTCAGTGCAACATACTCGGCCGACAACAGGGGGTTGGGGATCACCAGCACAGGCCGGGATCCGTAGTGCACCGTCATGTCGGACACGCTGCCGAGCAGGGCCTCGGTACCCCCGAGCCCGCGTGCGCCGACGATGACTAAATCTGCGTCGACGCCCTCCGCGGCCTGCGCGAGACCGAGTCCCTCCCCGCCGAAGCATCGTTGTATCAGTGCTTCGGCTTCCCAGCCGCCGGACTGGGCTAGCGTCACACCCATCGCGGTGATCCGTTCGGCCTCGAACTTGCCTTCCTGCTCGACCAGCTCGATGAGGCCGTCGAGATTTCCGGCCCGCTCCAAGAGCCGTCGGCGCATGCGCACACTGGCAAAGGGCGGACCCCACAGGTAGGTGATCCAGGCCCGCGCCCCAGGCACCAATCGCGTGCCAGCCGCGATGGCGTCACCGGCGGCCGGCGAACCGTCGTACCCAACAACCACCCGCTGCGTCATCAACGCCTCCCTCCTTGCGCCACGGTACTCCGGGAGGTTTCGTCATGGACACCACGAATTACGAATGGGCGGTAATGAAAGGTCTTTCGGCCTTCAGGCTGAGGATTAACCGCTGATGGGGTCCCCGATGATCACCGACGCCCCGACGACTTCCCGGAAGCCGTGCCGCAGGCTCTCCAGCAGGCCCTCCCGATCGGTGACGGCGGCGTCGTCGGAGCTGACGCCGACGCTGGCGGTGCCGGTGTAGGTGAGCATGGTGACGTTGATCGCGGCGCCGACAGTTCCGACCAATGGGTACATCCGCTCCACCTTGGCGCCCGACAGCCACACCGGAATCGGAATGCCTGGCACGTTGGAGGCGGTCAGGTCGGAGGTCTGCGCGGCCGCCGACACCAACTCCGGGGGCAGGAAGCGGCTGAGTTCGGCGAGGTAGTCGGCCAGCTTCAACGCCGGCTCGGCGCGCCAGGAACGCACGAGGTTGGCCGCGGCGTCCAGCACGTCGTCGATGACGTTGCTGACCGGGATCTCGAATCGGGCGATGGTCACCGCGTTGCTCTCGTCGGCGGAGGTGCGCAGCGAGATCGGCATGTTCATCCGCAGTTCGTCGACCGGGTGACCCATCTTGACGTGATAGTCGTGCATGCCGACGCTGATCGCCGCCAGGAACAGGTCGTTGACTGTGCGATCCCGCCTCTTGGCCGCGGCTTTGAACTGGTCGAAGTCCATATCGATGGTGTCGAAGTGGTAGTTGATACTGCGGCCCTTGAGGATCGGTGACAGCGGCTCGCTGGAGGTCTTGGTGAAGCGGACCACCGATCCGGCGGTGTCGCGGATCTTGCCGAACAACGTCCGCGGGTGGCGCAGCGCGGCAGCCGCCAGGGGGCCGAATCCCTTGATGGCGTCCTCGGCGGTCCTGGCC
>DAIPYT010000301.1:0-2431 GCA_036782595.1 Mycobacterium sp. | reverse complement strand
CCCCGCGCTCCAAATAGCTCAGCCCCATGATGCTGACGCCGGTCGTCGACGCGAGGTCGGCGAGGGATAGGTCACGCGATTCCCGCAGTGCCCGGATGGCGGCGCCTGCCGCCTCGCGGCTCACCGTCGGGCTCCCAGCATGGCCGAATCGTACACAGCGTCGTTGGTTATACGTTTCTGTGTATGTTTTCTTGCGTCGGATCGTCTATGCATATACGCTTCCGTCATCGAATCGCTCTGAGGAGGTAGTGATGGACATTCGCCCGTGCTCCGCTGAACCCGACATGTGGTTCGGGTACGCCGACGACGACGGCAGCGATGGGGCTGCCAAGGCCCGAGCCTATGAGCAATCGGCGTCGAGAGCCCGGACCATCTGCCTGCGCCGCTGCCCACTCACTCAACAACGCCAGTGCGCCCGACTGGCGGTCGAGGGCGGCGAGGAATACGGCGTCTGGGCGGGTATCAAACTTCCTGGCGGGCAGTACCGCAAGCGTCACCAGTTGGCGCATGCCCACGCGGTGCTGCGGCAGATCGCCGAAGGCACGCTCAATCCGCGCGAGCTTCCGGAGAGCGCCGAGTTGCTCTCCCGCGTCGAGGCACCCGCAGCACCCGCTCGGACCGTCGTGCACGTGCGCCTCGGGCAGCAACCGGCCGCCTGAGTTCGGCGAACACGCAGGGCTTGGGTACCCACGGGACCGACCGCGCACAGGCAGACTGGGAGGGTGCGGGGAGTCGTGGTGTTGGCGGTCGTCGGCCTGTTCGGGCTCGTCCTCGCTGCACTGACCGGAAGCACGCCGCTGGCTGTTGTGGTGATCGCGCTGGCGGTGGCCGGGATCTTTCAACTCGTGCGGGACTGGCGCCGAGAGCCCGCCCCGGAACCGGTTGAACGGCCGTCCGCTCCGGCCGGCGATTCCCTACCCGCGACCACGGATTTCTCGGCCGGCGACTTCTCGCCGGACATCTCCGCCGATCCGGACGGTCCGTCCTCCGACGCCCGCGCCGATCAGGCTTAGCCCGAGCGTCGCGAGCGCACCATATCAAGGGTTCCCAGTTCCCGGATCGCGCTGCTACCGCGTTCCAGCATGGCCAGAGCCATGTCGTCGCCACGTTCTGTGGCAGCTGAGAATGCGAACCCGAGCGTGGTGATCAACGGTATCTGCAACATCCCGAATCGGTAATCATCCCAACAGGTTTCGGCGTCATAGTCCGCAACGCCAAAGCCGCACAGGGCACGGTGGTAGGCCCCGACGAGGGCCTGCTCATGCTCGGCGCGCTCGCCGGGCGTCACGCTGGTTCCCAAGAAGTAGGCCAGATCACGGGCAGGCAGCCCGACGCCCAGTGTCTGCCAGTCCACCACTGCGACCCGACCGGCCCCGAACAACAGGTTGTCGGCCCGGTAGTCGCCATGCAGGATGCTGAACCGTTCGCCGGCGCCCAGTAGCCAGTCGGCGATCAGATCGGCGGACTCGAGCACTGTCGCGCGGTCCGCCGCGGTCATCCGGGTGCCGAGTTTCTCGATTGTCGTCGACGCAGCCAGGCGGGTGATGTCACCGAGTCCTCGTGCACCTGCTTCGTCGGGCTTGGGCATAACGGTGCCGGCGAATGAGAGCCACGCCGGGTCGCACCACCGGGGGCCGTGCAGCCCAGCCAGCGCGGTGGCCGCGGACTCCGCCTCGAGGTGTGTGCAACCGCGGATCTGGTCGCCCTGCTGCGCGGGTGCCATATCGGCGAGGAGCAGCACGAACTCCGCGCCGTCATCGGCCAGGGCGCAGTGGTAGCAGCGGGGGACCGGCACGGCGACGGTCTCGGCCACCTCGGTGTAAAAGGCATGCTCCGAGCGGTAACTCAGCGCCACCCGTTCCCGCACGGCATCGTCCTGGGCGGGCAGTTTCACGACGAAGGAGTCCGGCAGGCCCGCGGGCGCGGAGCCATAGCGGGTCGCGATCCGGTAGGTGGCTCCGGTCTGACCGGTGCCGATCGGGGTCACCTCAACGGCGTCGACGACGACGAGGGCCTCCGGCCGAGTGAGTACTTCAGTCAGCCAACGCGCGGTGACCTGATCGGGTGAGGCGGGAATCGCAACCATGGCGCGATTAGACCATCCCGGGCAACACCCCGCGTCGCTACGATGAGCGACCATGACGGCTCGCCGGTTCGTCGACCTCTCGGTTCCGCTCCAGGCGGGGATCGCCTCCGATCCACCTGGCCACCTGCCGGAGATCGACTACTACGACCATCGGCAGACCGCGGCGGAGGTGGTGTCGTTCTTCCCGGGTGCTACCGAAGCCGATCTTCCCGACGGCGAAGGCTGGGCGATCGAGCGGGTGCGGATCACCACTCACAACGGCACCCATCTGGATGCTCCGTATCACTACGCCTCGACGATGGACGGCGGGAAGCGGGCCATCACCATCGATGAGGTTCCCCTGGA
>DAIPYT010000300.1:0-2444 GCA_036782595.1 Mycobacterium sp. | reverse complement strand
TCCACCCCGCGGTGGTGAAGAACCAGGATCCGATGAAACACAGCAGGTTGGCCGCCCCGGCACCGGCCAGCACGGGGAACCGGGGTGCACATGCCACCGCGAAGAACGTCGAACCCACCGCGAACAGCCAGCACTGGCGGGTCAGGGTCGGGTGGATACGCACTGGTCAGCCGGCCCCGCGCAGCCGGGCGTGCAGTTCCGGCAGCCAGGCGCGGTCGGCGGGAACCCAGGGGAGCTCATCGAGCTCTGCGCCTCGAACCCAACGCAGCGCGGTGTGGTCGTGTGGGTGCAACTCTCCCCCGGTCATGCTGACTTGGTAGGCCCGTAGCAGCACCGCGCCGGAGGGGACATCGTCTCCGAGGCGCTCCCCGACATCGACTTCTACGCCCAACTCCTCGCGCAGCTCACGGGCCAGGGCCTGGCTCTCGGTCTCCCCAGGGGCCACTTTGCCGCCCGGCAGCTCCCACAGCCCGGCCAGCTCCGGCGGACGCCGGCGCTGAGCCACCAGCAGCGCGCCGCCGGTGATCAGCGCTCCGGCGACGACAATCTGCATGATGTGTGACGGTAACCGTTCACCTCCAAGGCGCGAAGGAGCGCAACGCCATGACCGATGAGGCCCGGCGCCCGTCCGTCTGCCTGACGATGATCGTGCGCGACGAGGCGCACATCGTTGCCGAGGTGCTCGACGCCACCGCGCCCTACATCGACTACTGGGTGGTGGTGGACACCGGCTCGACCGACGGCACCCAGGACCTGATCGCCGGCCACATGCAACGGCTAGGAATCCCCGGCGAGTTGCACCAGCGCCCCTGGCGGGACTTCGGACACAACCGCTCCGAGGCGCTCACGCTGGCCCAGGGCAAGGCCGACTACATCTGGATGATGGACGCCGACGACACCGTGATCGGCGTACCGCCGTTCCGCGGACTGACCGCCGACTGCTACGCCATGCGGATCCGCGTTGGCAGCGTCCGCCTTTGGCGCCGCCAGCTTTTCCGCGACGGGGTGCCCTGGTACTACAAGGGCGTACTGCACGAGTACGCCCACTGCGACGAGCCGTTCACCGACGCGCACCTGAGCGAAGACTTCCAGATTCACTCCCGGCGCCTGGGCGCGCGCGGCAAGGACCCAGACAAGTGGGCGAAGGACGCCGCGGTGCTACTGACGCATGTGAACGCTCACCCCGACGACGAGAGATCGGTGTTTTTCCTGGCGCAGAGCTACTACCACGCCCTGGACTTCGAAAACGGGCTCACCTGGTATGCCCGCCGCGCGGAGATGGGCGGCTGGGAGGAGGAGGTGTTCTACTCGCTGCTGCAGGCGGGCCGCTGCCTCGCTGAGCTCGGAGCGCCAGCGGCACAGGTGGAGGACGCCTACGCGCGTGCGTGGGCTTATCTGCCCACTCGCGCAGAGCCGCTCTACGAGCTCGCCTACCGGCTGCGGATATCCGGGCGCTACGACATGGGCTACCTATTCGCCCGACAGGCCGCCGCGGTGCCGGTGCCCGTCGCGAACCGGATGTTCGTCGACACGGTCGTCTATACCTGGCGGGCGCTCGACGAACAGGCGGTGTGCGCGTCCTGGATCGGCCGGCAGCGCGAGAGTTTCGTGCTGTTCCGGCAACTGCTGGCCATCGACGGTATCGAGGAACACGACCGCACCCGGTTCGCCGCCAACCGCGACCTCGCCGTGCCCCAACTCCTCGACGACACCGCCACCTACCCGGCGGAGCTTTGCAACCGGCCGAAAGGGTCACCGGATGCCGAGGTGACCTTCAGCCTGATCGCCGGCCCCGACCGCCAACAGTGCGAACGAACCCTGAACTCATTCCTGCACTGCTGCAACGACATCGCCCGCGTCGGCCGGTTCCTGGTGCTCGACACCGGACTGTCCGAAGCCGACCGGGCACACCTGGCGGACCGCTACCCCTTCCTGGAGTTCCTCACCGGCAGCGCCGACATGACACCCAACGACCAGACCGACCTGCTCGCCAAGGCCATCACCGGACGCTACTGGCTGCACTCAAACCAAGGCTGGCAGTACTTCGCCGCCGAACCGCTGATCACCCGACTGACCGCGATCCTGCACGCCGAACCCGACATCTCCGGAGTCGCCATCAACTACCTCGACGCCACCACCCTCACCGGTACCGCCGCCCCCGCCCACACCACCCGCACCAATCCCGGCACCGGCCGATACATGCTCACCGACACAGGATCCCCGGCCATGTCGCGCAGCCCGACCATGATCGACGTCAACCGGTTCCGCGCCAGGTCCGACGACACCCGACTCGCCGGCGCCACCCTCGACGAGGTGCTCTGCATCATGATCAGGGGTGAGGAGCACTCCGATGACCGATGAGCCCGAGCGCCAATCCATCTGCCTGAGCATGATCGTGCGCGACGAGGCGCACATCGTTGCCGAGGTGCTCGACGCCACCGCGC
>DAIPYT010000299.1:1372-2476 GCA_036782595.1 Mycobacterium sp. | reverse complement strand
CTCTCCTGGGCCAAGCCGGAACCTGGCCCTACTGGGTAAATCCCTACTGTGTGAATGAGGGACCGCGTAAATCAGGGAAAATGCGCTTAAGCGCAAACTTCTTACGCTCACTAGTTTAGACGCTTCGCCGAGCGCCGAAATTCCACGCACCCCGGAAACTTGTCAAATTGCCGCCCGAAGGATTCGTTACAGCATTGTTGTTCCGGATAATTTCTATTTCGCATCACAGCTGATAGGAAAGCTTTTTCGCGCCCTTCTGGAGCAGGCAAACATTCAAAGTCAGTGCTTAAGAATTCCTTACCCAGAGCGCCCAACTGCGGCGCACATCACATCACAGCTGGAGTGTGTCTAATTAAGTCGGGCACACCGCTGCGGCGGCGCCGGCCGCGACCCGCTGCTGCGCCTGCCGGAACTCGGGCAGGATGCCCATCGCCGCCTGGGTCGCGTTGAGCGCAGTCCAGGTCGCCGCGCGCCGCGCGGCGCGCTCCACCGGGTGCGGCGGCCGGTACATCACCATCTCGGCAGCCCAGTCCGGCATCGCATCACGGATAGCCCAATCGAAAAACTTGGCCGCTTGCGGCACCTCTGGATTCTCCGCCAGCGCCGGGCCGGTGGCCAGCGCCGCCCCGTGGGTCAGTGCGAGCCGGGGCAGGTAGGAACGCAGACAGTCCAACGTCTCGGCCTTGGTGGCGGGTAGATCGGTTCCGCCCAACGCATGCCCGACCCGGACGAACTCCCCGTAGTAACGGTCGATGCCGCGAAGGGGAATCGGGTGGTACATCTGATGGGCGGTGGCGATGCCCCACACCACGGTGGCGTAGTTCCACCGCAGCCAGTCGGGGTCGTCGGCGTCGTAGGCCAGGCCGTCCGGACGGACGCCCTTCACCGTGTGATGCATGGCCCGCACCGTCTGCGCGACGTTCTCGGCGGTCTGGGTTGATCCGTATGCGGTACCGATGAAGAAGGCCAGCGAGTGGGCCAACCGGACCTGGGCACCTTCGGTGTCCAGACGCCCGGTCGGGCGTCCCTCGTCGTCGCGCTCCACAACGCGGGAATGGTCCGACCCCATCCAGAAGATGCTGGGATCGAGTCGTTCCATGAACG
>DAIPYT010000299.1:0-1272 GCA_036782595.1 Mycobacterium sp. | reverse complement strand
AACTTTCGCCGGACGTCCTTGTCGAAGTCGGACCTGACTTTGTGCTCAAGAAGTTGGTGCGGAAGCAGCACTCTCATCGCCGGCCGACTCCTCCACATTTCTGGTTACAGTCGTAACCAAAATAGCACTGCCGGGCTCGTCGAACGGGACTGCGGGGATATCCTCCCCCCATGTCGCGCGCAACCCGGTGGGCCGGGGTATCGCCCACCGATCGGCGGGCCGAACGCCGATCCCTACTGCTCGACGCGGCGTTCACGTTGTTCGGCGAGGGCGGCGAGGCGGCGGTTTCGGTGCGCTCGGTGTGCCGGGTCAGCGAACTGAACACCCGCTACTTCTACGAGAATTTCCCCGACACCGACCAGCTGCTCGGGGCGGTCTATGACCGGGTGGGAGCGGAGTTGGCCCATCGCCTCGCCGATGCGATGGCGGCCGAGCCGCACCACGAAGAGGCCCGGTTGCGCGCCGGGATCCGGGCGGTTCTGGAATTCAGTTCGGCCGACCCCTACCGGGGCGCCATCCTGTTCACCGAGGCCCGAACCAACCAGGTTCTCGCCGAACGCCGGACCAAAGCCCGAGACCAGTTACGCGAGTTGGTGCTCAACGAGGGCCGGCGAACCGATCCCCGATCCGACCGGGTGGCGTGGGAGGTGGGGGCCGCCATGTACGCCGGGGCAATGGCGGAGTTGGCCCAGCAGTGGCTGGCCGGAACCCTGGGAGACGACCTCGACACCGTCGTCGACCATTCGGTGCGACTGTTGCTGCGTGGCTCGAGTCTGCACCGGTGAGCGAGGAGGGGGGCGCACCGCCGCGCACCGGACTGCGCATCGGATGGCTTGTGTTCGCGCTGCTCGCCCTCGCGTTGTTGGTCAGCGGATGGTTCATCGCCGCCGACCGAATGAATAGTCCGGTGGCAGGCCAACCGACGGTGCCGCCCATGCTGGGAGGTTCCGGATCCGTGGGCCCCTCCCGCGGCCCCTCCCCCGCGCCGACCGTTGAACCGCCCGACCGAGGCGGCAGCGTCTCCGGCGTGGGCAACGTGCGGACGATCGTGTGCGACGACAACACCGCCAGCGTCAGCGGTGTGCACAACACCGTGACCATCACCGGGAACTGCACCCAAGTCGATGTCTCCGGCGTGGAGAACACGGTGACCATCGAAACCGCCGGGGCGATCACGGTCTCGGGTATCGGGAATCAGGTCCAATTCCTCTCCGGGTCACCGGAATTGAGCAAATCCGGAATCGACAACACGCTGGAACGCCGCTAACGCCC
>DAIPYT010000298.1:0-2505 GCA_036782595.1 Mycobacterium sp. | reverse complement strand
ATTCATGACGGCGCTCGTCCTGGTCAAGTTCGGCCTGAATATCTCCGAAGTCCTCGGCAAAGCCCAGGAGATGGTCACGCAGTCGACCACCAAGGGAGTCTCAGGTCGCGACGTGCTGGCGCCGGGCGCGCAGTACGGGACCTCGACAACCTCGAAGATCAACCTGCTGTCGTTGGGTATCGCCCTGGTGCTGGGCACCGCGGGCCTGCCGCATGTGCTGATGCGCTTCTACACGGTGCCCACCGCCAAGGAAGCCCGCCGTTCGGTGGTGTGGGCGATCGGCCTCATCGGCGCCTTCTATCTGTTCACCCTCGTCCTCGGCTACGGCGCCGCCGCACTGGTCGGGCCGGACACGATCCTCAAAGCCCCGGGCGGACAGAACTCCGCGGCCCCCCTGCTGGCGTTCGAACTCGGTGGCACGATCCTGCTCGGCGTCATCTCAGCGGTCGCGTTCGCCACGATCCTGGCCGTGGTGGCCGGGCTGACCATCACCGCGTCGGCATCCTTCGCCCACGACGTCTACGCCAGCGTGCTCAAGTCGCACAAGGTCACCGAGGACGAGCAGATGAGGGTCTCGCGTATCACCGCGGTGGTGCTCGGCATCCTGGCGATCGGACTGGGGATCCTGGCCAACGGGCAGAACGTCGCATTCCTGGTGGCGTTGGCCTTCGCGGTCGCGGCGTCGGCGAATCTGCCGACCATTCTGTACTCGCTGTACTGGCGCCGGTTCAACACCCGCGGCGCGCTGTGGAGTATGTACGGCGGCCTGATCAGCTGCATCGTGCTGATCGTGTTCTCCCCCGCCGTATCCGGCGCCAAGACGTCGATGCTGCCGAACGCAGACTTCCACTGGTTCCCGCTGTCCAACCCGGGCATCGTGTCGATCCCGCTGGGGTTCCTGCTCGGCATCCTCGGCACCCTGAGTTCCCGTGACCCCGGCGACCCGGTGCTCAACGCCGAGATGGAGGTCCGGTCACTGACCGGCGTGGGCGCGGAGAAGGCGACCCACCACTGAACTACCGCTAGCCGCCACTCCGACGGCGGAAGGTGCGGCGCTGCTCGGCTGGGCCATGCGCCGCGGATTGCTTGCCGACCCCGTCGGCGCGGGCGGCGGCGCCGGCGGCATTCGCCTTCTTGCGCTCGAGTGCCTCACGGAACTTGCGCTTGGTCTCGTCCGCGTCCGAGGGATCAGGATCGGGATCGGGTTGGGCCTTGGCCATGTTGGCAGGTTAGTCCACCCGGGCACCGATCAGCGCATGCCGGGGGGCATCCCGTAGAGGTGGCTGATCGGAAGCCGCAGCAGCACCCGCCGGTCGACGACCATCGCCTGGCGATAGTCATCCCAATCCGGGTGCTCCCCGGCAACCTTGCGGTACAGGTTCACCAGGGCCTCGACGGTGTCGTCGTCCGGCGCGGCGGCCGGCGCACTCAACACGACGTCGCCCTCGGCGACCGCATAGGACCAGCCGTCGTCGGAACTCACCAGCAGCGAGGCCCGCGGATCACGGCGTAGGTTGCGGGTCTTGGCGCGCGGCTCGGTGATCGAGATCTCGATGGCCAAGGCCCGGGGATCGAAGTGGTAGGTCACATTGGACAGCTGCGGACGCCCGTCCCCCTTGATGGTCGCCAGCACACCCAGGGAGTTGTCGGCGAGCAGGGCCAACAGCTTGTCGTCGAACACCTGACGGGTCATAAGTCCGAGCCTACGACCCACGGTAGGTTGGGAACGATGAACCGCCCCGCCAATCACGGCTCCGCCGCACTGACCGGCGTCTCGGAAACCGCCCTGATGACTCTCAACGGCCGCGCCCGCCAGGCCGGCCTGCCCGACGCCATCATCGATGATCCGAAGGCCATCGAACTTCGCGATGCGTTCATCAGCGCCTACGGCGTCAACTACGACAAGTTCGGCCTCCGCGGCCAGGAGATGGCGCTGCGCTCGCTGGCGGCCGACGGGTGCACGATCGAGTACCTGCGCCGCCATCCGAAGGCGACCATCGTGGCGCTCGCCGAGGGGTTCCAGACCAGCTTCTGGCGCCTGGACAAGGCCGTTCCGAATGCGCAGTTCCGCTGGGTGTCGGTCGATCTGCCGCCGGTGATCGAGCTGCGCGAGAAGCTGCTCCCGGCGTCCCCGCGGATCACCAATCTCGCCCAGTCGGCTCTGGACTACAGCTGGATGGACCGGATCGATGACTCCGACGGGGTGTTCATCACCGCCGAAGGCCTGCTGATGTACCTGCAGCCCGCGGAAGCCATGGACCTGATCCGCCAGTGCGCCAAGCGATTTCCCGGCGGCCGGATGTTCTTCGACCTCCCGCCGACCATCATCAAGAAGGTCGCACCCAAGGGCATCCGCGCCTCCAAGCACTACCGGGTGCCTCCGATGCCGTTCAGCCTGTCGATCAACGATCTGCGCGCACTGGTCGGCACCGTTCCCGGCCTCAAGGCAGTCCATGACGTGCCGATGCCTCAGGGACGCGGGTTCATGTTCAAGACGGTGTTCCC
>DAIPYT010000297.1:0-2508 GCA_036782595.1 Mycobacterium sp. | reverse complement strand
TTTCCCGCTTCTGCGACGAGCGCGACGTAGTGGTTCCGGTGCGGTTCCCCGGGGCCGGAACACCAGGTGCGGAGGCCACCTTCACCGTGACGTAGAGATCACCGGCAGGAGCGCCGGGTTCCGCGGCCAAACCCTTGCCGCGCAATCGGATGCGTTGACCATCCTTGGTGCCGGCGGGAACCCGCACCCGGATCGGGCGGAGCGTCGTGGTGAATGCCGAGCCGTGGCACTCGTCGCACTTCTTCACAATGACCCAGCCGTCCCCATGGCAGATTGCGCAGACCCCGGGCAATGACGTCTCCAGCGGTAGGGGCAGCTGACCTTTGCAGCGGCGACAGACCTTCGACGTGCTGCCCGGACGAACGTTGGTCGAGCAGCTCTGGCATGGGGCGACAGTGGGAATCTCCAGGGGAAAGATCCCGCCGCTGTCGGCGTGCTGGGGGTCGAGCTCAAGCTTGGTCTCAAGGCTCTGCAATGGCGTCATGTGAATGCTCCCTTCACTTTTGGGTCGTGCGTGTCAACGGTGATTGGGCCAGCGGGTCAGCCCATGAGCCGGCGCGAGGCAACTGGTGGTGTTACGAATTACTGACTGAATGGCACGGTAACAGAACATAGCGTTACGGTAAAGTGCCACATTGTCAGCGTATTATTCCGCTCGGCCAGTGGTAACCTGACCCCATGTCCGATGACGTGGAGGAGCAGCTAGAGCGGATCGGTGACCAGCTGCGGATCGCCCGCGTCAAGGCTTATCTGACCCAGAGCGATGTGGGGGAGCGCGCCGGAGTGTCCCGGCAGCTGGTCAGCCGGATAGAACAGGGAATCAACGGGGAGATCCGTGCCTACGTGGCGGTTGCCGCCGCACTCAACCACCGATTCGTCGTCGAGGAGCACGCGGCGGTTGCCGACAATGGCATTGCGGCCCTTGACTTCACATCAGAGACGGCATCGACCGACGGACCCACGCCCCGAGCATCAGCGGGAAGAAAAAAGCCGAAGAAGAAAAGCCCGACCACGTAGCAGCGGCACCGTCGACGCCCTGTAGCGCACTGTAGCAATCACGGCTACGCTGGGTCTGTGGCAAGGACAATCGCGCAGCGCGAACTGCGGAATGACAACGCGAAAGTGATCGAGGCCGTGACGGCAGGGGAAACCTTCATCGTCACGCGCAATGGGGAACCGGTCGCTGAACTGCGTCCCATCACCGGGGGCCGGCGAACCTTCGTCAGCCGCGCGGAGATCGACGAGCTGGCCGCGGTGGGCGTCCGGATCGACCATCGGAGATTCCGCGAGGACCTCGATGCGGCCTTCGACCAGCGAGTCGACCGGTGACAGGCTCCGGACTGCTGGACACCTCGGTGGTGATCGACTGGTACGACCCGGTGGTGCGAGCGGCCCTACCGGACGAGGTGGCGATCTCCGCGGTGACAGCTGCCGAACTGGCCGCCGGACCACTGCTCGCCGCTACTGCGATCGAGGCCGCCAAGCGACAAACCCGGCTGCAAGAGGTCGAGGCGCGCTTCGAACCCATTCCGTTCGACGCGGCGGCCGCGCGTAGCTACGGCCTTGTTGCCTCCGCCGTGCTCGGACGAGGGCGACACCCCCGCGCCAGATTCGCCGATCTGCTGATCGCGGCGACCGCCCACGCCCACCGTCTTGAGCTGTACACCCGCAATGCCGCCGACTTCGACGGCCTCGGCGAGTTGGTCCGTGTCGTCGGAGTGTGACGGACGATGGCTGGGTAGCCGTGGCACCGCGTGGGATGCCAGTGAGCCGGGACTGTCGATCCCGTCAACGGCCAGCTCGGCTGTGGTGGGTGGTGCGTGACAGGATGCTTGAGCATGACACGCCCCAACTTTCTGGTCATCGTGGCCGACGACCTCGGGTTCTCCGACATCGGCGCCTTCGGTGGTGAGATCAACACCCCCAACCTCGACCGCCTGGCCCAGGCGGGCATCAGGCTGACCGATTTCCATTCCGCCCCGGCCTGCTCGCCGACGCGGGCGATGCTGCTGACCGGAACCGATCACCACGTCGCCGGAATCGGCACCATGCTCGAGATGACCGCACCGGGTTTCGCCGGCGCCCCCGGCTATGAGGGGTATCTGAACGACCGGGTGGTGGCGCTGCCGGAACTGCTGCGCGACGCCGGTTACCAGACGCTCATGGCGGGCAAGTGGCATCTGGGCCGCACGATCGACAGGTCTCCGTGGGCACGGGGATTCGACCGCTCCTTCGCCCTGTTGCCGGCCGGTGCCAGCCACTACGGCACCGTCGTGGGAGGCGGGTTGGCGGCCGCGCCGACGGTATTCACCGAAGACGATCAGTTCGTCACGGTAGGGGAGGACTTCTACTCCTCGGATGCCTACACCGACACGTTGCTGCGGTATCTACGCGAACGTCCCGAGGGCCCGCAGGACGCGCCCTTCTTCGCCTACCTGCCCTTCCAGGCGCCCCACTGGCCGCTGCAGGCGCCGTGGGACGTCATCGCCACCTACCGCGGCCGCTACG
>DAIPYT010000296.1:0-2552 GCA_036782595.1 Mycobacterium sp. | reverse complement strand
CTTCGGGCTGAACGCACTTACCGATCTCTGGGGATCGATTACCGGCTGCTCGCCGGGTGGGCCGAACATCCGGCCCGCTAAAGCGAATTGGCGCCCAGTCGAAGCTGGGGCGTCCTGTCATGAGGTGGGGGCCAGTGCTCCGGTGAGGTGGTCGTAGGCGACGTTGCAGTGCAGGCGGACGCCGGTGACGAGGGTGTCGTCGTCGGCGTAGAAGTGCGGGTTGTGGTTCATCGCCATGCCACGACCGCCTGTGATCGGGCGGGGATTGCCGTTGTCATCCAGTTCGGTGTCTTGGACACCGAGGGTGACGTAGAGGCCGCCGTACCGGTTGACGAATTCGGAGACGTCGTCATAGCCGAGGGTGGCTTGGGTCTGCACGACTTTGTCGGCGCCGACGACGCGCTGAAAAGTGGGTAGTCCGGCGGCGAGCCAGGGTGGCTCGTTGTGCACAGCGGGCACGCTCTGCAGATAGTCGACGGTGGATGAGCAGTTGTAGGCCTGCGCGCAGTGCTCGGCCAGGGTCTCGAGCCGCTTCTGTACGTCGGCCATATCGGATTCGACAGCGCAGCGGATGGTGCCCCACAGCGTGGTCGTCTGGCCGATGATGTTGAACCGTCCGACGTCTTCGACATGGCCGATGCTAACGGTGACCGGGTCGAATGCGCTGATCTGACGGTAGAGCTGCCCGATGCCGGTCAGGATGGCGCCGACCGCCGGCATGGTGTCGATCCCCGCCCAGGGGGTGGAGCCGTGGACCTGCATCCCGGTGATGACGATCTTGATCAGGCATGAGGCGCCGAACTGATTACCGGCGCGGTAGCCGATGTATCCCTTCGGATACGGAACCACATGGAATCCGAAGGCCATCGTGGGTGCGGGGTTATCGCAGGCGCCCGCGGCGATCATGGCGCGTGCTCCGCCGTCTTCGTCGACGGGCGGGCCCTCCTCGGCCGGCTGAAAGACGAACAGCACTGTGCCCGGGAGGGATTCGCGGTTGCCGGCCAGCACGGTGGCGGCTCCGAGCAGCATCGCGGTGTGACAGTCATGGCCGCAGGCGTGCGACACCGGGAACGGGCCGCCGGGGTAGTTCTCGTCGATCACCGTGGAGGCATACGGTGCGCCACACTCGTCGGTCACCGGAAGCGCGTCGATGTCGGCGCGCAGCGCGATCACCCGGTCCCCTGGCTGGCCGCCTTTGAGGACGCCGACGACGCCGTGGCCGGCAATACCGGTGCGGACCTCGTCCAATTTCAGGGACCGCAATTGATCGGCGATGAGTGCCGCGGTGTTGACCTCCCGGTTGGACAGCTCAGGGTTCTGATGAAGATGCCGGCGCCAGGTGATCACCTGGGCGGCGACGGCACCGGCCGCGGCGTCCAGACGGTCGTAAACAGCATTGTCAGACAAAGGACTTCGCCTCTCCGGTCACTTCGGGCTGCCGCAGATTATCCTCTGAGACGACGCGTAATCGGCTATTTCGCAAGTTCAGCTATGGCAGCGACAAAGCATCGATGCGGGGGGGTAAGCCGGACCAACCCTGCGGAGTCCTAGTATCCGAACCTATGGCCACACCTCAACGCGTCCACATCACTCATGAGTTCAAGTCCGACCCCCAGACCGTGTTCGACAAGCTCGCCGAGCACGAGAACCTCGGCCCGGTCTTCGGTGCCAACATCACCCGCGTCAGCGACGGCACTACCTCGCGCAATGGCGTCGGCTCGGTGCGCCGCCTCAAGCTTGGTCCCCTTCCGGCGTTCGAGGAGACCACTACAACGGCCCAGCCGAACACGCTTATCGAGTACAAGATCACCAAAGGCAGTCCACTGAGCGGCCACTGGGGCCGCCAAGAGCTGACACCGACCGCAAGCGGCGGCACAAGACTGAGCTACACCATCGGTTTCGACTCAGCGATACCCGGGCTCGCCACACTGGTCGGCAAGGTGCTCGCATCCGCGATCAGCAAGGGTCTCCCGAAGCTCACCGACTAATCCCGCCGCCCGTACCGATCGGGCGTCGCGACGGCTGATGCTGGCGGGCCTCGCCGCGGGGTCTAGCGTCTTCGCAATGGGTTACCTCAGCGACGACGAGTGCCAGGAACCGGATAGCTTCACCGACAGCCCGCTACGTCGTTACGAGGTGGCTCGGATGAGCCGGGATGTCGAGGCTGGCGAGTACGCCATGGACGATCCCGTCATATTGGGGCCAGGGTTGCCGCCCGAGGATGGTTCCTGCGGCCAGTTCGCTGTGCAGTTTCATGTCACCACCACAACGGTGGTCGGGCTCAAACGCATTGCCGATGCGCGCGGGGTGAGCGTGCCGGAGTTATGCCGACAGGTCGTCGGTGTTTTCGTTGCACAGCAGGAGGGCGACCTGGGCGCACTGCTCGCCGCTGAGGCTCAGGTCGCCGAATACCGGCCCAGCCTGAGCCAGTCGGAGTAGCGGTAACCGGCCCTCGGCTTCCCGAGGGAGTGGTGCCTGGGTGACCCAGCTACGACCCGGCGGCCTGCCGGACTTTTTCGACGACGAGTTCGGGGTCGGCATGGGGGTTGACC
>DAIPYT010000295.1:0-2556 GCA_036782595.1 Mycobacterium sp. | reverse complement strand
GACGTCCGGATCGTCTACTCGCCGCTGGACGCCACCCGCATCGCCGCGGAGAACCCCGACAAGCAGGTGGTGTTCTTCGGCGTCGGCTTCGAGACCACCGCGCCGGCCAACGCCATGTCGGTCCTGCACGCTCAGCGCCTCGGCCTGACCAACTTCTCCGTGCTGGTGTCCCATGTGCTGGTGCCGCCCGCCATGGAGGCCATCCTGAGCTCGCCCAGCAACCGCGTGCAGGCCTTCCTGGCCGCCGGCCACGTCTGCACTGTGATGGGCACCGGCGAGTACGGCCCGCTGGTGGACAAGTACGACATCCCGATCGTGGTGACCGGATTCGAGCCGCTGGATCTGCTGGAAGGTGTGCGGCAGGCGGTGGAGCTTCTCGAGTCGGGCAAGACAGAACTGCGCAACGCCTACCCGCGGGCCGTCACCGCGGTCGGTAATACCGTCGCCCAGCAGGCGCTGTCGGAGGTGTTCGCCGTGACCGACCGGCAGTGGCGCGGGATCGGGATGATCCCGAAGTCCGGCTGGACGCTGTCGCCGCGCTACGCGGAGTTCGACGCCGAACGCAAGTTCGGGGTGGGGCAGTTGACGGTGGCGGAGTCCGATCTGTGCCACGCCGGTGAGGTGCTGCAGGGGTTGATCAAGCCCAACCAATGCCCGGCGTTCGGGACGGCCTGCACACCTCGAACCCCGCTGGGCGCCACCATGGTGTCCAGTGAGGGCGCGTGCGCGGCCTACTACCAGTTCCGGCGGCTGGAATCCGCGGCGAGTGCCTGACGCTGATGTCTGATCCGGTGGACCCGACGAACTGGGTGTGCCCACTGCCGTTGCGTGAGACCAAGCGCATCGTCATGGGCCACGGCGGCGGCGGGATCCTCTCCGAGGAACTGATCGAGAATTTGTTCCTACCGGCGTTCGGGTCGGCCGGCGGCCCGTCCCGTGACTCCGCCGTCCTGCCCAACCCCGGCGGGCGGATCGCTCTGACCACCGACTCCTACGTGGTCAACCCACTGTTCTTCCCGGGCGGCAACATCGGTGACCTCGCCGTCAACGGCACCATCAACGACCTTGCCTGCAGTGGCGCGCAGCCACTCGGACTGACCGCCGGCTTCATCCTCGAGGAGGGTCTGGAGGTCGAGGTGCTCGGGGCGGTGGCGCAGGCCATGGGCAGGGCGGCCGCCGACGCGGGGGTGGGCATCCTCACCGGGGACACCAAGGTGGTCGGAAAAGGCGGTGCCGACGGGCTTTTCATCAACACCGCCGGCGTGGGGGTCGTCCCGGACGGGGTGCGGATCGGTCCGGAGCAGGCCCGCCCCGGTGACCACATCATCGTCTCCGGCAATATCGGTGAGCACGGCGTGGCCATCATGAGTGTGCGTGAGGGCATCGACTTCGGCACCACGGTGACCACTGACAGCGCGCCCCTGCACCGCCTGGTGGCGGCCATGCTGGCCTGCCTGACGGGCCGGGGCGAGGATCCGAATCACATCCACGCACTGAGAGATCCGACCCGGGGAGGCCTGGTGGCCGCGACGGTGGAGATCGCCCGGACCGCCGGTGTCGGGGTGGAACTCGACGAGCGCTCCGTTCCGATACCGGAGACTGTCGCCTCGGCATGCGGCTTCCTGGGTCTGGACCCTATGCAGGTGGCCAACGAGGGCAAGATGGTGGCCTTCGTCGACCCCGCCCACAGCGAGGCGGTACTGGCCGCCATGCGGTCCCGCCCGGAGGGCTCAGGCGCGACGATCATCGGACGGGCCGTCGAGCAGCATCCCGGCATGGTGGTGGTGCGCACCCCGTTCGGGACGACCCGGGTGGTGGAACGAGAACTGGGCGAACAGCTTCCGCGGATCTGCTGAGGGGCGGGCGAGTGGCGGAACCCATGGTGCCTGGCGTCACCGGGACGCTGGACGATAAGGCCGTCGGCGCGTTGCGCGACTGGGTGCGCGCACAGGGCATCGGCACCGATGTGACCGACGTGGTCCCACTGGCCGGGGGAAGTCAGAACGTCGTGGTGCGACTGAAGATCGACGGCCGCCCGCTGGTGCTGCGCCGTCCGCCACCACACCCACGGCCCAACAGCGACCGGACCATGCAACGCGAGATCGCCGTATTGACCACGCTGGCCGGCAGTGCGGTGCCACATCCGGCGATCGTCGCCTCCTGTGAAGACCTCGAGGTGCTCGGTGTCGTCTTCTACCTGATGGAGGTGGTCGACGGGTTCAACCCCGGCAACGAGATCACCCCGGCCTACGTGAACGACCCCGCGATGCGCCACCAGGTGGGCCTGAACTACGCCGCCGATGTCGCCCGGCTGGGCCAAGCGGCCTGGCGGGGTAGCCCGCTGGAGGGTTGGAAGCGCCCGGGCTCATTCCTGGAACGCCAAGTGCCGCAATGGCGTACCTCGGTTGCCGCCTACCGGTCCCAGGAGGGCTACGACCACGACTCGCTGCCCGGCGTCGATGAACTGTGCGACTGGCTCGAGGCCCATCAGCCGGCCGACTATGTGCCCGGAATCGTGCATGGCGACATCCACCTCAACAACACGATGCTTCGACG
>DAIPYT010000294.1:0-2571 GCA_036782595.1 Mycobacterium sp. | reverse complement strand
AAGCACCTTTATCTGCGTTCATATGCAGATAGTAACCTATGCACACGAGCCGGGCGACCAGTTCGCCAAGACCGACCCACCAGTTTTTTCATATGGCCGCGGGGGCAATGGGACTCACCGGTGCCTCGCGGGTTTGGCTAGTGATGGGCATCACATTGTATAGTTGGGACAGTCTGTCGGGTAATCCGAACAGTCTGTCGATGTGGCAATGACGACGGGTCGGGGATGGCGTTGATTTCGAGTGGTGTTCGGGTGGGTGCGGCCGCGTTTGTCGTTGGGTTGTCATTGGCGGGCCCACAGGCGGTGGGTTTTGCTGATGCGACGATTCGAGACGAGGTCGGGGATGTCACTGTCTACTGGTAGTCGGCGGCTCGGGCTGGCAGCGTTCGCTGTTGGTTTGTCGTTGGCGGCTCCACAGGCCGCCGGTGTCGCCGCGGCCGATAGCTCCGGTGCTGATTCGGCATCGGCGGTCCAGGCGGATTCGACGGCGGGGCCCGATCGGGTCGGCCCGGCGAGGCGATCGGCGGTCGTGCGCAGCGGGGTGAAGGCTGATGCCAGCCCTGGTGGACCCGCCATCACCGAAACCCGCGGCCGGACTGCTACTGGTGGTGCGCGCACCGCCGGGGGGCCGGCGTCGACGGTCCGTACCGGCCGCAACAAGGTGGCCGACGCAGCTGCGGCTGTCAAGGCGTTGAGCGCGACTGCGTCGAGGTCCCCGGTTTCGCGCACGGTCGCGGTGAATGCGTCACCGCCGCCGCTCTCCGCTTCTGCTGATAGCACGGTCGCGGTGAATACGTCACCGGCGCCGCTCCCCGCGTCTGCCGACAGCACCCCCGGCGCCCCCGTCGCGGCCTCGGCCTCGGTCTCGGCCGATTATCGACCTGAGCGACTCACGTGGCGTTCGATCATCGTGGACGTGTTCTCGTGGAGCGGGTTGGGTTCATCGGTCCCCAGCCTCCCGATCCCGGAGGCGCCGGTACCGGATCTGATCGCCGGGCTGTGGACCGCGGTGCGCCGACTGCATTACACCTTCTTCAACTCGGCCCCGACACTGAACCCCACCGCCTATAGCGAAGACCCCACCACGGGGGTGATCACCGGCGACCTCGGTGGAGCCGATGCCGACGGCGATGTGTTGACCTACATCATCACCAGCGCACCGACGCACGGAACGCTGGCCGTCGCCGACAATGGCACGTACACCTACACGCCCGATCTGGCTACCTCCCATTCCGGCGGCACCGACTCCTTCGCCGTCAGGGTCAGCGACACCAGCACGGCCAATCCGTGGCACATCCGCCCCGCGAGCGACCTCATCGCCGGTCTCATCCAGGTGCTGTCTGGCTTCGGACTGGCGGCGCCCGGCGATCCGGCTACCGCGACCGTCGTCGTGACCCCAACACCGATCACGTCGAGTCGGAAACCGGGTTTGATCCAATCCAGCGAGTTGACGGTCAACTACAGCAGCGAAAGTTCGGGCGACGAACCGGTAATGGTCACAGTGGTCATGGAAGTGACGCTGGGCGTGTCCGGAAGCACGCGCGTGAAAGTGGTCAATGCATCCCCGGGACAGTTAGGCAGCGGCGTCAAGGCCGGCCAGACCATAAACATCCCCGGCTCCGATGGCAACGTCTGGTTGGACAATGTGAAACCACTGTCGGTCGATGATTTCGCGGCGGCGGCCGCCAGTGAGTCCGCGATCCCGATTCCCGTTGTCGTCACCGCCACGCTGATGTTGGAGGGAGACCTCACAGCTGGCTATTTGATCGGAAATATCGGCCGCAACGAAATGGCTTCTAAGCTGCGCGGTATCGGAAAAGTGCTGGAGTCTATCTCTGGGACTTCTGTGACTGACGCCCCGAAGGCGTTCGCTGACGCCCTGCCGCAGATCAAGGATGCGGTCGCGATAAATGCGACTGAGATCGGCGGTGCAATTGCCCTTCGGATCGGTCACTGGGTTGCCTCCGCCTTCGACCCAGATGATCCGATCGGACTGAGCTTGACGGTCCTGGTGCCGTGCGATTCCAGCATGAAGGATGTCTTGGACTTTATCAGCCCCGAAGTTGTGGCAGAGCTCGGCCTAGACGCTCAGTGGCTTCGAAACGATGTATTGGAAATACGAGCAGGCCTCTGGAACACCGATGTAAACATCCGCTCAGGCCTCCTGCTGCCTCCGGAGTCCCTCCCCAACGGCCCGGCGACATGGACCACGGAATACAAGGGGCGGTATGCGGAAGATTATGCGCGCTACACCGTCAAAACCACGGCATATCCATACTGACCTCGCACCGGCAGACGTCCGGCGCTGTGCGGTAGGTGTCGACTTCACCAGCCGCGCTCCCTCCACTCCTCCAGATGTGGACGCTCTTCACCCAGTGTCGTGTCGTCACCATGCCCCGGGTACACGACAGTGTCATCGCCGTAGACGCCGAACAGCTGGCTGCTGACGTCACCGAGTAGTTCCTCGAACGCCCCGGGCTCCCAGGTCTTGCCGACCCCGCCCGGGAACAGGTAATCACTGGTGATGGGCGCCTCGGTTTGGGGCAGGCCTAATCGTCAACCGTGACGATC
>DAIPYT010000293.1:0-2601 GCA_036782595.1 Mycobacterium sp. | reverse complement strand
TCCAGCGTCAACGTCGGGTGACACCACCGTCCAGCTGCCGTGCCACTGCCGCTGCGCGAGCCCGGCGTAGACCGCCGCCGTGCGCTGCTGCAGTCCGGCATCACGTTCGTAGGCGTCTCGGGCCCGGTCGGCTTCCTCGTCGGCCCGGCGCCGGGCGCGTTCGGCGGCCATCTCCACCGGAACCCCGAGCAGGATCTGGCGGTCCGGCTCGGGCAGGCCCAGCCGGCCGTACTCCAGATCGGCCACCCACGAGACCATCTCTCCGGCGGCGTCCTGGTTGAGCCGGGCCGCGCAGTAGGCGGCGTTGGAGGCCACGTACCGGTCCAGGATGAGGACGTCGTGCTCGGCCCGCAGGGCCGCCATCTGATCCTTGGCCCCGGCGCGGTCCAAGGCGAACAGCACCGCCATGGCGTACACCGACCCGGCGAGGTCGCCGTGCGAGCCGTGCAGTGCCTCGCTCGCGAGGTCTGCGGTGATCGACTGGCCGTAGCGGGGGAAGGCCAGCGTGCTGACCGACCGGCCGGCGGCGGCGAAAGCCCGCTGCAATCCGGCACTCAGGGTGCGCTTGCCAGCGCCGTCGAGACCCTCGATGACGATCAGCACAGCCAGCAGCCTAAAACTGTCCGCAGTTGGGGGTGGTCGGTATGCCGTTGAACCGGTCGGCGACCCACTGCATGGCCCTTTCCCCGTCGACGAGGTAGGGCATCGCGTGGTTCACGACGAGCTTGTTGAACAGCGGCGGCTGTTCGTTGGTCCAGAACTGGACGTCGGCTCCCTTGGCACACCAGTCCCGGCCCAACTGGGCCACCGGAGCCCACGGGACCAGCGGGTCGAACCGGTTGCTCAGCAGCAGCACCGGCGCCGCGGGCCGGTAATCACCCAGATGCTGCGCCTCGAACAGCTTGCGGAACAGCGGGTTGCCCACCACCTGCGTCACGTCACCGGTGAAGAAATCCTGCAGGCGCTTGAACCGGAACCGAAGCGCCGTCTCGGCGACGCACTGAGTCGCGGTGTCCTCGACGAGTTTCTGCCCCATCGGCGTCAGCGTCTCGCGAATCGGAACGGCGTATTCGGGATAGCTGGCCATCACCGAGTTCAGCGCGTAGCCGATGACTCCGACCAGCACACTGCCGTCGGTGAAGGGGATCTGCTCCTGCAGGTCGGCGGGCGGGGCACCGGCATAGGCTCCAACGATGCGCAACTCCGGGGCGTAGTCCGGCGCCAGTTCTGCCGCGGCGGCCGCGGCACCGCCGCCCTGGGAATAGCCGAACAGCGCCATCGGGCCGTGCGGATCCAGCGTCGTGCCGGGTAATCGCATCGCGGCGCGGCCGGCGTCGAGCATGGCGTTGGCCTGGGCCACCCGGTTGACGTAGGTGTGCACTCCGGGAGTGCCCAGGCCCTGGTAGTCGGTCATCACGATGGCGAAGCCGCGCGCGACCAGGGTCGCGACAAACAATTGCTCGTAATTGAATGCCAGATCCAGGTACGGGGCGAAGTGGATGCCCTGGTTGAACTGCCGCGACGGCGCGCACTGATCACCGACGCCCTGGGTGCCCGGGCCGTAGACGATCAGCGGCCGCGGACCGGCTCCCGGCCAGGGGTTGAACGGCTCGAAGTAGGTGCCCGTCACCGCCATTGGAGCGCCCCGCGAGTCGATGCTGCGGTACATGATCCGGGTGCCGGTGGCCATGATCGCGCCGAGCTGTCCGGACGGCTCGAGAACCAGCCGGGAAGGTTCGGTACGGATCAGGTCGCCGGGATCACCGGCAGGCAGCGGATCAGGCGGGGTGTAGAACTCGGCGTACTCGGCCTCGTTGTAGTACCCGTCGTCGGGGTGGTACGGGTCGTCGGCATTCGCCGGCAGAACACCGGCCCAGGCGACCAGGGCGGCCGCCAGAACAGCCCCCCACCGCGCCGTATCTGCCACGGCCGCAAGCTATCACCGCGTCAGCGGCTCAGTAGCGGTAATGCTCCGGCTTGTAGGGACCCTCGACGTCGACGCCGATGTACTCCGCCTGGTCCTTGCTGAGCTTGGTCAGCGAACCACCGAGGGCCTCGACGTGGATCTTGGCCACCTTCTCGTCGAGGTGCTTGGGCAGCCGGTAGACCTCGTTGTCGTACTCGTCGTTCTTGGTCCACAACTCGATCTGAGCGATCACCTGGTTGGAGAAGCTGTTGCTCATCACGAACGACGGGTGGCCGGTGGCGTTGCCGAGGTTCAGCAGCCGGCCCTCGGACAGCACGATGATGGAATGCCCGTCGGGGAAGACCCATTCGTCGACCTGCGGCTTGATGTTGATCCGACGGATGGCCGGGTCGCGCTCCAGGCGGGCCATCTCGATCTCGTTGTCGAAGTGGCCGATGTTGCCCAGGATGGACTTGTCCTTCATCGCCCGCATGTGGTCGAGGGTGATGATGTCCTTGTTTCCGGTGGCGGTGATGACGATGTCCGCCCAGCCGATGGCCTCCTCGACGGTCTTGACCTCAAAGCCGTCCATGAGCGCCTGCAGGGCGTTGATCGGGTCGATCTCGGTGACCGCCACCCGGGCGCCCTGGGCCTTGAGCGCCTCGGCGCAGCCCTTGCCGACGTCGCCGTAGCCG
>DAIPYT010000292.1:0-2662 GCA_036782595.1 Mycobacterium sp. | reverse complement strand
CAGGTCCCACAGTTCGACGACGCCGCTTGCATTCCCGGTGGCCAGAAGGTTTCCGTGGTGGCTGAACGCTCTGGCGTAGGAGTTGTTTCCGGTTTGGATCGGAAGGCCGACCGGCTTGAGGTCGGCATCCCAAATCCGGATCTCCCCCGCGGAGTTGTCGGTTGCGATCAGGTCCAACTTCGGCGACACTGCGGCCCTTCCTGGCGCGGTGGTGCTGGTCTTCTCGATGTCGGCAGTAGCGACCATCGCATTGAGGTACGCGCCCGGGTCAGCGTCAGCCTCTAGCCGCTGAGCCACCAACATCTGCTGCAGCCCGCGCCCGATCCCGCCGGGAATTTCGCCGTTCAGCATCTGTGCGGCCTCTGGGGCAATCCGCTGAGCCACAGCGTCGGCGAACAGCTTTTTGGCGGTGTTGCGCTGTGTCACGGCGACGCCGCCGGCAACGAGGGCGGCCACCAGCAGTGTCGACAGGGCGGCGATCGCGATCCGTGCCCGGCGCATCGTTTTGCGATGTTCTTTGAGGTTGGCGCCGATCAGGGCATCTCGATCGACCCCGCGTACGGGTGCGGCCAGGTCGGCGACCCGTTCCTGGAACCGCGGGTCGGCATTGCCGGCGGAGTCGGGGTCGTCGAACCAGGTCATGTCGATCCAGCGCGGCTCCTCGGCGAATGCGCGCTGCAGCGCCGGTGGTACCGACGAGTCCGGGGTGAACCCGCCGGCAGCGTCACTCCAATCCAGCTTGCCGCCGGCGAGAACCACAAGGATTGAGTCGGCGCCCTTGTGGGTGACCCACCACCGCGCCTCCTGGTCGACATACTCCGACGCAGCGGACTCTGGTGTGGCGATCAGGATGAAGTATTTCGACGTCGTCAGCGCCGCCTCGATGGATGACCACAGGCTCGGGCTCGCCGACATCGAGGAGTCGTCGCGAAACACCCGAAGTGCACGCACCTGGTTCCACTTTTTGGCGAACCGCTCCAATTCGCGTTGCAGCGCGACCGCTAACGGGGTCGACACCGATCGCGCGTATGAGACGAAAACGTCATAGTCCGACCCGCCCATAGGGGGAATCTAGCGGCCGAAAGCGCGCCAGCGGAGATTTCTAGCAAATTGTTGAACGGTCGCCGCGGGGGACAAAGTCGAGGCGTCATCTGCGGTTTGGTGATGCTCAAGCTCGATCTCAACCAGCGCACCGTCATCCGCGACTACGCGGTACTCCCAACGCGAAGAAGTTCGTGGGCTCCGTTGACATCGGAGGCTGCGAAGACCGGCGGGACACCATTGGCGAACAGCAACGGGAGCCGACCTTCCCGCCCGAGGCGCTCGAGGTACAGAATAAACTTCGCGATCTTTACGACACCTGCCTTTAGGGCCCGAACCGGATTCATCCCAAAGACGGACCACGACACCGAAAAGTGAGCGATGACCCAACCCACCGGCTACCCCCTCCCTCCGGAACAGATCCCACCGGGATACGGATACCCGCAGCCGGGATACGGATACCCGCAGCCGCCCAAGAAGACTGGCACCGCAGTGCGGGCGCTCGCCGCGATCTTCGGTCTGGCACTGGTCGTGCTGGCCGGAATCGGTGTGAAGGCCACATTTTTCGACAAGAAAGATGACGGCACCGGAGTGATCGCCGATTCCCCGCCGAAGATGGAACAGTCACCACAGCTTCCCGGCGCCGTAACCATGCCTCCGGGGGTAGATCCGGCCCTGGTGGCCAACGGCGGGACCGACCGCTTCTTATCGACCTCGAAGTACCTGTTCCCGGACAGGAGCGATCAGGAGCGCCTCGACCTGGGTCAGCGGGCGTGCACGTACGCTGCGACCGCGACGGGGACGCCGGTTCAGGTCATCGCGGGTCTCGCCTCGGCGGTGGGGCTCGCTAAATATGAGGCTGCGGCATTGGCTGAGGTCGCCACCGCCAACCTGTGTCCTCAGTACCGAAGCAAGGTCATGCTCGATGGTGCCGTAGCCCCAGCCCCAGCCCCAGCACCGGCTCCGGCTCCGGCTGGCGCTGACCCGATTGTCCCGCAGCCTCCATTTGGACCGGGCATCACCACAATCGACTACCGGCCTGAGGCCATAAAGCCGTACCTGGAAAGTGTCATGACTCAGCCCGGACTCGCCGGATTCTCGAAGCAGACGTTGATCGACATGGGGACGTACGCCTGCGGATACCTTTCCGCGAACGATGACACCCCGCGGAATCTGGAAGCTGGAGTCGCGGAGGGCCTTTCACTGCCTCTCCTGGATGGCACTCGGATCACCGACGCAGCGGCGCTGACGATGTGCAGCCAGTTTCGGGGGAAGGTCATAGGGTGACCCAGCCCACTGGTTTCCCAGACGTCGTCATGGACTAGTTCGGTGTCGGCGGCGGCATTGGAGAACTGACCGCCGGCTGTTTTCACCGCTACCACCGCGACCCGCACTTCGATCGAATCGATCTTCTCATTTCTGGCAGGTGCAAGTGGCTGGCTGACGTCGGCCAAGTGCCGCTCTGCACCTTGGTGCAGCGCCGTATCACCGATCGCTACATGGCGACGCTATGTACACCTCGGCCGAATGAGTGCCGTTAGAGTCGGCAGTATGAATTATTTGCTGGACCGGAGCAGAGGGACCGCTGGGATCTCCGGACTGGTTGTGGTGGGCGTAGCGC
>DAIPYT010000291.1:284-2711 GCA_036782595.1 Mycobacterium sp. | reverse complement strand
GGTACCACGCCAGCGCCCCGTCGACGAGGATCACCAGAGCCCCGGCCTTGCGGCCTGGCCGGTGGCCGCCACTACCGGCAGGCCAGGGTAGTGCCGCCCCGTACGGGTTGGCCGGGTCGGCGGCGGCCAGTACGACGGCGTTGTAGTCCGGCGCCTCCCGGTCGACGGTATCGGCGTAGCCGCGCAACCGGTCCACCGTGGATGCGGCCGCGAATTGCGCGCCGCCGAGGGATTCGACGAAGTAGCCGCGCTGGCACCGGCCGGCTTCCTCCAGTGCGGTGAGCACCTTGTAGAGCATGGCGAAACCGCCCGGCACGCTGTCGGTGGGGCCGAGGCTGGCCACCGCATTCTTGGTCAGCACGCCGTAACGGTTCATCAGCAACTCGGCGGTGAAGTGCGCCCTGGGGGTGGAGTCCGGTTCGCGGGCCGGCAACGCCGACCAGCGGCCTGCCACCGTTGGATCGGCCGGCCGGGCTTGGGCGTGCGCCACCGAATATCGGCTCAGCCGGGGGGCGCGCCGGTGCCGGTGCGACGCGGTCGCGGCGCGGCGGGTGCCCGGCCGTCTGCCGCCGGTCAGCAGTGCGCGCACCGGAGCGAAGGTGTCCCCGCTCACCCATCCGGCCCAGATGAGCTCCCAGAGCGCGGCTTTGACGGCATCCTCGCCGAGATCGGCGGCGAACTGGCGGAAGAAGAACGCTCCACCGGACTCGCCGGGCGTACCGAGGACGTTCAGGATCGCCCGGTGCGCGTCGGTGAGATCGAGTTCGGTGGGTTCGGCCAGGGTTAGCGGCGCAGTGTCGGCGGGATGGAACACCACCCAACCGTCAGTACCCGAGATCGCACCCGCCCCCGACCAGACAACTTCACCGGAGGCCAGCAATTCGTCGAGCATGGCAGGTTGGTAGCCGCGCACCCGCGGGGAGAAGATCAGGGGTTCGACCGCGGAGGCGGGAACAGGCGCGCCGGCGAGTTGCTCGATGACCGTCGCCAGGCCCTCCACGCCCGATGCTGCGCCGACCTGCTGCCAGGCGGGCAGGAACCGGGCGTAGGCGTGCCGGCTGACCGGTTCCACCTGGGCGCGCAGGGCGGCCAGCGATCGCCGTCGCAGGATCCGGAGTACCTCCGCATCGCACCACTGCTCGCTCGTGTCGTCGGGGATGGTGCTGAACTCACCACGGACCAGCCTGCCGTCCAATGCCATTCGGCTCAGGGCGTCGCCGGCCACCCGGACGCCGAGCCCGAAACGGGACGCGGCCTGCGCAGTGCTGAAGGACCCGCGGGTACGGGCGTAGCGGCCGAGTAGCTCACCGAGTGGGTCGGTCACCGACTCGGTGAAATCGGCCGGAACGCCGACCGGCACCGCGACCCCCAATGCGTCACGCAAGCGGCCGATGTCCTCGACGGCCACCCACCAGGTTTCCCCGGCGTAGGAAACCCGCAGTGCGCGCTTGGCTGCCAGCAGTCCGTCCAGCCACGGCCCTACCTCGGAAGCCGTTGTGCGGTCGGTGATCTCGGTCTCGGTCAACGGGCCGAGCAGGCGCAGTAGATCCGCCACACCCTCGGCATCTCGCGCCCGGCGGTCCTCGGCCAGGTGCTGCAACTGCTGTTCGGTGGCCGCCACCACGTCGGGGTCGAGCAGTTCGCGCAGTTCCACCCGGCCGAGCAGTTCAGCCAGCAGTGTGGTGTCCAGCGACAGCGCCGCGGCCCGCCGCTCGGCCAGTGGGCTGTCGCCCTCATACATGAACGCCCCGACGTAGCCGAACAGCAGCGAGGCGGCGAACGGGGACGGGGTCGGGGTTTCGACCTCCAGCAGCCGGACCCGGCGCTGGGCGATCCGAGACATGAGAGCCGTCAGGGTGGGAACGTCGTAGACGTCCTGCAGGCACTCCCGCACGGTTTCCAGAACGATCGGGAAGTCGGGGTACTTCCTTGCCACGTCGAGCAGTTGGGCGGCGCGCTGCCGCTGATGCCACAGCGGTGAACGCTTACCGGGATGCCGGCGGGGAAGCAGCAGCGCGCGGGCTGCGCACTCGCGGAACCGGGCGGCGAACAACGCCGACCCGCCCACCTCGGCGGTGACCAGTGTTTCGATCTCCTCGGGTTCGAACACGAAAAGGTCGGCACCCGGGGGTGAGTCGTCGGTATCGGGCAGGCGCACCACGATGCCGTCATCGCTGGCGGTGGGCTTCTCGTCGATGCCATAGCGCTCCAGAAGCCGTCGGCTCACCGCCAACGCCAGTGGTCCGTGCACCTTCAAGCCGTAGGGGGAGTGCAGGATCACCCGCCAGTCACCCAACTCGTCGCGAAACCGTTCGACCAGCAAAGTGGTGTCGCTGGGTAACGCGTTGGTAGCGGTGCGCTGATCGTCGAGCAGCCGCCACAGGTTGTCGGTGGCGTAGGAGTTGAATCCCATTGTGGCGCAACGGG
>DAIPYT010000291.1:0-274 GCA_036782595.1 Mycobacterium sp. | reverse complement strand
AACGGGAGCCGGGCGGGCTGGCCCGGGGCCGGGATGACCAGCACCCGGTCGTGGGTGATCTCGGTGATTCGCCAACTCGTCGCGCCCAGGGAGATGACGTCACCGGGACGGGACTCGTAGACCATCTCCTCGTCGAGTTCCCCAACCCGGGAGGGCTTCTCGCTCTCGCTGGCCAGGTATACCGTGAACAGCCCGCGGTCCGGGATGGCGCCCCCGGAAGTCACCGCCAGTCGCTGGGCGCCGGGACGGCCGGACAGGGTTCCGGTGTCGCGGT
>DAIPYT010000290.1:0-2756 GCA_036782595.1 Mycobacterium sp. | reverse complement strand
CTCGGCCGCCGATTCCCGCAGTGCGGCGCGGCCGATGAGTTTGTAGCGCTCCACAGTGGGGTCTGAATAGTTGACAAAGTTGCCGCCGCCGGCCGTGGCATACGCGAATTCCTCGTACTCTGCTGCCGCGTGGCTCAGAGCGGCTGCGAAGCGGTCGCAGGCGTCCCCGACCGGGTCTCCAGGAGCGGGTCCGGGTGCGAAATCGTCTACTGCAGTGGGTATCTCGGCGTGAACGACGAACTCTTCGGATCCAGTGACATCGGGCTCAGCCGCCACCACGGGTGCCGTAAAACCAACTGACACCGCACCCGCTGAAAGCGCCGCTGCCATCATCAACCAGTGCCGGTTCATCGATTCCTCCACCACAGTCGCCGGGTTGCGCGACGACACGTTACCGCGAGCGGGTACCAAAAATCTCAGGGCCCATTCGGGATTCATCGACCACCGAGATAACAGAGTCTGTTGTACGTCGATGCGGCACAAGGCATTCACGGTGTGTTCACCATTTGATCACCTGAACCAAACATCATCTGCGCAGCAGACTGGTCATCGTCGTGCAACGAAGACACCTCATTTTGATCTCGGCCCGAATCGAGAGGCTCCGAAATACACATGCTGCAGAAATCTGTTGCCTTATTGGGGGTCTGCCTTATTTCGGCGGCCAGCCCGCCGTGGGCCTACGCCGAGCCCGCCGCCGATCCGGTGGTCCAGCCAGTGGCCGACGTGGTGCCTGCACCGCCGGCCCCCGCTGCACCCGGAGCCCCGATCGCGTCGGCGCCACCGGGCACACTCACCACTCCCGATGGCTGGGTGTTGACGGTGTCGGCACGCAACGAATCCATCGAACCGGTTGCGTCACTGACCAACTCACCGTGGTCCAGGGAGTACCTCGTGGACAGCAGCTTTGAGGGCACCGTGACGGGCAACGGCAAGACCAAGCTGGCCGGCGGCACCATGGATGCCGGCTATCAGATCGGTTGCGGCATCACCCAGGAAGACCTGGAGTCGGTCTCGGGTGTGACGGGCATCGCCGGCATCGGCCTGCCGTTCGCCACCGGATCCATTTTTCCGTTGATCCTCGGCGCACAGGCCTCCCAGGTGCTCAAAATCGTCCTGAAACCAGGCACGATCAACATCGTCCAGGTCGGCAAAAAGTCGTTCAAAGGCACCGAAGCTCACGTGAACGTCACCGGCTACCGGATCAAGATCGATAGCTGCGCGGGCCAGTCGTTCATTCGTTCGTACGCGACGTTCACCAGTTCCACCGACAACACCGACGACGTGGTGACCTACCTCGGCGTCACCCGAGCCGTCTGATGGAAAGGCCCATAAGGACCATGCATCGTTTAGCCCTCGCGGCTGCCGGTCTGCTGCTCGCCGTTGGAACCGCTCCGATGACCCTGGCCGAACCGCCACTCGACCCCGCGGTGCCACCGCCCCCGCCCGGGGTCGCGGAAGTCGTGCCGGTCGCCAACAACATCCCCCCGGCGCCCCCGGTCGACACCGGCGCCGTCGCGTCCGAGGTGCCGGGTATCGCCACGACGCTCGACGGCCGGACGCTGACGGTGGCGGCGAAGGACGAGACACAACTGCCGGTCGCTCCGCTGACGACGTCACTATCGGCCCGTGACTGGCTGGTAGGTGGCACCTTCACCGGCGCCACCACCGGTTCGGTGGCCGGCGGAACGTTAGACGTCGGCTACCAGATCGGCTGCGGGGTGGAGATGGACAAGGTCAAGCTGAACGGCGGCCTGACCGGTGTTCTCGGCAACACCAACTTCGGCGGCGCCGGCGTTATCCTGCCGCCCTCTATTGCTGTGCAGGGCCTGGGCCAGATCGAGGTCCTGCCGCGACCCGGCACGATAACCAATGTGAGTGTGACCAAGAAGACCTTCAAGGGCACCTCGGCGCGGGTCACCGTCCGTGACATCCACATCAAGGTGGACAACTGCGTCGGCGCCTCATCGCTACGCTCTTACGCGATTCTGACCAGTTCCAACACCGATGACGACGACATCGTGGCGTACTACGGCGTCACGAAGGTCTTCTGATCGCGGTGATCCAGCGCGCGCTCGCCGGACTCGCCGGAGTGCTGGTGACCCTTGCCGGGTCGGGTATCGCGGCCGCTGAACCCGACCCGCCGCCGGAACCCGCGCCCACCGGACTACCGGCCGAAGTCATTGCGCCGCCGCCTGATCCGTTCGCAGCGGCGTCCGAGCAGTCCAGGTCCGATCAGATCGGCGCGCTCGCCGATCTGTTGAGCGCGGGGGTTGCAGGCTCTCCGGCCGAGGCACTCAACCAGGGCGTGGGCCTGAGCGCGCCTCCGCCCGTTGATCCGCTGGCCGCAGCGGGGTTGTTGTATCCGCAGTACTACCGGATGCCCTCCGGGGAGATGGCGTCGCCGTACGCGTTGCAGACCGATGTGCCGGCCGGGCCGTTCGCCCGGATCGACGCGTTCAGAGGCGTGCACGCGCTGATCCACGGCGGCCTTGGCCGGATGCCGGGCGGTGAACTCGGCCTACCATTGGCGGGCACCGCCCCTGCACCGGGCACCAACCTTCCGCCCGGACTCGAACAGTTCTACGTCGGTCCTGACCCGGACCCACTGTTGCCGACATCACCGGTGCCACCAGGGGGCTGACGCGCGGTGGGCTTCCCGCCTTCGCCGGCTGCCCCGGCGTGCCCGCCCTGTGGTGAGGTCCGGCGCGCCTGGTTCCGATGGAACCGCGGGAGTCGCCAGATTAGGGAAGGACAGT
>DAIPYT010000289.1:0-2773 GCA_036782595.1 Mycobacterium sp. | reverse complement strand
CGTGCAGGTCGGTCGGGGCGGTGCCAAGACGGAACAGCTCGTTCAGGTCGGAATCGGCACCGGTGGCGTCGTTCTTGGCCCGGTCGGCCAGATCGCCGATCCATGCCCAGGTCGAATCTGCCGCACCTTCGGGGTGGGTCTTCACCGAGTCGCGCAACCACTCGAGCTTGCCGGCGACGCCTTGCGCCACGGTCCCGTCCTTGGCCATGAAGAATCCTCCTAATACCTGTCGCAATGCATGCGGATCGTGGGCAAATCGTATGGGGAAAAGATGCCCGCCCGCAGGATTATCGGGCAACGTTTCGCGTACACAGTCATACCATCGGCTCAATCGCCGCTGCCGACCGGCTGACGCGGCAAATTTGGGTGGACCTTCACACACCGCCTGAATGGCCAGTCATCGGGCAATTCTGGTCGCGTCCTTCACCGGGGGTCCCGACGACCGCAAATCCCGAGGGCCGCATCAGGTGAAGGGCGGTTGGCCCACTCCGGCGACGGTGTGGGTGCCCCAGGGCGTCTGTTCGACTACCCGGGCGGCAGCTGTGCGGCCCTCGATCGTCAGTGTCAGAGCCGCCGACCGCCTGCGCGCGGGCTCGGGCAGGTTTCCGAACACCATTCCCTGCCAGTGATATCGCCCATCGATGGCGTCCAGATGGCCCACCAGCCGCACGCGACTGGTGAGTGACTGTCCGTCGACGGTGACCGTCGCCGGACCGTCGTAGAGATCGTCCGGCGTCGGCTGCGCGCCGGTCAGGTAGAACCTCGGTTCAATCGGCTGGGGACGCCAGCGGTGCACGACGATGGCGCCCCTGGCCTCCATACGGGCGGCACCGGACCGTTCCATGAGTTGCAGACAGCGGTGTACGAACCGGGCTTGCCTGCGCACGTCGGGACCGGGGATTCGGAAGTAGTTCGGGATGCCGTGGCCGGCGACGACGGGGGTCGACGAGGGCCGGGCGTCCACCACGACCGCGGCAGTGGCAGTCGCACCGTCGGCTGCGGTCACTGTCCAGGTCTCGGTGGAGTTGTCGAAGTGCGCCGCCGCCTTGTCCGACAGCACCGAGCAGGTCGCCGCCTTGATTCCGGATGGCAGTCCGGTCCCGATGACCAGGACGCTCACAGAAAGCCGCCCCGACGCCACATCCGGCGGCTGAGCCCGCCCATCAGCCCGACCTCTTCGAAGAAGGCCGCCAGCGGAGCGAAGGATTCCCGGCACTTCCGCTGGAAGTGCGGGTTGGCCCGGGCGGCCTGTTGCATCCGCCTGCCGTCCAAACCGGCGCGGTGGTGGTAGACGGGCAAGGTGAACAGCATCCGATAGAACGGGCCACCGACGCCGTGGATGTTGGCCAGGACGATCTTGCGGTACCACGGCATGGCCGGCACCGACTTACGCAGGTCGTCACGGGCGAACTGAATGTGACGGGCCTCCTCGGTGACGTGAATGCGCATCAGTCGCCGGACGATCGGTTGCAGGTCGGGATCGTCGAGGATCTGGCGCTGCAATGCGTCGAAGATCTCCTCGCCGACCAGGGCAGCGGTCCACAGCACCGGGCCGCGGAAGGTGAAGGGAAGGGCATTGATGACCATCCGTTGCAGCAGACTGGGCCGGACCGGTATCCCACCCACGCGATCGATGGCTTTTCCGAACATCACCATGTGCCGGGTCTCGTCACCCATCTCGGTGAGCATGTACTGGGTGGATTTGGCCGTCGGGTTGGTGTGCATGATGCTGCGGAGAATGCCCTGGTTGAGGATGTTTTCGAACCAGATGCCGGCAGAGAGCATGTTGACCAGTTGCTGCCGGGACAGTTCGCGCTGCTCGTCCCGGGTCATGGCCTCCCACTCCGGGGTCCCGTAGATGGTGATCATCTGCGGGGGCAGAAAGAACTTGTCCGGATCCAGCGGAGCGTCCCAGTCGATATCGACGATCGAGTCGTAGGACTTCTTGACCGACCCGTGGAGGAGACGTTCGGAAAACTCCTCGCGGGTCCGTGAGATGGAGGAAGTCACCAGAAGTACCCCTTCGTGTCGAGGTTCGGTGGACTCGAAGGTAGAACCCGGTACCGCCGGTTGTCAATACCGTCGGTACCGGGTATCTGATTCCGTTATTGAAGGGCTATCTCGTCGATCGGCCACAACTGTGCAAGCATCGGACCGTGCGATACCGCGTGGTCGACAGTCCGGTGGGCCCGCTCACGCTGGCCGGCGTCGGGACGACGTTGATGCACCTGCGGATGGCAGACCAAAGCCACGAGCCGGACCGGTCGGCATGGGAGCCGGCCGAGAAGAACGCCTTCGGCGATGTCGTCGACCAACTTGAGGCGTATTTCGCGGGCGCGCTGACTCAATTCGACATCGACCTCGGACTGGCTGGGACCCAGTTTCAGCGTCGCGTCTGGGCGGCGCTGCAGACAATTCCGTATGGCGAAACCCGCTCATACGGTCAGATCGCCGAGCAGATCGGCTCGCCGGGCGCTTCCCGGGCCGTCGGCCTGGCCAACGGCCGCAATCCGGTGGGGATTGTCGTTCCGTGCCATCGGGTGATCGGCTCCACCGGCGGCTTGACCGGATACGGCGGCGGATTGGATCGCAAACGCACTTTGCTGATGCTGGAGAAAAACAATAGGCCGGCCGAAGCGACACAATTGCGCTGACGATAGTCTCAAATGACATAAAAATGCCTGGGCCCCCCAAAATTAATTGGGGGGCCCAGGACTTTAATTTGTGTTCGGCGGTGTCCTACTTTTCCACCCTTTTGGGTAGTATCATCGGC
>DAIPYT010000288.1:0-2800 GCA_036782595.1 Mycobacterium sp. | reverse complement strand
TACCCGTTCTACGAGGAACTGCGCCGCACGCCGGTGGCCAAGGTTTCTGACAAGACCTACGTCGTCACCGGATACCCGGAAGTGCTTGCCCTGGCGCATGATCCGCGGATCAGCGTCGACGTGAGCCGCAGCCCATCCGGCTTCTTCGGCGAGAAGATCGTCCAACTCGATCCCGCCGAAGCCGCCCAGAGCCGCAATCTGAGCATGTTGGTCACCGACCCTCCCGAGCACGACACGATGCGCCGGCAGTTCATGCGGCACTTCGGGCCGCCGCACACCCCCGACCTGATCCCCAGCCTGGAAGGGTTCATCGTCGATCTGGCTAACGAACTGCTGGACAAGGTCAAAGCGCGCGGCGCCACCCGGATGGATGTCGTCGAGGACTTCTCCTACCCCATCCCCGTGTCGGTGATCTTCCGGGTGATGGGCGCACCCGTCGAAGACGAACCGAAGTTCCACGGCTGGGTCACCGACTTCATGAACGCCGCCAACGTGGGTCCGGAGCGCGACACCCCCGAAGGCCGGGCCGCCATCGCCAAAGCTGACACGAGTTCGGCGGATTTGGCCTCCTGGCTGCACGATCTGGTCGCGCGGCTGAGCCGCGAACCGGGACCGGGACTGCTCTCGGCAGCTCTACACGATGACGGCCCGGACGGCCCGGTTTCCACCCGCGAAGCCGAATCCAACGCGCTGCTGCTGATGATCGCCGGCCACGACACCACGGTGAACACCATCACCAACTCGGTGCTGACCCTGCTGCGCAACCCGGGTTCCTGGGATCTGTTGCGGGACAACACCGAACTGGTCCCCCGCGCCGTGGAGGAAGTGCAGCGACTGCAGGGCGCAGTCCAGTTCGCGGTCAGTCGCTGGGCGATGGCCGATATCGAAATCGGCGGCACCCGGATACCCGCCGGGTCAGCGGTGTTCCTGGTCTTCGCCGCAGCGAACCGCGATCCGCGGCGTTTTGCCGATCCCGACCGGTTCGATGTCATGCGCGAGGACAACGAACACCTCGGTTTCGGCAGTGGAATCCACACCTGCTTCGGCGGTCCGCTGGCCCGCCTGGAGATCAACCTGGCCCTGGAGGTCTTCCTGCGCCGGGTCCGCAGTCCGCGGTTGGTGGTCGACCCACCGCCGTACCGGCACAACCAGGTATTCCGCGGGCCGCGGCATCTTTGGATCGACTTTGCCGAAATCACAGACTGAGCCGAAATCACAGACTGAGCCGAAATCGTCGACTGACTGGCACTCTGGAGGGCGTGACCCCCGACCCGCTGAACCGGTTCTCGCCGCTGACCCGGCGCTGGTTCACCGGCACTTTCCCCGAGCCGACCCCGGCTCAGGCCCAGGCCTGGGAGGCGATCGCCGACGGCGACCACACCCTGGTCATCGCGCCCACCGGATCGGGTAAGACCCTGGCGGCGTTCCTCTGGGCGATCGACCGGTTGGCCCACCAGCCCGCGTCCACCCCACCCGCAGGCACCCGGGTGCTCTACATCTCCCCGCTCAAGGCGCTGGCCATCGACGTCGAACGCAACCTGCGCACCCCGCTGGCCGGGATCTCCCGTATCGCCGAGCAGGACGGATCGCCGGCACCGCGGATCAACGTCGGAGTTCGCTCCGGCGACACCCTTCCGGCAGCGCGTAGGCAACTGATCGCCAACCCGCCAGACATCCTCATCACCACCCCCGAGTCGCTGTTCCTCATGCTGACCTCCGCGGCACGGGAGACCCTCACCGGTGTCCAGACGGTGATCGTCGACGAGGTGCATGCGGTGTCGGGCACTAAGCGCGGAGCGCACCTGGCGCTCTCCCTGGAGCGGCTGGATGCGCTGCTGGCCGAGCCGGCCCAGCGGATCGGCCTGTCCGCGACAGTGCGACCGCCCGAGGAGGTCGCCCGCTTCCTCACCGGCGGACGCGGGGCCAAGACCCGCATCGTGAGTCCACCGGCCGCCAAGACCTTCGACCTGGCGGTGCAGGTGCCGGTGCCTGATATGGCCAACCTGGAGAACAACACCATCTGGCCGGACGTCGAGGCCCGCATCGTCGATCTGATCGATGCGCACAACTCCACCATCGTGTTCGCCAACTCGCGTCGGCTGGCCGAACGGCTGACTGCCCGTATCAACGAGATTCACGCTGAACGGTCCGGTGTCGAGCTGCCGACTCCGCCGGCCCACATCATGGCGAGCAACCAGATTCAAGGGGCCGAGACGCTGCTTGCCCGAGCCCACCACGGGTCGGTGTCCAAGGAGCAGCGCGCCGCGGTCGAGGACGACCTGAAGACCGGCCGGCTCAAAGCCGTCGTCGCCACCTCCAGCCTCGAACTCGGCATCGACATGGGTGCGGTGGACCTGGTGATCCAGGTGCAGTCCCCACCGTCGGTGGCCAGTGGCTTGCAGCGCGTCGGCCGGGCCGGCCACCAGGTCGGCGAAATCTCCCGCGGGGTGCTGCTGCCCAAGCACCGCACCGATCTGATCGGATGCGCGGTGAGCGTGCAGCGGATGCTCACCGGCGAGATCGAGACCCTGCGGGTTCCGGCCAATCCGCTCGACGTGCTGGCCCAACACACCGTCGCCGCCTGCGCACTGGAACCGCTGAACGCCGACGTGTGGTTCGACACGGTGCGCCGCAGCGCCCCGTTCGCCACCCTGCCGCGCAGCGCCTTCGAGGCCACCCTGGACCTGCTGTCCGGCAAGTACCCGTCCACGGAGTTCGCCGAGCTGCGGCCACGGCTGATCTACGACCGCGACACCGGAACCCTGTCCGGCCGTCCCGGCGCCCAGCGACTGGCGGTGAC
>DAIPYT010000287.1:0-2807 GCA_036782595.1 Mycobacterium sp. | reverse complement strand
CCGATCATCAACGCCGAGACCACTAAGGCCGGTATCCGGACCAGCCCCGGCATCCAGACTCCGATGATCAACAGCACGCCGGCGACGACCTTCAGACCGCCGACGACGTAAAAGGTCCACTCGGGCAGCCCGTAGACGGCGAACTCCTCTTTGAGGGACTGCGCCGTGCCGCCGCGGTAGCCGGTCGCTGACCGGGAACGAACCAGCCAGACGTTGAGAAGTCCAAGTCCCACGATGACTTGAAGTACGCTCGAAATCACGTGTGTTGACATTGGCGCCTTTGCTTTCGAGGTGCGTCGCTTAAGTGGACGATAACCGATCGGAACTTCATGGGTGCGGTCTACGAGCTAGTCAAAATCATCTCTATCGCCGCTTTTCTCTTCTACGGCATGCACGTCCTGCTCACCGACGCGATGGCCGAGGAATTCCAGCGGTACGGTCTGCCGCAATTTCGCAAGCTCACCGGGGTTCTCGAGGTTCTGGGAGCGGTGGGCCTGGCCCTCGGCTACTTCGTGCCCGGCCTCACCATCGCAGCGGCGGGTGGCCTGGCGCTGCTGATGGCCCTGGGTGTTGGGGTGCGCCTGCGGTCCGGAGACTCGGTGAGTCAGGCCCTCCAAGCCTTCGCCATGCTGCTGGTGAACCTCTTCATCGTGGTCTACGCGATCCGATTCGGCGGACGTTAGGTCCCCGGAAACCGACCAGTAGGCTTGGGCCCCATGATCGGTATCGAACGTGTCGGCGCCGTGACGACAATCGAGTTGCAGCGACCTGAGAGACGTAACGCGCTGAACTCCGAACTCGTCGACGCGTTGCGCAACGCGGTGGAGAGTGCGGGCGCCGATGACGTCCGCGCGATAGTGCTGACCGGGGCGGGCACGGTGTTCTGCGCCGGTGCCGACCTTTCCGGTGACGTCTTCGCCGCCGACTTCCCGGAGAAGGCGATAGCGCTGAACAAGGCGATCGACGCCGTTGCGGTGCCGGTGATCGCCGCCATCAACGGCCCGGCCATCGGGGCCGGCGTCCAGCTGGCGATGATCTGCGATCTTCGGGTGGTCGCCCCGGGCGCCTATTTCCAGTTCCCGATCGCCAGATACGGCCTGGCCCTTGACAACTGGAGTATTCGAAGGCTGAGCTCCCTGGCCGGGTACGGGCGTGCCCGCGCGATGCTGCTGGCCGCCGAGAAGCTCGACGCCGACACCGCCGTGATGACCGGTATGGCCAACCGGATCGGGACGCTCGCCGACGCGCAGACGTGGGCCGCCGAGATCGCCGGGTTCGCTCCGCTGTCCCTGCGGCACTCCAAGCGGGTGCTCAACGACGACGGCGCGTACGAGGACCAGAGTGATCTGCACAAGGAGCTCTTCGACAAGGCCTGGGGTAGTCAGGACGTCATCGAAGCTCAGGTCGCCCGCTTCGAGAAGCGGGCCGCGAGGTTCCAGGGAGCCTGAGAAGTGCCCGCCCTGCCCGACCTCACCGCCCTGCTGCCCGCCGGTAGGACCGCGATCCGGCTTGCGGCCGGAACCGCCTCGCTGGCCGCCGGAGGCTGGATGCTTCAGGTGCTGCGGGAGGCCCCGGCGGCGCTGGGCGCCAGCCCGTCGGCGATGCATGCGGCCGCTTCGGGGTCGCCGAACTATCGCGGCGGGGTGTTCCACAATCTGGAACCGGCGTCACCTCTCAAACTCGACGCCGAGGAAAACGGCATGCTGCTGTTCGAGATGTTTGCCAGCCGCGGCAGCAGCCTCCCGAAGAACGCCATCCCGATGGCGAAACCCGGGCCGCATGCCACCGCCGTTCCGGTGGCGGCGACCTGGCTGGGGCACGCCACTGCGCTGGTGGAGGTCGACGGCTACCGGGTGCTCACCGATCCGGTCTGGAGTGAGCGGTGCTCACCGTTGCAAACGGTCGGTCCCCGCCGATTGCATCCGCCGCCGGTGCCACTGGAGGCCCTGCCGGCGCTGGATGCCGTGGTGATCAGCCACGACCATCACGACCACCTGGACATGCGCACAATTCGTATGCTCGCGCGCACCCAGCGAGCGATGTTCGTCACACCACTGGGGGTGGGGGCTCATCTGCGTGCCTGGGGCGTGCCGGCGGCCCGGATCGTCGAACTGGACTGGGGTTCGTCCCACACGATCGACGACCTCACCCTGACCTGCACGCCCGCCCGGCACTACTCCGGCCGGTTTCTCTCCCGTAACAACACCCTGTGGTCCTCGTGGGTCCTTGCCGGTCCGGCGCACCGCGTGTTCTTCGGCGGGGACACCGGGTACACCCGAAGCTTCACCGATATCGGCGGCCAGCACGGCCCGTTCGACATGACCGTGCTGCCGATCGGCGCGTACAACAAGAGCTGGCCTGATATCCACATGAACCCCGAGGAAGCCGTCCGCGCGCATCAGGATCTCAACGGCGCCGGGGGCGGAACGCTGGTTCCGATCCACTGGTGCACGTTCCGGCTGGCTCCGCACCCCTGGGCGGAGCCCGCCGACCGGCTGGTCGACGCGGCGGGTGACGCGGCCGTCGACGTCGCGGTGCCCAAACCCGGTGCCCGGGTGGTGCCGGGTGAGAGCGTGGTTGAACCCTGGTGGCGGCATTGACCGGAGCCCGTCGCGCTTCGGCTCTGCTGCTGGCCGGGATTCTGGCCGCGTGCGGTTCCTCACCCCGACCCGGATCCGGGCCCATGCTGTTCGACGATCCGCCGCAGCTGGCGACCGCAGTACCGTTGCCGGACAACGCCGTTGGCAACGCTGTGAGCAAGATCGACGGTCTCGCCGAGGAATTGATGAAGTCCTCCGGGATCCCGG
>DAIPYT010000286.1:0-2814 GCA_036782595.1 Mycobacterium sp. | reverse complement strand
CCGGTGATCGGGCCGGCCTGCTGCGGCCACGGGATGTTCTGGCGCGAGTAGTTCTTGAACATGCCGTTGAGGATGGCCGCCATCGCGATATCCGACAGGTTGCCGGCACCCATGCCGTTGACCATGAGCGCCTTGTTCGCGGCCTCCGCCGCTGTCGCTGTCGTCACCGCCAGACTCACGGCGCAACCCGCCGCTGCCAGCGCAACACCTACCGAGCGCATCGTTGCTCGCATCTGAAATTCCTTTCCCGACTTACGTATTCAACGTTTGATGATCAGCCGGCACGTCGCTGGTGACTGCGTGTCGCGGCGGCCGCCTTGGCGGTTCCGGTCGCCGACCGACGGGCCACCCCCGAGCGTTCCGAACCGGTGACACCCTTCGCCCTGGTTGCGGCCCGACCCGGGACGGTCACGGCTTTGGGCGGCTGCTCCGACACGACCGAAGGAACCGATGCAGCTGAGGCCACCGGTCTAACCGGCGCCACCGGGGCCACCGGGGCCACCGGGGCCACTGTCTGAGCCGGCGCGATGTTGTCGTTGCGCACGTAGGCGCTGTCGATGAGCTTCTTCAGCTCCGCCTCCCTGGGCTTCAAGGAGGGGAAGAGCCGGACCAGGGGAAGCTCCGCCGCCGGAATGAGATAGCTGGTCGTCACGCCACCCAGGCTGTTGGTTGTCACGGTGACGTTCGAGCTGGGGACGGTGGAAAGGTCGGTCAGCATGGCCGGCACGTGCTCCAGCAGAGCCCCCACGGCGGCGTTGATCACCGCGATCATTTTGCGGCGGTCCGGGAAGTCGGCGAATCCGTCGTATTCGGCGGTGACGACGGTGGTGTCGTAGACCGTCTCCGGCGGAGGGCTGTAGGTGTACTTGATGAGGGCGTAGTTCTTGTTCTGGTTGAACTTCATGCGGCTGGAATCCGCGGCCACCACAACGTTCAGCTTGCTTTTGGCCGGTGCATCGGGATCGGCCAGCAGTCGACGCAGTTCCTCGTCGACCACCAACGCGCCTGCCGACAACCCCACGATGGTGACGTGTTCGCCAGGCTTGAGCTGGGCCAATGCGCTGGTGAGGGCGGTGTCCAGGTTGTCTGCGCCGATATCGATGGACTCGCCCAACAGCAGGCTGTCGGCGCCGGTGATCGGGCGGGCCTGCTGGGGCCATGAGACGTTGATGCGCTGATAGCTCCCGAACATGCCGCCGAGAATGCCGGCCATCTCCAGGAAGTTCAGATCACCCGCGCCGATACCGTTCACCATCAGCGCGGTGTTGGCCGCGCCGGCCGATGTCGCGGTGGACAGCGCCAAAGATGCGGCACAGCCGACGGACGCGATGCCGAGACCTACCGAGCGTGTGAGCTTGTGCACGTCAAATCCCGTCTCAGAAGAGTCTGGAGAATCCCAAACCTGAGAAAATCATATACCTGTAACCCCGCGTACTGGAAATTTGACGCTGGGCCCTTTAGTCCAGGTAGTCGCGCAAGACCTGCGAGCGGCTGGGGTGACGCAGCTTCGACATGGTCTTGGACTCGATCTGCCGGATGCGCTCGCGGGTCACCCCGTACACCTGACCGATCTCGTCGAGAGTGCGCGGCTGGCCGTCGGTGAGGCCGAACCGCAGCCTGACCACACCGGCTTCGCGCTCAGACAGCGTCTCCAGGACCGACTGCAGCTGATCCTGCAGCAGGGTGAAGGACACCGCGTCGACGGCTACCACGGCCTCGGAGTCCTCGATGAAATCGCCGAGTTGACTGTCGCCCTCATCGCCGATGGTCTGGTCCAGCGAGATCGGCTCCCGGGCGTACTGCTGGATTTCCAGCACCTTCTCCGGGGTGATGTCCATCTCCTTGGCCAGCTCCTCCGGGGTGGCCTCACGGCCCAGATCCTGAAGCAGCTCACGCTGGATGCGACCGAGTTTGTTGATGACCTCGACCATGTGAACCGGGATGCGGATGGTTCGGGCCTGATCGGCCATGGCGCGGGTGATGGCCTGGCGGATCCACCAGGTGGCGTAAGTGGAGAACTTGTAGCCCTTGGTGTAATCGAACTTCTCCACCGCGCGGATCAAACCCAGGTTGCCCTCCTGGATCAGGTCCAGGAATGCCATCCCGCGGCCGGTGTACCGCTTGGCCAGCGACACCACGAGGCGCAGGTTGGCTTCCAGCAGATGGTTTTTGGCCCGCTCGCCGTCGCGGCAGATCCACTGCATGTCCCGGCGCTGTTGAACCGGCAGCTTCACGCCCTGATCGGCCAGCTCGGCGACCTTCTGGGTGGCGTAGAGGCCGGCCTCGATGCGCTTGGCGAGCTCGACCTCTTCCTCGGCGTTGAGAAGTGCGACCTTGCCGATCTGCTTGAGATAGGCGCGGACGGAGTCTGCGGAGGCGGTGAGTTCGGCGTCCTTGCGGGCCTGGCGCAGCGCTTCGGACTCCTCCTCGTCCCACACGAAGTCGCCGGACGCCTTGTCCTTATCCGAGGGCTCGGTGATGTCCTCTTCGTCGGCGGCTTCGGCGGCTCCGGCGGCGACGACCACCGGCCCGGCGGCATCTTCGTCATCGGCGACGACTTCAAGGTCGTCGAGTTCGATCTCCTCAACGGCGTCGATTTCGGGCTCAACGGCCAGTTCGACGTCGGCTTCCTCGACCACAACCTCGGTCACGGTTTCGGCTGGCACAGGGGTCGCAGCAGCGGCGGCCTTCTTGGCTCGGCTGCGCGCCGGGGCGACCTTGACCGCTTTGGCGGGTGCGGCCTTAGCTGCTTTCGCCGGAGCTGCTTTCGCCGGAGCTGCTTTCGCCGGAGCTGCTTTCGCCGGAGCTGCTTTC
>DAIPYT010000285.1:0-2848 GCA_036782595.1 Mycobacterium sp. | reverse complement strand
GCCTCACTCGGCGGTGGCGGCGGAGGTGGCGGGGGCGGCGGCGGTGTGGTGATCTGATCCTGCACCGGGGGCGGAGGAATGGTGCTGGTAGCCGGGGTGGCGAGGTTCTCGGTGTCGTCGTTGTTGGTCACCAGTAGCGACACCGACACCACCAGCGAGATGGCAGCGACGATGGCGGTGACACCGACAACCCACGGCCACTTCGGGGGCGGCAGTTCCTCTGAGCCACGGGACTTCTCGTAGGCGTCGTAGTCGTACAGTTCCAGTTCGGTGGACGGAACATACGGGGCGATGGTGTACTGCTCCGACTCTGGCGCGGAGTAGGCACGGGAAAACCCTGTATCGGTCAGCTCTTCGCGGTCGCCGACCGGTTGATCCGGTGGATTGGGCCCGCTCATCTGTCGACTATCCTCCGTGGAGTCCCGGGTACGAGAACACTACCCAACCGGGCAACCGGTCCACCGCCTCGAGACCGGGGTGGCGTCAGATCCGGGCCGGATTGTGACCCTGGGGGGTCAGTGCTTCTCGGGGCCGACGTAGTACTCGAAGACCAGTCCGCTGACTGCGGCCAGCACAGCGACGATGCCGGTGACGATCAACCAGGGCAGCCACAGGGCCGCACCGATGGCGGCGGTCGAGAATGCCGCCGCGATGAGGATCGGCCACCAGCTGTGCGGGGAGAAGAATCCCAGCTCGCCCGCTCCGTCGGCGATATCGGCATCGTCGTAGTCCTCGGGGCGGGTGTCGAGACGACGGGCCACGAAGCGGAAGAAGGTGCCGATGATCAGCGACAGGCCCGCGGTGAGGACCAGGGCGGTGGTTCCCGCCCACTCCAGGCCGCCCGGTTCGAACACCGCCGTCAGCGCTCCGTAGACGACCGCCGTGAGAACGAAGAATCCGGTGAGGATCTCGAAAAGTCTGGCTTCGATACGCATATCGGACTCTCCCCTACTTGGTCGCCTGCGCGGCGGCCATCTCCGGCTTCGGGATCACCCGTTCGCCGCGGCGGGTGTCGAACGGCTTGGTGGTGACGGCCTGCGGCGGCTGGTTGATCGCCTTCAGCGCCTCGGCGTTGGTGTTGCCGGCGCTACGTGCCTGCAGATAGGTCTTGAAATCGCCGGCCGATACCACCCGCACCTCGAAGTTCATCATCGAGTGGTAGGTGCCGCACATCTCCGCGCACCGACCGACGAAGGCGCCGGTCTGGCTGATCTCGGACACCTGCCACTTGTTCTCGGTGTGGTTGGCCTCCGGCTCCGGGAACACGTCGCGCTTGAACAGGAACTCCGGGACCCAGAACGAGTGGATCACGTCGGCGGAGGCCTGCTGGAACTCGATGCGCTTACCGACCGGCAGAACCAGGACTGGGATCTCATCACTCGTGCCGAGAGTCTCGATCTTGTCGAAGTTGAGGTAGGAGCGGTCCTCGGGGTTCATCCCGCGGACGGCGCCGACCTTCTCCTCGCCGTTAGCGTCCTTACCCTCGGGCTTGGAGATCACCGCCGCCTTGCGGGCCGGATCGGCGCCGTCGTAATTGAAGGAGCCGTCTGCGTAGGCGATCTTCTGGTAGCCGAACTTCCAGTTCCACTGGAAGGCGGTGACGTCAACCACGACCTCCGGGTTGGGCTCCTTGTTCAGAACCTTCTCCTGGGTGACCACGGTGAAGTAGAAGAGGACCGAGATGATCAGGAAGGGGACGACCGTGAGCACCAATTCGAGCGGCATGTTGTAGCCGAATTGGCGGGGCAGTTCTTCATCGCCGCTCTTCTTGCGGAAGGCCGCCGCGCACCAGAACATCAGAGCCCAGACGATCACACCGATGACCAGCGCGGCGATCACCGACCAGAGCCACAGCTTGTGCATGGAGTGCGCCTCGGGAGTGATGCCCCTGGGCCACCCGAGCGCAAGACCGTCTCGCCAGCTGCACCCGCTGAGGGACAGCGCCAGCACCGCGAAGGTAGCGGTCAGCGCCGCCGTCCGACGCCGGTTGGAGCGGGTCCCGGAGCTGACGGTGGCATCGCCTAGCCCGCGTGGTGTCACTTGGCGCCTCCTGATGTCACAACCTGGGCCGATACACCCGAACCACCCCGATAGCAGGGCGGCACGAGGGCGCATCGCCACTCGAATACTACGCAGCGTAGACCACCAATGAACAGCAGGCTGACACACCTGGCGATTCGGTCGGATCCGGTTCGGCCGCTTGGTCCCGGTCCGGCATACTTGGCCGAATGTGCGGACTGCTTGCCCTGGTAGGACACGCGGCCGGCGCCATCACCGACGAGACCGTCGACGCCGTCGCAGGTGCGTCGCATCTCATGCGCCACCGAGGCCCCGACGAGCCCGGCACCTGGGCCGACCAACAGGTGGTCCTGGGATTCAACCGGCTCTCGATCATCGACATCGCCCATTCCCACCAGCCGCTGCGCTGGGGGCCGCCCGGCGAGCCGGACCGCTACGTGCTGGTCTTCAACGGGGAGATCTACAACTATCTCGAGCTCCGCGAGGTGCTGCGGACCGAGTTCGGGGCGCAGTTCGCCACCGACGGGGACGGCGAGGCGATCGTCGCGGCCTATCACTACTGGGGCACCGCGGCACTGGGCCGGTTACGCGGCATGTTCGCGTTCGCGTTGTGGGACACCGTGCGCGGTGAACTGTTCTGCGCCCGGGACCCGTTCGGCATCAAGCCGCTGTTCATGGCCACCGGACCGGGCGGCACCGCCGTCGGCAGCGAGAAGAAGTGCCTGCTGGACCTCGCCGACCTCCTCGGCCTGGACACCGATATCGACACCCGGGCGCTGCAGCACTACACCGTCCTGCAGTACGTGCCCGAACCCGAGACGCTGCACCG
>DAIPYT010000284.1:0-2896 GCA_036782595.1 Mycobacterium sp. | reverse complement strand
GTGAAGTTGTAGGCCTCTCCGGTGTACACCATGGCCACATCGCCCGATGGTGTGGAAACCACCATCGGCTGTGCGCCACCGGCCAGGTCGATGACCGCCAGCCGGCGATGGCCAAGTGCGACGTCGCGCCGTATCCAGGACCCCTCCGCGTCGGGACCACGGCACGCCATGGTCTCGGTCATCGCCTCGATCACGGCCCGTTCCCGGGTCAGATCCCGCGAGAAATCCACCCAACCCGTCATTCCGCACATATCAGCAGCTCCACATTCGGCAAGACCAAGCAGTCTTCTATACCTGGGAATTCTGACTTCTCAAGGGTTCGGTGAATCAGATGATTCAGGATCACCACACAGCGCACTAGTGACCGCGCGCCGCCCACAGCAAGGCGGCCGCCGCTACCACCTCCACCACGAAATAGAACCAGTTCGGATAGAACGCCTTGGGCCGGTCCACGACTCCGGACACCAGCCGTCCGAAAGCCATGCCGCCGAGGGCGGCAGCCACCGTGATCAAGATCCCGTCACGCAGAGTGGGCTCGCGTGCCGCCAGCGCCAGCACGCCGGCGATCGCCAGGCCGAAACCGCCGTAGACAGCGCGCACTTCGGCACGTGATTCGGGTATCGGCAAGGTGATGCCGAATGGGCGGATCAGCGCCGCCGGGCGGACCAACGCGAAGATGCCCATCCCGAAGAAGAACACGCCAGTCAGTGCGATCACGAGAATGGTCATAAGAAGTCCTCGATGTGGTTCAGCGGTGTCACAGCCAGCCCCACAGGAAGCCGGACAGCAGGACGGCGAAGCCCCCGATCTCCGCGACGATCAGCGACACCATGGCCACGTGAATCGCCGGCCCCGATTGGTCCAGCTGATTAGTGGTGTCGCGCTTGGCACCGTGGATGATGTAGCTGACGATCGCGCCGACGAAGAAGATGATCACCGTGGCCGCAGCCGCCGAGTTGACCCAGGACGGCCAGGCGCTGAGTTCGACGAAGACCGCCAGAAGCAACGTCGCGAAGGAATACAGCAGCGCGGCGCGATGCGCGATGTCGACGTAAGGATGGGCCAGGTGGTCAGGGCTCGTCGCCATCTGCCGGTATTTCCAGATCCCGAGTATCAGCGCCAAAAGGAAGATCAGCCCGGCGGCGAAAAGAGTTGCCATGGTCGGGTTTCCGAGGTTGTGGGTCATGATCACTCCGCAAATGGTGAATGTGTGATGCGCCAGGTGAATTGACCCCACCGGCACAGGGCCGCTGTCGCCGAGTGGGGCTGCGCTCGCGCCTCGGTGCGCATTGCATCCGCGAAGAATGCCTTGAATCCCTGACGGGGGTAGGCGTCGATCACCTGCTCGACAGTCTGCGGATGGATGTCCTCCAGCCTCATGCCGGTGACATCAGCCGCGGTCCCGAAATGCAGAAGCGCGACCTCCGGGCGTTCCTTATCGGCCCGGCCGACGTCGAGGTGCATGCGGATCGCCTTCGCGACGATCGCAGCCCGCTCCCCCGGCCAGCCTTGATCCCGCAGCCACGATTCCGCCGATGCGGCGCCGCGCTGTTCGAAAGGGCCTTCGCCGCCGACGAAATCGGTCAGTCCCAGGTCGTGCAGCATCGCCGCGACGAAGAGGAGTTCGGGATCCCAGCTCAATCCATCACGGGTTCCGATCATTCCACCGAAGAGGTAAGCCCGGTAGCTATGCGCGGCAAGGACACCCGGAGCTTGGTTGGCCAGCAGACTCGCGGCTTCGAGCGCTACCGGGGTGTCGGGGACGGGAACAGCGCTGAGCGGCAACACTTCCGGCCGATCCCGTCCCACCCGCCGTGCGGCCCGCCGCATGACTTGGTCGAGTTGAGCGCGACCCAACCTGCCGACGACAGCGAGTGTGGGTTCTCCGCCGCTCATCGGGCGACCTCCACTGTCACCTCGATCTCCAGCGCCAGATTCGCCGGCAGCGAGGAGACTCCCACCGCCAGGCGAGCGTGGCGACCCGCGTCGCCGAAGACGTCGACGAAGACCTCCGAAGCCCCGTCGATAACTTGGGTGTGCCCGATGAAGTCGGGTTCGGCGTTGACGACCCCGCGCACCAAGACGATCTGCTTCACCGCGTCGAGGCTTCCGAGCACCGACCGGATGGTGGCCAGCGCGCTGATCGCCGCATAACGGGCCGCGCGGCGCCCGTCCTCGACGTCAAGATCGGCACCCAGTTTGCCCAGCACGATTGTCTCCGGAGGATGGAACGGAACGTGGCCGCCAAGGATCAGCAGGTCGCCGGTGCGCACGGCGTTGACGTACTCGCCGGCCGGCGGGAAAGGCGCCGGCAGGTCTATGCCCAATTCCATCAGCCGGCCCTCAGCCGAGGGTTGTTGCAACGGTTTCAACATGCGAGCGATGCTAGCCGAGCCGGCAATCTATTGCAATCGTTTCAATAGACGGTGTTTCCGCAGTAAGATCGGCCTGTGGAGGTTGAAACCGAACGCCGCATGGATCCGCGCAAGCAACGGACCATGGACTCTCTCGTCGCAGCGGCGCAGCAGATGTTCGCCGAGCGGCCGGTCGACGAGGTCACCGTCGAGGAGATCGGACAGCACGCCGGTGTGGCCGTCGGCTCGATCTACAACAACTTCGGCAGCAAGGAAGGCCTCTACGCGGCCGTCGTCGCACGGGCCCTCGACGTCGACCGCGACTACATGGACCGTGCCTACACCCCGGACCGCAATCCGATCGAACAACTCCTGGCCGCATCCGAGCAGTACCTGCGCTTCGCCTTGGATCATCCACAGTTCTTTCGCATGCTGGCCTTCCCCGCCAAGCCAGGCCCCTACCCCGCTGCCGCCGACACCGCTTCCCTGATGAGCCGGCGCGTGGACGAGCAGAACGCCCGGATGGTCGATGCCATCGAACG
>DAIPYT010000283.1:0-2911 GCA_036782595.1 Mycobacterium sp. | reverse complement strand
GCCATCCCGCGCCGTGGCTCTGCGCGCTCGCAGGTTCACCCACAGCTGATAAGCCCCACGGCCTAGGGTGTGACATCGTGCGCGTCCTTGTGATCGGATCCGGTGCCCGGGAACATGCCCTGCTGCTCGGGCTCCGCAAGGATCCCGCGGTCGACTTCCTGGCGGTGGCTCCCGGCAATGCCGGAACGGCCGCCCTGGCCAGCCAGTACGACGTCGACGTCAGCTCACCCGAGGCTGTCACCGACCTGGCCGCCGGCCTGGACGCCGATCTGGTGGTGATTGGCCCGGAGGTCCCCCTGGTCCGCGGGGTGGCTGACGCCGTCCGGGCGGCCGGCATCGCCTGTTTCGGCCCGTCCAAGGAGGCCGCCCGAATCGAGGGGTCCAAGGCCTTCGCCAAGGACGTGATGGCTGCCGCCGGCGTGCGGACCGCGACCAGTGCCACGGTGGACAACCCATCCGAGTTGGACGCCGCCCTGGACCGCTTCGGCCCGCCGGCCGGGCAGCAGGCCTGGGTGGTCAAAGACGACGGACTGGCCGCGGGTAAGGGTGTTGTGGTCACCGCCGATCGTGACACCGCCCGCGCCCACGCGGTGGACCTGCTGGATTCCGGCAACCCCGTTCTGCTCGAGTCCTTCCTCGACGGCCCCGAAGTGTCGCTGTTCTGCCTGGTGGACGGAACAACCGTGGTGCCGTTGCTGCCCGCTCAGGATTTCAAGCGGGTTGGTGATGACGACAGCGGACCGAACACCGGCGGCATGGGGGCCTACACCCCGCTGCCGTGGCTTCCCGATGCGGTGACCGCTGCGATCGTGCGGGACGTCGTGGAACCGGTCGCCGCCGAGATGGCCCGCCGAGGATGCCCGTTCTCCGGGTTGCTCTACGCAGGACTGGCGATCACTTCCGCCGGTCCGGCCGTCGTCGAATTCAATTGCCGTTTCGGAGATCCCGAAACCCAAGCCGTGCTGGCCCTGCTCGAATCCCCGCTCGGCGGACTGCTGTACGCGACCGCCACCGGAACGCTGGCCGACTTCCCGGCACTGAAGTGGCAGGACGGATACGCCGTCACCGTGGTGTTGGCGGCGGAGAACTATCCCGGCCGGCCTCGGGTCGGCGATGTCATCACCGGTGGCGAGGCCGCCGGCGTACTGCACGCCGGCACCGCGCGCCGCGACGACGGTGCGGTGATCTCCTCCGGAGGCCGGGTGTTGTCGGTCGTGGGCACCGGTGCCGATCTTGCCGCGGCGCGTGCGGCGGCCTACGACGCGATATCGCAAATCAATCTGCCGGGCAGCCACTTCCGCACCGATATCGCACTGTTGGCCGCGGAGGGACGGATCCACCTGTGACCGCGGTGATCGACCGGCGTGCGGCATTTCGCGCGCAGCGTGCCGACGTGCTGCAGTTCTGCGATTCCCTGGGGCCGGCGGACTGGCGGATGAACAGTCGCGCGCAGGGGTGGAGCATCGCCGACGTCGTGGCACATATGGGTGCGGGGTGTCACGCCATGTTCGGCCCCGCGGTGTTCACAATCCTGCGGGCCGACGATATCGAGCAGACCAACGATCAGATGGTGGAGGTCCGCCGGGATCGCACATCCGGACAGGTGTTGGGCGAATACCGAAGGTGGAGTGCAGTTTTCGGGGCCGCCATCCCGGTGATGGTGAGCAAGCCGGCCAGCCGGGTCCGGCTGCCCCTTGCCGAACTCGGCCAGTTCCCGGCGCGGGTGCTGCCCAGCGCACTGGTTTTCGACCACTACACCCACCTTGCGCATGACATGGCGCCCGCACTGGGCCGGTCCGCACCCGCCATCGACGCCAACCGGATGGCTGCGGTGCTGGAATGGATGATGGCGGTGCTGTCGAACCAACTGCAGGCCGGTACGCCAACCTGGTTGGACCGGCCGCTGTCGATCACCCTCACCGGGCCGGGCGGTGGAACGTGGCGCATTGAACGCTCCGGCGCCGTCACGCCGTGCGGCGACTCCTCGGGTTCCGATGCCGCCCGGATCACCGCTGCAGCAACAGAATTCCCGGAATGGGGTACCCGGCGTTCCGGCTGGCGGGAGCGTGATGTCAGTGTCGGCGGCGACGCCGACTACGCAGCGATGTTCCTGGACTGGACCAACATCGTCTGACTCAGGCGGTGAGCAGCGGCGCCATCCAGGCGATCTCAGCCGGCAGCTGGGAACTCCAGAAGCTTCCGCTGTGGTCGCCGGGTGAAAAGCCGCCGGCCGGCGGGTTCGGCAGTTGGGCGACGAATTCCTTGGTGGCCGCGTAGAACGGATCGCTGAACCCGCAGTCGACACGCAGCGGGATCGAACCGAGAGCAGGCAGTCCCCATACGTTGTTGGCGGCATAGTCGTCAGCACCGTCGAAGGCCCCGGGTGCCGTCGCACCCGGTGATAGCCACAGCGCCGGGCTCACCGCACAGATGGCCGCGGTTCTGGCCGGCCCGATCCGGGCGCCCAGCAGAAGTGCGCCATAGCCGCCCATCGACCAGCCCAGGAAACCCACCCGTGAGGTGTCCAGGCCCTGACCGGGCAGCATCGGGATGAGTTCATCGAGGACCATGGCGCCGGCGTCCTCGCCCGAGGCGCGGCGGTGCCAGTAACTGCCGCCGCCGTCGACGGCCACCACTGCGAACGGCGGAAGACCGGCGGCGACGGCTTGCGCGAGGCCGCTCTCCACACCGCCGGCCATCACCGTCGCAGCGTTGCTGCCCTTGCCGTGCAGTGCGATCACCGGGCGCAGCGGCCCGGTCTGGCCGGGCGGCCGGGCGATGGCCCAGTTGGTGGGGATACCGCCGCGGGCGGCTGAGACGAATGTTCCGGTCACCATCGTCGGTGCGTCCGCGTGACCGACAGCCGGCTTCGTCAACGCCCCGGCGGCCGTGGCGCCGGCCAGCCCGGCGC
>DAIPYT010000282.1:0-2920 GCA_036782595.1 Mycobacterium sp. | reverse complement strand
GACGGCGTGCCACATCATTGATCAGGTAGCTCAGGCCCTGCGGCACAGGGGTTTTCGAATACTTCTCGAAGAAGCGCTGCAAACCGTCGGCGGTTCGGCCGGTATCGAGCGCGTGGCGGACGGACTGTTCGCTGACCCGGTAGACCATCGCCGCACCCGCGGATTCGACGGTGGCGACCGCCGCCAATTCATCGGCCACCTCGCGGAGCAGTGGGCCGGGCACCACCACGGTCAGATCCGCCTGCACCAGGAAATAGTCGATCGGGGCGGGCAGGGCCGCCGTCATCGCCGCCAGGGGCGCCTCGTCGCCGTCCATCAGTGCCCGGGCCGGTGTGCTCAGCGAGTTGCGACCGGTCAGCCCAACCGCATGGGCTTCGTCGAGCAGGTGCCCGACCGGACCGGGCTGCAGTCGGGCCGCCCAACGGGGCCGACGCCAGATCAACGCCCGGGAGGCGCTGACGGCGTCGACGCAGGCACCCTCGGGCAGCTCCGCCAGCAGCCGCAGCAGCAGCTGCCGATCCAGGGGCGCGGCAGTGGAGTACAGCGAATCTGACAGGGCTGCATAGGGCTTACCGTCCGGGCTCCGATCGCCGACCAGTCCCGGCCGGGACGGAAGGTCAAGCCAGGCGCCCGCCAGTTGAAGCCATCGGGACGCCGCGGGGGCCTCGGCGAACCGGTCGGCGGCCGCCGTCGGCGCCCAGAACGTCGCCCCGTCGGCCGTCGGCAGCCCGGGGACGCCGCTGGCGATCAGCCCCGCCGAGGCGGTCAGTTCCAGAATCAATCCGAGACGATGCTCGTCGATGCCGGTGATCTTGGCCAGCCGCTTGGCTTCCCGAACACCGAGGCCGCCGCTGCGCAGTTCGGGAACCGGTGCTGCCGACAGCGTCTCGAGAATGACCTCGACCTGCCGGATCAACTCCATCACGGCACCGGCCGCGGACGCGTCGACATCGCGGGCTGAGGTGGTGCTGACCGCCGGGTTCGGGGCAGTCAGGCTGGTCGGTCCCGGTTCCTCCCCGCGCAGGATCTGCCCGACGACACGCGGCAGCAGCACGGTATCGGTGTCCACCTGGCGTAACAGTCCCAAAGCCAGCAGTCGCTGCACCGGCCGATCGGACGGTGTGCCGGGGGCGGCATCGCGGGTGCGCCCGACCGGCGAACCGACGACGAGTCGCTCCAGCACCTCTCGGGCCGAATCGTCGAGATCATCGAGGGCCCGCTCAAGATCCTGCGCAGCCGGTGTTTCAGCGACCGCCTGGCCCGGAAACCAGGGCAACGCCGCGCCGGCTTCCCCCGAGATCCGCAACTCATCCTCGCCCCACACCAGCGCGCGGGTGCGCAGGTCCTCGACGGCGTGATCCAGATCGGTGCGGGCAGCCCGATCCCCGATCAGGCCTTCCAGGACGTCGACCGGCACCCCGGCATGGTCGGCACCCAGCACCAGCAGGCCGTCGAGCACGGCCAACCGCAGGAAGTCCAAGTCGTCGGCCGCGGCCTTGATGGACTGCCGGGACGCGGCGCGGGCGGCCAGGGCGGCGACACTGCCGGGCGCGGGTTGGGCCAGATCCGGCCGAAGCTCCAGCAGCCCGATCAACCGCTCATCCGAAAGACCGGACAGCCACGCGCCCAGCGGCACGCTTTTGGTGGCTCGCTGCTCGGTCATCGCTGACCAGGGTAATTCAGCCAGCATGTGGGCGAGTTGGCCGGACAAGTGTCAGAATGATTCCGTGGCACAGAACTTGCAGAAACACAGGTATGTCGACAACGGCTGGCCGACCAGGGATCCCGAAGACCACCCGGTCAGCGAACTTGCCTCGCCCGTGGTGGGCGCGCTTTCGCCGTTCGGGGAGATCACCTTCCCGGTGCCCGCTTCGACCCTTCCGTACGTCCACCCGGTCACCTCAGTCAACCGGTGACCAGCGGGCGGCACCGGTTGTCGCATGTCGACGACCAGGGTGCCGCTCGGATGGTGGATGTCAGCGGTAAGTCCGCGTCCAAACGCCGCGCGACCGCAGTCGGGACCGTCCACACCACCCCGGAGGTGGTGAGTTTGATTGCCGTCGGCGATCTCCCCAAAGGGGACGCGCTGGCGACTGCCCGGGTAGCCGGCATCCTGGCCGCCAAACGCACCAGCGACCTCATCCCGTTGTGTCATCAGATCGCGCTCAGCAGCGTCGACGTCGACTTTGAAATCGGCTCCAGCGCAATAGAAATCAGCGCTGCGGCGCGGACCACCGACCGCACCGGCGTCGAGATGGAGGCGCTTACGGCGGTCACGGTCGCCGCCCTCGCCGTCTACGACATGATCAAGTCCGTCGACCCCGAGGCCCGTATCGACAACGTCCGTGTTCTCCGCAAGGAGGGCGGCAAGACCGGCGTCTGGACCAATTCGCAGTGAGTCGGACAGCCCACGTGGTCATCGCCTCCACCCGTGCGGCGGCGGGAACCTACGAGGATCGTTGCGGCCCGCTCATCCGGGACTGGCTGACCGGTCGCGGATTCACCGTCGCAGCCCCTGAGGTGGTCACCGATGGTGAACCGGTGGGCCTGGCATTGCGGTCGGCCGTGCGCGACGGTGTCGACGTCGTCATCACCTCCGGCGGTACCGGCATTTCACCGACGGACAGCACACCGGAGGCCACCGCGGGGGTGCTGGACTACCAGATTCCCGGCCTGGCCGACGCCATCCGCCGCGCCGGTCTGCCGAAGGTACCCACCGCTGTGCTGTCCCGCGGGGTGTGTGGGGTGGCCGGTCGGACCCTGGTGATCAACCTGCCCGGGTCCACCGGGGGCGTGCGCGACGGGTTGGGTGTGCTTGATGAGGTGCTCGATCATGCACTGGATCAATTGGCCGGAGGGGATCACCGATGACTCGGATCGTGCGCGCCGCAGTGACGCAGGAGAGGCTGCTGCTGACCGA
>DAIPYT010000281.1:0-2928 GCA_036782595.1 Mycobacterium sp. | reverse complement strand
CGCATACTCTTCGCCCGCGTGACCGCAGGCCGCGACCGGACGGAGTAGTCGGATGTTGTTGTGGAGCAAGCAAGCCAAAGCCGCGGTTCTCGTGGTGTTTGCCCTCGTGGTGCTGATCGTCTTCGTTGCACCACTGGCCACCGTGGTTCTTGCGGGTCTGGCCGGCGCGTGGAACGGGCCGCTGCCGTCGGGACTCGGTCTCGCCCGGTTCGGGGAGGCGCTCTCGGGTGAGAATCTGGCCAGCCTCTCGGTCAGTCTGCAAACCGCGGTCATCGCCGGCGGTCTGGCACTGGTGCTTGGGGCGTGGGCGGCGATCGGTGCCCGCGAAGTGCCCGGGTGGTTGCGCCGTCTCACTGACGCCGTGTTCCACCTCCCGATCGCGGTGCCGTCGGTGGCGATAGGCCTCGGTCTGCTCATCGCGTTCAACAATCGCCCACTGCTGCTTGGCGGGACCCGGTGGATCGTCATCCTGGCGCACTTCGTGCTGGTGCTGGCCTTCGCCTTCAGCGCTGTTTCGGCCGCCCTGGACCGGGTCAACCCGGCCTACCGCCAGGCTGCTGAGTCGCTTGGGGCCGGCCCGGTTCGGGTGTTGTTCGGGGTGACGCTGCCGCTGCTGCTGCCCGCTCTCGGTGCCGCTGCCGGTTTGGCAATCGCCCTGTCGATGGGCGAGCTGGGCGCCACTGTCATGGTGTATCCGGCGACATGGAAAACCCTGCCGGTCACCATCTTCGGACTCACCGACCGCGGACAGGCGTTCCAGGCAGCGGCCAGTACGACAGTGCTGCTGCTAGTGACGCTTCTCGCCCTGGTCGCCCTCGGCAGAATCCGCGGCCGGGCCGCGGTGCGCTGACAGCTGGCCAAACCCATGCTCCGGCGGCAGGGCCTCGGGGCATTAGTGCTCAAGGGCGCGGCTTACGTCGAGGACGCGGCCTTGGCCGGCCACCCGTTGGCGTCGCCTATCAGGGCGACGTCCTGGGGCGCCTAACGATCCGGACTTCCAGGACTCGCCAGAATCGGTTGTTTCCGGAGCCGCGCGGGGTCACCCACCCCCGCCGGCCGGCGAGTACCAGCATGGCCGGCAACAACGTGACCGCAGCAAGGAAGGCCAGCGCGATTGACACGGCCACCGCCGGGCTGACAGTGGTTAACGCGGGCAGTCGGCTGACGACCGTCCCGAGGAAGTCTGGACCGAAAGCGCACATTTGGAAACTCCTGGTGATCATGCCGATCGGCGACTCCAATCGGCTCTCACCAGCAAAGATGCCACCGCCGAGGGTGCCGCGGGATCCCCGCACCGCACCCTTCGATGGACGAATCGCCGTCCTACAAAAGCAGGACACCGTCACCGGGATCACCGGAATTCAGTGCCCCGCCGCCGGCCCCAACGGATCCGCCATTCCAGGTGGGAAGTAGACGTTTCATCGATTGTGACCGGACATCTCCGGCCGGGAGGATTCCCGCGTGGGACGTTTCGAACGGCAGCGGCTCGAAGCCGACGTCGCCGAGACTATTTGACGTGTGGCGCCAAGAGTTTTTTCCAGGCTTTAGAAAGCCGCTGGAATTCGAACTCGCAGCGGTCGGCTCTTTCCTTCGGAAGCCCGACCTGGGCGATCACATCGGCATGAGCGGCCGGGTCCGAGCCGTAAACCCAACAGGCCAGGTTGTACATCCGGATCAGGTCCAGGGAGTGCGCGTCAGCGAAGTCGTCGTCGACCAGACCGCTGCGGTTAGCCGAAAAACGCTTGAACATCTCGGCGAAATCTTTGACGATCTCGGGTGCGTCGTTCTTGATGTCGTCATCCGGCACAAGCCACATGTAGGCGGCGAATTGGTCCGCGACGTCTTCCAACCGGCCGGTCGCCGGCAGGTCATAGATGGATATGACCGCATGGCCGACCTCGTGGTACGCGATTGCGATCGTTGAATTGACCGCTGCCCTGGCGGGGTCGGTGGCGCGTTCGTCGGGTCCGCTGTTGAACGCCGCGAGGAACAGGTCGGCGAACTCGTAGCAGACGGTGATCCTCTTGTCCGCCGCGCTCCAGTAGGCGTTCTGGTCGTCGCATTGTGATCCCACGAGTTCGATTCCGAACGGCAATTTCAGATAGCCGTTGATGTAATCAGCGATATCTTCCAATACGCGCGCGTTCTGCATGAGCGTGCGGCCCTGGATCGCCGCGGGCGTTGTCGCGTCCTGGTAGATAGCGACCATCTGCCCGGATTCTTGATCGGGCTTGACACCTTCCGGCTTGGGACTGCTGCATCCGGCCGCCAGCAGTGCGGTCACCAGCATCGCACAGACACGTGACGGATATCGTGTCGCAGTAACCACTCTCGTCAGCCTACAGCGGACTGCAGCTGGTCGCTCGGATGCTCTCCGCCATTGCTCAATGCAAACAGTCGCCGCGGGCAAGGATCAGCGCCTGCGTCGTCTGGTCGAACGGAGCTCGGAACAACTCGGGATTGTGGTGGCGGGTTCGCAGGAGCTCGACGATGTAGTTCATCCGGTCACCGATGTGGGTCCAGTCACGGGCCGCGCTGCCCTTCGGCGTGTTCGGCGTTCGGTCCCACTGATCGAGAAATGTTTGCAACTCGGGCAGTACGACATCGGTGAGCGTTGGTGGATAGTCGTCGAGTGCTGAGAGCGGGGGGACGTCGCGCCCGACCGAAAGCCTCTCGCCGGCCACCTCGTAGTGCAGCAGGTGAGCGGTCACGATGCGGTGCGCGCCGGGAGGGATCGCGGTGTCGAAGAAACGCTGAAGCCGCCAGTGCTCGTGCAGCAGGATCGAGAGATTGCCCAGCAGCACCGCCTGGTCGCGCAGGAGCGGGTCGCCCTCACCGGCCGCCCGGAAATACAGCTGATAGGCATCACGCAGCAGGCTCTGGCCCCCTTCGGCGGACGGCACCGAGGACAGCGGCGCAAGGAAGTCC
>DAIPYT010000280.1:0-2966 GCA_036782595.1 Mycobacterium sp. | reverse complement strand
GGTGTCCTCGGTGCTGGTGGTGGTGAACAGCCTTCGGCTCAAGCGGTTTCACTGAAATCCCCCGGGTGTCAGCCCCGCGCCGAACCCAGCGACAAGGTCAGCTGGGTGCCGTCCCGGGCCACCTCGGTCAGACCCGGGCAGCGGCGGCGCAGTTCGTCCATCAATCGCAGCCGCAGGGTGTGTCCGGCAGCCGGGCAGTGCTCGCAGGCTCCGCCGAGTGCCACCACCACCTCGTCGTCGCCGACCCGCAGGGCGCTCACCGATCCGCCATGCGAGCGGATGAAGTCGCCGACGGTTCCGTTCAACAGGTCGCTGGTGACCAGATGCAGGACCTCGCCGGGGGCGGACTCGACACTCCACTCGTCGGGTTCGGCCAGCGCCTCGCGTAGCGCTGCCTGCACGGCCGTGCCGTGTCCGGTCCACGCCAGGTCCTCGCGCAGCCACAGCCACACCGCGGTGCCCTCGACCAGACCGGTGGTCAACGTGCCGTCGGTGAACAACTCCCCGAGTCGACCCGGGGCCCGCCGAACGCGGCCGACCGGCAGGCTGCCGGCCGGCACCACCCACCGCACCGCGTGCGGGTCTGCGGCCACCCGCTCGGCGTGCAGGGCGATCACCGGTGCCGTCATACCAGCGCGCCGACGACGGTCCGCGCGGCCAGCGCCAGCACCCACGCCAGGACGAACATGTAGCTGAACGCGATCGCCGGCCAATTCCACGATCCGCTCTCCCGGCGCATCACGCCCACCGTCGACATGCACTGCAGCGCATACATGAAGAACACCAGCAGTGCCGCGATGGTCGGGGCGTCGAACAACGGCCGGCCGGCATTCGGTCCATCCTGGACCCGCATATCGGCCAGGGCCTGCGCCGGTTCCTCGGGGTTCTCCGCGGCCGCCACCTGGCCGAGGGTGGCGACGAACACCTCGCGCGCGGCCAGCGAGGACAGGATGCCGATGTTGATTCGCCAGTCGAACCCCAGCGGGGCGAAGACCGGTTCGACCGCCTTGCCGACCGAGGCGGCGTAGGAGTGGTCGATCACATAGGCGGCCACCGCCGTTTCGTCGCCGGTGTCCACCCCGGCCGCCGACAGTTCGGCGTCGCTGCGCAGTGGCAGGTTCAACAGCACCCACAGCACCACCGTGGTGGCCAGGATGATCGAGGTGACTTTGCGCAGGAACGCCGATGCCGCCGTCCACACTTCTGCCGCAACGGTTTTCAGCCGCGGCATCTGATACGGCGGCATCTCCATGTAGAACGGCAACTGGGGGCCACTGCGCGAGGTGAACTTCTTGAACACCGCCGCCACCAGCATCGCCGACACCGCACCGAGCAGGTACAGCGCGAACATCACCACACCGCGCGCATTGAACGGACCCATCCGTTCCTGCGCCGGCAGCAGGATGCTCACCAGCAGGATGTAGACCGGCAGCCGTGCCGCGCAGGTCATCAACGGCGCGGCCATCATGGTCGCCAGCCGGTCGCGGGCCGACGGTAGCGACCGGGTCGCCATGATGCCCGGGATGGCGCACGCCAGCGACGACAGCAGTGCGACGAAGGCGCGCCCCTCCAAGCCGGCCCGCGCCATCACCCGGTCCATCAGGAACGCCGCCCGGGCGAGGTATCCGGTGCCTTCGAGAATCGCGATCAGAACGAACAGCAACACGATCTGGGGCAGGAACACCAGCACGCCGCCGATACCGCCCACCACGGCCTGCGACAGGAAAGCCGCCAGCCACGGAATATGGATTTGCGCCGCGACCAGATCACCCAGCCAGCCGAAGCCCGTTTCGACCCAGCCCTGCAGTGGCGCGGCGACGGTGAAGATGGTCTGGAAGAACAGGAACATCGTGAACAAGAAGATGGCGGTGCCCAGCACCGGGTTCAGCACCACCGAATCGATGCGGCTGCTGCGCCGGTCAAGTTCGGGCAGCAGGTAGCCACCGGACGTCAGCACCGAATCGGTCCACCCGGTCACCTCGGCGGGATCGGTCGGCGGCAACACCACCGGCGCGCTCCATGACCGGTATCCGGCCATCTCCTCGCGCAGCCGCTCGAGGCCGTCGCGGTGGCCGGCCACTACCGGAACCACCGGCACGCCGAGCGCCCGGCTGAACGCGGCGACGTCCAGCTGTCCGTTGCGCCGGGCGAGGTCGTCGCTGAAGGTCAGCACCACGCAGATCGGCAGGCCGGTCTGCTGCACCTGAGCGAGCAGGCCCAGGGAGCGCCGCAGGGTGGTCGCGTTGAGCAGCACGAGCAGCGCGTCGGGAACGTCGACGCGCACATTGTGGTGGTCGGTATCGAGGACGTCGACGACGATCTGCTCGTCGGGGCTGATCGGATCCAGGCTGTAGGTGCCGGGCAGATCTTCGACCACCACGGTCTCCCGGTCGCCGATCCGCATTCGCCCCTCGAAGCGGGCCACCGTGACCCCGGGGTAGTTGCCGGTTTTGGCGTGCAGCCCGGTCAGGGCGTTGAACAGCGTGGTCTTGCCGGAGTTGGGACTGCCGATGACGGCGAACCGGGTCAGCCCGAGGTCGGCCGTCGCGGCTGCGCCGCCGCCATGGTTCGGCGCGGCGCCGCCGCCGCCATGATGCTGGTGGCCCATCAGCGGAGGGGTTCGACGGTGATGTGGCGGGATTGGGCATCCCGCAGCGCGATCTCGTAGTCGCCCACCTGGAAGATCACCGGGTCGCGCAGCGGGGCGCGGCGAACCATCCTCACCTCGATACCGGGCACGATGCCCAGGTCGAAAAGCCGCCTGGCAGTTCCGGCGTCTACCTGGCCGCTGTAGCCGAGGACCACGGCGCGCTGGCCGTGCAGGAGTTGGTTGAGCGCCAGTCCGTGGCCGGACTCGGGCGCTGCCGTCAGCCTGCGCGCGCGCATTCGATCGGAGACTGACGACATAAGCTTAGGGTAGCGTAACCAACCTCAGTTCCAATGACTTAGGCTTGCCTCAGTTAAGA
>DAIPYT010000279.1:0-2966 GCA_036782595.1 Mycobacterium sp. | reverse complement strand
CGGTAGACAACCGGAACCGCCACCGCGAGGAGACAGACGTGGTCGACATCGGTTCGATCAGAAGCTGGCAGCCCGGCAACGGGCCGGTTACGACGTGGACCGCCTCGCCGGCCAGTCGTGAGGCCATGGCCGGCGCCGGGCATGATCCGGTTCCCCCGAGTTTTCAGCAGGCGCAGCACCTGCGCACCGCGCAGTTCGCCAAGGACCACGGCCGTGAGGTGCCGCGGTTGATCATGGCGTCCTGGAACGTCGACGGGGTGTGTGACGTCTCCGCGATGTCGAAGGCGATCAACCTCCACCTCCGCCGCCACGACACCTATCACAGCGCGTTCGACCTGCACGAGGACGGCATCACCCGCCGGACTATCGACGACCCGGAGCGCATCGAGTTCGTCCCCACCGCGCTGGGCTTCATGGACGCCGACGAGGTCCGTGACCATGTGCTGACCGCCACCCCGAACACCCTCGAATGGGATTGCTTCACCTTCGGCGTCATCCAGAAGGCCGACCACTTCACCTTCTACGCCAACATCGATCACCTGCATACCGACGGGTCATCGGCCGTCGTCACCTACCACGACATCGGCCTGACCTACCAGGCGCTCGTGCTGGGGCAGCCCATGCCACTGCCGGCCACGGCCGCCTACCGGGACTTCTCTGCCAAGCAGAACCTGCAGGTCGGTTCGATGACAGCGCAATCGCGGCCGATCAAGGACTGGGCCGACTTCGCAGACGACGCCAAAGACAACTGGCCGAGCTTTCCGCTGCCGCTGGGCGACACCTCACAGGTTTGCGCCGGTGGCGTCGTCACCGTCGAACTCCTCGATGCGGCGCAGACCCAGGCCTTCGACGACGCCTGCCTGGCGGCGGGGGCCCGTTTCAGCGGTGGCGTGATGGCCTGTGCGGCAATGGCGGACCACGCACTCACCGGCGCGGACGTCTTCCACGGGTTCACACCTGCAGAGGTTCGCTCGGAGGACACGCAGGCACTCAGCGCCGGCTGGTACGCCAGCATCTTCCCCATCTCGGTGGACATCGAGGACGGCAGCTTCGGGCTGATGGCGCGGGCGGCGCAGAAATCCTTCGATGCCAACAAGCAACTCGCCGCGGTTCCCTTCAAACGGGCCATGGACCTGGTCTCCGACCAGCTCGGCGTCTCCACCAACGGGGTGGAGATGATGGTCTCGCTGATGGACTTCCGCAAGATGGCGGGCGCTGCGGCCAGCGGCTTGGGTATCTACATCGACATGCTGTCCCACGGCGGAATCAATATGTGGATCACCCGAAATCCGGACAAGACCATCATCACGGTGTCTTATCCGGACACCGAGGAGGCTGTCGACTCAGTCGACCGCTATCTCGGTGTGCTGCGCTCGGCGTTCGCCGACGCCATCGAGTTTCCCGAGGGCCAGGATCTTGCCCGTTCCGCCTGAGGGCGGGTGAGCCCGGGGAAGCCCGGGAGAGCCTAGCCGCCGTTCAGGGCTTCATCTCGTAGGTGCCGCTGTAGGACAGCACCTCCGAGACGAACGTCTCCTCGGCGCCAGCCTCGATACGCGGCTTGCGCACCATCGCCAGTGCCGCGGAGCTCTGAGCGTCGGTCGCCGAAGCCTGCCCGTGCAGGGCCACCGCCTGATCCGCCATATCGCGGACGAACACGGCCAGGATGCGATCGAGGTGCGCCTCGGTCAGATCGGACAGATCGCTCACCGAATCAGGCCGGGTATCTCCGTCGTCGATCCCCATCGCCGCCGACTCCAGAATCAGCTGGGTATAGACGATTTGGGTGAACAGCTGGCCGAGGATCTGCAGGTAGTCCAGGTTCTTCTGCTGGGCCTCGGTGGGCGGGGCGGTCAGGACCAGTTGGGTGAACGCGTCGATCTGCTCACGGAAGATGGCGACGTTGGGCAGGTGGGCGAATCGGTCGAAGGCCGGACGCCAGTCGGCGAAGCCGATCGACCCCAGACCCTTGGCCGGCCCCTGGTGGAACAGGTAGGCGTCATCGCCGGCGTCCTGGCGAACCGGGACTACCGGGTAGTCCTGTGCTGCACCGTGCGCGGCGCCGAGATAGCGCGGCATGAACTTCAGCACCAGCGCGATGTTGACGTGGACGGTGCCCTCCAGCTTGGGCAGGGCGCGAATATCGGTGGCCGCACGGCTGAAGTAGGTGTCGCGTTCGAAGCCGCGGGCGGCGATCACGTCCCAGAGCAGGTCGATGACCCGCTCGCCCTCGCTGGTCACCTTGGCTTTGGTGATCGGGTTGAACAGCAGGAACCGACGGTCGTCCTCGCTGGCGCAACGGAAGTAGTCGGTCGAGCGGGCGGCGAAGATCTTCATCGCGACCAGGCGGGCGTAGGCGTCGCCCAGCATCCGCCGGACATGGGGGAAGTCGGTGACCCGGTTGCCGTAGAGGATGCGGTTGTGGGCGTGGGTCACCGCCTCGTAGAAGGAGTGCTCGCAGATGCCGATGCTGGCCCAGCCCAGGTTCACCTTGCCGACGTTGACGGTGGCCAGCGCCGCATCGAATGCGGACTTGCCGACATGCAGGATGTCGTGGGGCGCCACCGGATAGTCGTGGAGATTGAACGCGGCGACGAACATCTGCCCGGCGACGACGTTCTTGAGTAGCTCGTAGCGCGGGTGGCTCGGGTCGACGAGGAAGAACACGTGCTCGCCGGGATGCTGCGGGTCGTCGTCGGCGAATTTGCCGTACACACTCAACCGTCCGGCGGCATTGCCGTTGCCGATGTACCACTTGCCGCCGCTGGCGCTGAAGCCGTCTTCGGTGCGGGTCAGGATCATGTCCGAGGAGTAGATGTCGGCGCCGTGCTCGCGCTCGGACAGGCCGAAGCCGAAGATGTTGCCCTCGTCGAGCAGGGTGGCGACCTGCTTGCGGGCCTGCTCGTTGGAACTCAGCCAGACGGGGCCCAGCCCCAGCACCGACACCTGCCAGGCGTACCAGTGCGCCA
>DAIPYT010000278.1:0-3086 GCA_036782595.1 Mycobacterium sp. | reverse complement strand
ATTCGGCTTCCAGATCGGCTTCCAGATCGTCGGCTGCATCAGCCGCGAACGCGGCCACCGGTCCGGCATCGGGTTCGACCGCTGCCGGCTCCGCCAACGGGGTATCGAAAAGGCTGGCCTGAACCCCGGTACCACCGACGGGCAGCGCACCGGAATTCTCGTCGACGATGTCAACGTCGAGGTAGTCGGTCTCCACCAGCGTCCGCTCGGTGACTGCCGCGACAACCACGACAGACCGGGATCGGGCGCCCATGCGCGCTTCCCGCACGGCGTCGTCGTACTCCTGGATCACGTCACGCTGGGCGACGAAGTCGCTGACCTCTGCGGTGGTCTCGTCGTACATCTCCGGGTAGTCCTCGATGAACTGATCGCCGGCCTGCCAGTCCGGATCGTGCCGGTGACCTGCCGCCGGACCGCTGCGCTTGATCAGCCGGGACTTGGCACCGCCATTGAGGACCCGGGTGGAAAGAGCAAGGTCACTGGTTCGCCGAACGGTGTCGCGCTTATTGATGAGCATCGGCACCAAGACGAATAGCCATAGCACCACGAGTGAAATCCAGAGTAATGACTGGGGGATGCTTGGCATGGGGCCTGCTCCTTTCCCGACCAGGCTAGGTCCGTGACGTCCGCCATCAGTGGCGGCGCGCCGTGCCAATTACACACGTGTAATTCCCTGATGACAAGCACCAACAGCCCCAAGTGTCACATTTGCAACAGCCGTGTCGGTTTCAGGACCACCGGGCCAACCCCCGCCGGACCAAGCCGCCCGTCACCGACCCGTCGGTCTCCTCGACTGTCATCGCCACCAACAGGTGGTCGCGCCAATCGCCGTCCACGTTGAGGTAGCGCTTGAGCAAGCCCTCCTCCCGAAAGCCCACCTTGGCCAGCACGCGCCGACTCGCGACGTTCTCCGGCCGGACGGTGGCCTCGACGCGATGCAGTCCGACCGGCCCGAAGCAGTGGTCCAATCCCAGTGCCAGGGCGCCGGTGGCAACCCCGCCGCCGGTGACCTCCCCGGATACCCAATACCCGATCCAGGCCGAACGCAGCGCGCCATGGGTCACGTTGCCCACTGTCAGCTGACCACGGAAACAGCCGTCGAGTTCTATGACATACGGAAGCATCCGGCCCTTGCGGGCTTCCGAACGAAGTCCGGAATGCATCGCCGGCCAGGCCGAAACACTATGCCGCTGAGCCCAATCCGCTTCGGCCGAAGGCTCCCACGGTTCGAGATTGTCCTGCTCGGCAAGCCGGCTACGACTCCAGTGGGCACCGTCACGCAACCGCGGCGGACGCAATCGAACCGTCCCCGCGGACACCCTCAAAGGCCCGATGGGACTGGGCCATCCCGGGTGCGCCGAGCCGCGACCCCAAAAGTTCACGTCAAACCCTGTGTGCCGCGGCCGCCCACGAGCAGTTCAGCCACGCTGCGCCAGGAACGCGACGTCGACCGATTCTCCCGCCCCGACCTCGGCGACATCACCGGGCACCACGACAAGACAGTTCGCCTCGGCCAGCGATGCCAGCAGGTGCGAGGACCCGCCGGGGGTGTCACCGATTGCTTCCACCAGGTAGTCCCCGGTGTCCTGGTCGCGCAGTAACTGGCCGCGCAGAAAGCCGGTGCGTCCGGCGACCGAACTGATCGGGGCAAGCGTCCGCGCCCGGATCATTCGCCGCATGGGTTGACGCTTGCCCAGTGACAGACGGATCAGCGGACGCACCATCACCTCGAACACGACCAGTGCGCTGACCGGGTTGGCCGGTAGAAGAAACGTCGGAACGCCTTCTGGCCCAAGCTGTCCGAAGCCCTGAACGGAACCGGGATGCATCGCGATTCGGGTGACTTCCATACTGCCCAACTCGGACAGCACCGCCCGCAGGTTCTCGGCCGCGGCGCCGCCGACAGCTCCGGAGATCACCACCACCTCGCTGCGGTTGAGTTGGCTTTCCACCACCTGGCGCAGTTCCTTGGGATCGGTGCTGACGATCCCGACCCGGGTGGCGTCGGCGCCGGCATCGCGGGCGGCCGCCGCCAGCGCGTAGGAGTTGACGTCATAGACCTGGCCGTTGCCCGGTGTGCGGGAGATGTCGACCAGTTCGCCCCCCACACTGAGCACCGAAACCCGCGGTTTGGGGTGCACCAGAACACGTTCCCGCCCGACCGCGGCCAGCAATCCGACCTGTGCGGGTCCGATGACCGCACCGGCCCGCACCGCGACGTCACCGGGTTGCACATCGTCGCCCGCGCGCCGCACGTAGGCGCCCGAACGCACCCCTCGCAATGCCCGGACCCGAGTCTGCCCGCCGTCGGTCCACCGCAGCGGCAACACAGCATCGGCCAAGGTGGGCATCGACGCGCCGGTCTGGATCCGGACGGCCTGATTGGGCTGCAACCGGGTGGGTGTGCGAGACCCCGCCTCGATGACGCCCATCACCGGCAGCACCACATCGTTTCCGTCGCCGGCGGTGCTGATGTCGACGCTGCGCACCGCGTAACCGTCGATCGCCGCCTGGTCGAATCCCGGCATCGGCCGCTCGGTGAGCACTTCCTCGGCGCACATCAGACCCTGGGATTCCGCGATGGGAACCCGTACCGGCCTCGGCGCGACAGCGGCAGCCGTCACCCTGGCCTGCTGTTCCTCCACCGAACGCACAGTGCTGCCTTTCTACTGGGCTGCCTTTCTACTGGGCTGCCTTTCTACTGGGCTGCCTATCCACTGGGCTGCCTTTCCGCCTCCGGAGCGGCCCGCAAGCAGCCTCTACCGATCGGCCAGGCCCAGCCGTTCCACCAACCACGCCCGCAGATCGGGGCCGTAGTCGTCACGATCCAAGGCAAAGTCAACCGCAGCCTTCAGATACCCGCCGGGATTTCCCAAGTCGTGTCGAGTCCCGCGATGTACGACGACGTGTACCGGATGGCCTTCGGCGATCAGCAGGGCGATCGCGTCGGTCAACTGGATCTCCCCGCCCGCGCCGCGCTTTACCCGGCGCAACGCATCGAAAATCGCGCGGTCCAGCAGGTAACGGCCGGCCGCGGCGTAGCGCGACGGCGCCTTGTCTGGGGCGGGTTTCTCGACCATGCCCTT
>DAIPYT010000277.1:0-3089 GCA_036782595.1 Mycobacterium sp. | reverse complement strand
CCGCGGCGTAGCGCGACGGCGCCTTGTCTGGGGCGGGTTTCTCGACCATGCCCTTCACCCTGAGGATGTCCGGGCTGGACGCGTCCAGGGCGGGTTCCACGTCGAACACACCGTAGGAACTGACCTCGTCCGGTTCGACCTCGATGGCGCACAACACCGTTCCACCCCGCTTGGCTCGCACCTTGGCCATGGTGACCAGCACCCCGCTCGGCAGCACCAGGTCGTCGGGCAGCAGCACCGCGACAGCGTCCTCATCCGGTGAGAGCACCGGTTCCACGCAGCCCACCGCGTGGCCCAGGCCCAGCGGCTCGGCCTGGATCACCGATTCGACTTTGATCAGTGCGGGGGCGCGCCGGACCTTCTCCAGCATCACCTTCTTGCCGCGGGCCTCGAGTGTCCCCTCGAGAACAAGGTCCTCGACGAAGTGGGCGACGACACTGTCCTTGCCTTCGGAGGTGACGATCACCAGCCGCTCAGCACCGGCCTCGGCAGCCTCCTCGGCGACCAGTTCGATCCCCGGGGTGTCGACGACCGGCAGCAACTCTTTCGGCACTGTTTTGGTGGCCGGCAGGAACCGGGTTCCCAGACCCGCAGCCGGCACGATGGCGGTGCGGGGGATCGGCACCCGGGTGCTGAGCATGCCGTCAACCCTAACCCGCGCGGCAGTGGCGCCGATACAGCGCCGCTGTCAGGGTGTAGGCATGGCCGACATGGGCAAAGAAGACCTTCGGGCCGAACTCTTGGCGGCCCGACGCGCGACGGCCACCGAGGTGCGCCGGGCGGAGTCGCAGCGACTCTGCCGGCATCTTGCCGAGACGGTGGACGACGCCTCGACGGTGGCGGCCTATGTGCCCATCGGTGCCGAACCCGGTACCCCGGAGATGCTCGACGTGCTGTCCCAGCTATGCCAGACCGTCCTGCTTCCGGTGACGAGCACCGGCCCGGACGGCGAGCACCTTGCGCTGCGATGGGGTCGCTACCGACCAGACCAACTGGTCGCCGGACGGTTCGGTCTGCGCGAACCGGCCGAGCCGTGGCTGCCGGCGACCGCGTTGAACCAGGCGCAGGTCGTGCTGGTCCCGGCGCTGGCTGTGGACCGGCGCGGTGTCCGCCTGGGCCGTGGGGGCGGATTCTATGACCGATCGTTGCCGTTGTGCGCTGCCGGAACCCGACTGGTGGCGCTGGTATGGGACGGCGAAGTCGTCGACGAGTTGCCGTCCGAAGCGCACGATGTCCGGATGACGCACGCCCTGACTCCGAGTGGCCTGATCACGCTGGGGTTCTGAGCCTGGAATGGCCCGGGAATGCCCACCGCCGGATGGCGGTTCTAGCACTTGACGCGGTAGAGTGCTAATGATCCAGTCCTTCCGGAGGTTGATGTGCCGACCTACAGCTACGCCTGCACCGAGTGCGACCACCGGTTCGACGCCGTTCAGGCGTTCACCGACGACGCCCTGACCACCTGCCCGCAGTGTTCGGGCCGGTTGCGCAAGTTGTTCAACTCCGTGGGCGTGGTGTTCAAGGGCAGCGGCTTCTACCGCAACGACAGCCGCGAGGCGGGTGGCAAGACCGCCAAAAGCGAACCTTCCAGCGGCGATAAATCAGCGGAGAAGACCGCCAAACCTGAGAAGTCAACGGACGCAACGAGCTCAAGTTCGGGCACGGGCTCGAGCACGGGCTCGAACTCCGGGGGATCGTCACCGTCGAAGAGTTCGGCCCCGGCAGCCACATCCAGCTAGACGTTATCCACAACCGGCGCCACCACTGAAGGGTCGACGAGACCGCTTGCGCCTACCGTGACGGCATGGGTGAGTCGCTCAATTTCACACTGCCGGAACGTCTTTCGCGACTCGCGAGACCCGACTTCGGCCGAACCGTACTGGCTCGGCGGATCGCCGCCGGGCTACTGGTAGCGCTGGCCGGTGTAGCGGCCTGGCGTCCGGACCCCGACGATGCCTCGCACGATGTGGTGGTCACCCTGCGCGACCTCGGCCCGGGAACCGCCCTGAGCGCCGCGGACGTCGCACTGAGCCGACGTCCGGCCGGGACGGTTCCTGACGGCGCCCTCACCGTCATGGACGCGGCCGTCGGCGCGACACTCACCGGCCCGTGCCGACGCGGCGAAGTACTTACCGACGCACGCATTCTGAGTTCCCGGCTGGCAGAACTCAGCGCCGGCCCGGACGCCCGCACGGTTCCCGTACACCTGGCCGAGGCGGCCGTTCTCGATCTGATCCGGCCCGGCGACGTCGTCGACGTCCTCGGGGCGTCGACGACTGGCGGCGACACCCTCACGCGCCCGGTGGCCCGCGACGCGGTGGTGGTGTTGGTCTCGCCCGCGGGCACGGAGCGGGTGGCGCTGCTGGCACTTCCTGCCGCCGCGGCCAACGCGCTGGCCGCGGCCAGCCTGGTGCAGAGTCTGACGCTGACGATCCATTGATCCAGACAAGCTTCGGGCTCGCGCACATAGGCCTTGCGCTAGGCTTTCGAGGCCCAAACCACTCCCGAGCAAAGAAAGGCCCACCGTGTTAAAGGGTTTCAAAGAGTTCCTCATGCGCGGCAACATCGTCGACCTCGCGGTCGCGGTCGTCATCGGTACCGCGTTCACCGGCCTGGTCACCAAATTCACCGACAGCATCATCCAGCCGTTGATCAACCGTATCGGCGCGGGTAGCGAATCGTCCTACGGCATCCTCAAGATCGGGATCGGCGGCGGACAGACCATCGACCTGAATGTGCTGCTGTCGGCCTTCATCAACTTCGTACTCATCGCCGCCGTTGTCTACTTCTTGGTGGTCCTGCCCTACAACAAGGTGCGCGGCAAGGGATCGGCCGAGGCCGCGGCCGACAAGACCAACCGCCTGCTCACCGAGATCCGCGACGCCCTCGGCGGCCAGAACACCCGCCCGGAGTTCGAGCGTGCGATCGACCCGTTGAAAAATCTCCGCAAGTAATTCCAGGCACGAACCCGCACATCCCGAGAACAAAGCGGCCCCCGGCGAAAGCCGGGGGCCGCTTCATTGGCTTGTCGCCTAGTTCATGTTCCAGGGTTCGCCGTAGGTGGTGACGCTGTCGCCGGTCTTGGAGAT
>DAIPYT010000276.1:0-3135 GCA_036782595.1 Mycobacterium sp. | reverse complement strand
GATCCAATCCGATTGCGCCGCCGGAGGATATCCGGCCCGCGGTGGATCGTGGCGACACCCGGTAGATCAGTCGTCCGGTTCGTTCAGGCGATGATCGCTCAGGTGCACCTGGGCGCGGCTGAGGTCGGCCGGCGTCGCAAGCTCGGCTGACGGGCTGAACCCGGCGTCGATGATCTCCTGCCGGATCTCCATAACCGCCTTCAGGTGCGACACCTCGGCGGTGCGCAGCACCGCCTGCGCCAGGGACTGCGCATCAGCCTCGGTAGCGGCTTCGGACAACACGACGCTGTGCAGGTAACCGCCGCGACTGGACCGGAACAGCACGTGGCCGCTGGGATGGGCGGCATCGTAATCGGGATCGGGTTCGGGGTCTGGTTCGTTCATATCCCGCCCTCGTTGACATTCCGCAATCGCTGCGCACTCTCGGCATCCTGGGCTTCCCAGGTTTCGGCGGCGTGGTTGAGCCGGTCAGCCATCTCCGCGTGAGCGGCTGCCTGCTGTTCATAGCAGGCCCGGCGCTGATCGAGCAGTTCCCCTCCCGCAGAACGGAATTCGGCGAAGATCGGGCCCAGGGAGTCCAGGCTGGCCATCACGTCGGCGTGGCCGGCCGGTGCCGCGCCGAGGGTCTCGGCGGTCTGTCGATGCTCGCGGGCGGCCCGGCGCAGGTCATCGGGCACCACGTTGAGGTGCTCTGCCATTGCTCACTCCTATCAGGACGGGGCCGTCTCCGCCGGCCCGTTGGGTGCCGGTGCTTCCGGCGTCGGGGGTTGTTCGGTAGTCGTGGGCACTGGAGCCGGCGGATGTTGCCAGCCTAGAAATCCGGGGCCGCTCACGTTGGCAATAGGCTGGATCTGTCCATCCAACAGGGCTTTGTCATTGCCCACAGCCAGCGCATGGCGGTCGGTGAGCATGCCGATATCCCCAGGTGCCAACTGTGCGGCCTGCACCGGGGCGGTGACCGGGGTGCCCGGCGCCGGAACAGTGATGCCCTGGTAGCGGAACGCCTCGGCGATGGGGACGCCGGCAATCGCGGCGGTCATCGCGGCGGCGACCTCCGGGCTGGGTGCGCTGACAGTCTCTCCGTCGGGAAGATGGACCGTCTCGGGGGCCTCGGGTAAGGCCTCATCGGTCGGCTCTTCTACCTGGCCCTCCGGCGTGTCCGGATCGCCCTGCGGGCGTGGCTCATCGGCACGGTCGAGAGTGCGCTCGAGGGTGCGGTCAGCAAGGGGGTCCAGCCGGCCCAGATCAGGAAGCGCCGGCGAGGAAGAACCGCCGCCACCGAACGGGATCGCGTTCGGCAGCCCGCCGCCCCACGCCGGTGCGGCCGGAGCCATCGCGGGTGTGGCCATTGCCGGAGCCTGCAGGGCGGGCGGGAGCATCGGTGCGGGAGCGGGCGCTGCGGTGAGGGCTGGCTCGGGCACCCGGACAGGCTCGCCGGGCAGGTCCGCGATGTCGATCGGCATGAGCTCACTGCGCCAGTCGGCGGAATCAGCATCAGGCTCCAGGGGCACGACCGCACTCCCCCGCCGGGCTTCCCCTGCCGCCTCGCTCGGCGGACTCGCCGATACCGGCTGCGGCGGCGGGGATTGCGCCGATTCCGGTTTCGCCGGATCAGCAGGTGGCGGGGTGGCGGAGGCATAGAGTGCGGAAAGGGCCTCCGCCAGCGATGCTTTCGATGTCGCGTCGAGGGCGGCGGTGTCGATCACGGTCCTGATGTCGCGGAGCTTGCCAATGAGGAAACGCTGGAATTCCCTTGCCCCGGCAGGCGTGTCCAGGTCGGAGCGGGACAGCACTGCGGCCTCGATCTCCCGTTGCAGCCTTTCCAGCTCAGCCACCCCGTCATCGTTGGCGCCGTGCGCGTTGAGGACGGCGGTGACGACCTGGAGGTCCACCTTGGCAGCTTTCGAGTTCTGTTGGGCCAGTGCCGTTTCTGCGCCTCGGATGGCATCGGCCGCCAAGCCCTCATTCATCCGCGGCGGCGGTTCAGCGGGCGCCACATCCCCTAAGAAGGCGGCCGGCTGCGCCGCGACGATCTTGGTCAGGACGGCACCGAGCGCCGCCGGTGAACTCCAGGCACTGCAGGCCACCGCGATGTCCTCACCGGACAGACCGCTCTGCCAGGCGTCACGGTTGCCGGTGGCCGCCCGTACGCGGGCTATCGCATCGAGCAGATCTTGGTGACTCGCCACCGCATGCCTCTCATGCGGGTGACTCTAGGCAGCGCGCCGGCGGTGGACAATTCACCGCTGTGAATGCCCCGATCAGCCGGGCGACGAAGTGCGGTAGCGATCAGCAAGTTGCCTCAGCACAACGGTTTTCGCGTGCACCGCATCACTTGCCTGGCTGACAACGTCAGCGAGCTCGCGGCTCTTGGCCACCAGATGCCGGCCCACTTCCCGGCCGCCCGCGGCGCTGTCCTTCGGCTGGTCGGTGGCAGCCTCGATTTCAGAGGCGATGACCTCGATGCGGCCTATGGACTCGACGGCGATGCGGTGTGCCCCGGCCACCGTCTCGGCCAGCATGCGATCCGCATCGGCCAGGTCCGCATCCCGCGCAGCCAACTGCCGACGAGCCGCCTGGAGGGCGTCGCCGGAGTCTCCTGCCAGCACCATGACCATGACGCTACCCAGGGGCACGGGAGTCAACAACTCACTGGATCAGAGCGGCCGCCGTATCGCGACGCTGGGACCCATTCTGCTGATCTGGACCGTCGCACCCGGTTGCGGGGCTTCAACGACGAGGTTGTCGCCGATCGCCATCTGGACGTGACCGGTATGCGGGAACACCAGATCGCCGGGCCGAACCTGCGCCGGCGCTACCGGTACGCCGTCATGGATCTGTTGGTAGGTGGTGCGGTGCAAGGGCACGCCGGCTTGGGCGTACGCCCACTGGACCAGACCGGAGCAGTCGAACCGGTCCGGACCAGTGGCGCCCCAGACGTAGGGCCGGCCGATGCGACTGAGCGCCGCGCGCACCGCGGCCTGCGCGCGGACGTCATGACCGCCCCGGCGGCGGACACTCGTCCGGTAGCGAAGCGCGCGCAGAGCCGTCCGGCGTCGGCGCGCCCGCCGACGCGCCACGGCAACGTGGGCCTGCTGGGTCCGCAACCGAGAGATTCTGCGGCGCAGTAGTTCT
>DAIPYT010000275.1:0-3137 GCA_036782595.1 Mycobacterium sp. | reverse complement strand
TCGACGTGCTGATCCCGATCGGCGGCGAGGGCACGCTGACCGCCGCGCACTGGCTGACCGAGGAGGGGGTGCCCGTCGTCGGTGTGCCCAAGACCATCGACAACGACATCGCCTGCACCGACGTGACCTTCGGCCACGACACCGCGCTGATGATCGCCACCGAGGCCATCGACCGGTTGCACAGCACCGCGGAGTCCCATCAGCGGGTCATGCTCGTTGAGGTGATGGGCCGGCACGCCGGTTGGATCGCGCTGAACTCCGGACTGGCCTCTGGCGCACACATGACTCTGATCCCCGAGCAGCCCTTCGACGTCGAAGAGGTGTGCCGGCTGGTCAAGCAGCGCTTCCAGCGCGGGATGTCGCACTTCATCTGTGTGGTGGCCGAGGGCGCCAAACCGGCCGAAGGCTCGATGGAACTGCGTCAGGGCGGTGTCGACGAGTTCGGTCACGAGCGGTTCACCGGGGTGGCCCAGCAACTGGCCTACGAAGTCGAGAAGCGCATCCGCAAGGAGGTCCGCGTCACGGTGCTTGGCCACATCCAGCGCGGCGGCACCCCGACCGCCTACGACCGGGTGCTGGCAACCCGCTTCGGGGTCAACGCCGCCGACGCGGCGCATGCCGGCGAGTACGGGATGATGGTCTCGCTGCGCGGTGAGGAAATCGGGCGGGTGCCGTTGGCCGACGCGGTGTCGCATCTCAAGTTGGTGCCGCAGAGCCGCTACGACGATGCGGCGGCGTTCTTTGGCTGACTACTTCCGGCTCGCCGCTGCGGCTGCCGCCCTGATCACCGCCATCGCCCCATTCGGTGCGGCCCCGCGGGCCCACGCCGACGGCTGCCCCGATGTGGAGTTGGTGTTCGCCCGGGGAACCGGGGAACCGCCCGGTCCCGGCCGGGTCGGGCAGGCACTCGCCGACACCCTCAGGCCGATGCTGGGCGGCCGCAGCCTGGCTGTCTACGGGGTGAACTACCCGGCCGGCATCAACTTCCTGAACACCTCCGCCGGCGCCCTCGACACCGAGAATCATCTGGCCGCCGTCGCCACCGCCTGCCCGGCCACCAGATTCGTCCTCGGCGGGTTCTCCCAGGGTGCGGCGGTGATGTCCATGCTGGCCGGCGTCCCGCCGCTGGGCGCTCTGGTCGGCAACCTGGGTTCGGCCCCGCCGATGCCACCGGAGGCCGCTGACCAGATCTCCGCGGTCGCGGTGTTCGGCAACCCGGCTGCCCGGTTCGGTACCCCGCTGTCGAGTGCGGGTCTGTTCGCCGCCCAGGCCATCGACCTGTGCAGCGACGGCGACCCGATCTGCACCCCGGGCGGGCGTGACCGCGCCGCGCACAACGGCTACGAATTCCCGCCGTATGTCACCGATGCCGCCGCTTTCGTCGCTGCCCGGGTCTGACTCCCCCACTCCCGCCATCCGCGAGCAGACGCAAACTCGCACAAAAGCGGCCCGCGCGGTGCGATTTTGCGTCTGCTCGGCGGGGGGTGGCAGCTGGCCCAACTAGGATCGGGGCCCATGACGACCATCGCCAACGCCCAACTCATGGACTACGAGGACGTCGTCGCGCGGTTCGACCCGGTCCTGGGTCTGGAGGTCCACGTCGAGCTGTCGACGGCCACCAAGATGTTCTGCGGCTGCGCAACGAACTTCGGCGCCGAACCCAACACCCAGGTGTGCCCGGTGTGCCTTGGCCTGCCGGGCGCCCTTCCGACGCTGAACGAGGCGGCCGTGGAGTCGGCGATCCGCATCGGTCTGGCGCTGAACTGCGAGATCGCGCCGTGGAGCAGGTTCGCCCGGAAGAACTACTTCTACCCCGACCAGCCGAAGAACTATCAGATCTCCCAGTACGACGAACCAATCGCCTTCAACGGCTATCTAGACGTTCCGCTCGAGGACGGCAGTATCTTCCGGGTCGACATCGAGCGCGCACACATGGAGGAGGACACCGGCAAGCTGACCCACGTCGGCAGTGACACCGGCCGGATCCACGGCGCCACCACCTCGCTGCTGGACGTCAACCGGGCCGGCGTGCCGCTGATCGAGATCGTCACCAAGCCCATCGAGGGTGCTGGCGAGAATGCGCCGGAAGTGGCCCGGGCCTACGTCACCGCGCTGCGGGATCTGTTGCGCGCCTTAGGTGTTTCCGATGTGCGGATGGACCAGGGTTCACTGCGTTGCGATGCCAATGTGTCGCTGCGCCCGATCGGTCAGGCCGAGTTCGGCACCCGCACCGAAACCAAGAACGTCAACTCGCTCAAGAGCGTCGAGGTCGCGGTCCGTTACGAGATGCGCCGCCAGGCAGCGATTCTCGCCTCCGGTGGCAGCATTCATCAGGAGACCCGGCACTTTCACGAGGACGGCCACACCTCACCGGGCCGTACCAAGGAGACCGCCGAGGACTACCGGTACTTCCCGGAACCCGATCTGGAGCCGGTGGCGCCGAGTGCCGAACTGGTCGAGCGGCTGCGCTCCACCATCGGTGAGCTTCCGTGGTTGACGCGCAATCGGATTCAGCAGGACTGGGGCATCTCCGATGAGGTGATGCGCGACCTGGTCAACAACGGTGCGATCGACCTGGTGACCGCCACCGTCGCCCATGGCGCCCCCAGTGAGGCCGCACGCGCCTGGTGGGGCAACTTCCTGGTGCAGAAGGCCAACGAGTCCGGCGTGGAACTCGACGCGCTGGCCATCACCCCGGCCCAGGTCGCGACCGTCATCAAGCTGGTCGACGACGGCAAGCTGTCCAACAAGCTGGCCCGCCAGGTCGTCGAGGGTGTCTTGGCAGGGGAGGGCGAGCCCGAGCAGGTGATGGCCGGCCGCGGTCTGGCGATGGTGCGCGACGAGTCGCTGATCCAGGCCGCCGTCGATGAGGCCCTGGCCGCCAGCCCCGATATCGCCGAGAAGATCCGCGGCGGCAAGGTGCAGGCGGTCGGTGCGATCGTCGGCGCGGTGATGAAAGCGACCAAGGGCCAGGCCGACGCGGCGCGGGTGCGCGAGCTGGTGTTGGCCGCTTGCGGGCAGGCCGGCTGACTCAGGCGCTGATTCGCTGCGAACCCAGTAGCAGGCGCCGGCACCCGTGCACCGACAACTGTTCCGAGGCTTCATGGCCGGACAGTACGGCTGCGGCACCGTTGAAA
>DAIPYT010000274.1:0-3161 GCA_036782595.1 Mycobacterium sp. | reverse complement strand
TGCACATGATCTACTTCGCCACCGACGTGGCGGGCAGTCTGCGCGCCATCCTGCGGTTCCTGAAGCCGGGCGGGGTGTACTTCAACGTCGTCACCGACGAGAAGACCGCCTACCACGGAGCAGTGCTGCGATCGTTCGTCGAGTCCGGCGGCGACACCGGGAACAACGACCGCTATTTCGCCGCGATGGAGGAACGCCGACAGCTGCTGGCCCCGGAGTCCGAGGGTGGCGGCGGACTCGAGCGGATAGCCCGGGCGGCGGGCATCGAGGTCGAAGTCGACGCCGTACGCCAATCCAGCCGGATGTACGGCAACTCCCTCGTCGATCTGCTGGCATTGGCGAATATCAGCGTGCTGACCGGCCACCCCGGCACGCTGAAGTTCGAGAGCGCCGCCAAAACCCTCCACGACCGCCCCGCGGAAGTCGACCTTCGCATCGAGACCGAGGGTCCCCGGACGGGGATGTGGAGCGTGGCCCAACCGCAATGGGTTACCCAGGTCCGGCGGGTGGGTTAAGTCACCGGGCCGGATACACCGGACAGCCTCGTGCCGAGTGTCTCGTACACCGCGCCGATGCCGTCGCGCGAGAACGTCGACCCCGCCGGCCAGAACTCCTGATACCAGTCGGCGGTGACGAGATTGACCTGGTTCTTGAAGTCCACGCGCATCCACTGCTGAAGAGGCGGGTGCACGTTGAACATGAACTGCTCGATGTTGCGCGGCCCGAGGGTGAGGATGCCGGTGACGTAGCTCAGTGCGTCCGGGGTCGGCTCACCGAACATGCCCCAGATCGCCGACGGCGGGCGGTTGGCGAGGTTGGTCTGATCCCCGGCCAGCAGGGCCGGTACCGACGCCACGTTGGGCCACGGCCGGTAGAGCGTGTCATCGGGCCAGAGGTCCTCATCGGCGGCGACCACACCGGCGTTGTTGTAGACGACGATGACGTTCTTGTCGATCGCCCACAGATCCCCCAGCGTCGCCGAGGTGCCCAGTGCCCGCGGAACCATCCGCGACCCGAACGCGGTGTCCATCTGCGCGATGACCTCGGCGTGGGTGGCTGGGCTGAAGTTCTTGATGCCCTGGATGTAGACGACCAGTACTTCCTTGGGGTGGGCCGAGGAGAACGCCGCGATATCGTCGACGGCCTCGTCGAAGAGCACCGAGCGCAGTCCGTGTTCGAGGTAGATCTGCCCGTCGGGTTCGTTGGTCAGCCGCAGATCGACGTAGCGGATGCCGTCGGAGAACTGCTCGTAGAGATCCTTGGACTGGGTCTTGCCCCAGCCGGCCGCGATCGGCTTGACGATGAGGTCCTGCAGGAAGCCGGGAAGCTCGGTGAGGAAACCGAATTGGTCCTTGCCGGTCAGTGCCCACGGTGATTCCGGGGTGATCCCGTAGCTGCCCGAGTCGTGGGTGCCGGGGATCGGCAGCAGCGTCAGCGGCAACGTCGACAGCGCGGGCAACTCGGCCATCCAGTCGGCCAGGTCGACGTTCATCGGCCCGACCGCATCGACGGAGTAGCCGAACCGCACCGACTGCGGCCGGCTCGCCGACAGGTCCGCGCCGGCGTCGTTGCGGAAGTTCAACCCCTCGTTGGTGTACTCGAGGGCCTGCAGGCGCACCGGACTGGTCGCCGGATCACCCGGGTCCAGCGACGCGGCGTCGCGGTAGAAGACCTTGTCGGGCTGCTCGCAACTGTCGGCGTAGGCACACCGCGGCGCATCGGTGGGTGCGATACCGCCGTACTCGACCTGCACCCAGGCGTCGGTGAGCCCGTTGTCGGAGGCGAACACGGTCAAGGTCTGGCCGGGGTCGGAGTACAACTGGCCGAAGTCGCCGGTGACGACGACGGCCCGGCCGACGGAGTGGGCGCCGATGAACTCCGACAGTTGGGCGATCTCGGCGTTGGTGAGCGATCCGCCGCTGGTGTCGACGTTGTAGACGTCGACCGAGGAACCACCGGGAATGTGCTGGCGGGTGTAGCTGAATCCGCCCGGGTTCAGCAGGCTCGGGCGGGTCGCCCACCCCTGGCGGTCCAGGCTCTCGATGTCGTATGCCGACAACGAGTTCAGCCCGTCGGAGAACGGCGCCCCCGCCGGCCACGCCCAGACCGGGACCGAGGGTGCGGTCCGGTCCGGGACGTCTGCGCCAGCGATCAGGAACTGGTGGTAGCCGACATCCTGCTGGACGTTGACGATGTCGAAATCGGTTATCCGCGAGCCGATCTGGAGGGTTTTGGTGATACGCGGCAGCGGCCCGTCGGAGAACGGGAACGGCATCCCAGAGATGTTGTAGGTCAGCACCGTGAAGTCACCGGTGATATCGGAGCGGTACTCGACGTTGTTGAACACCGTCACCGTCGCGGTGTCGCGGTGGCCACCGGCCAGGCCGGTGCCCAGGATGCCGAAGGCGGCGTTGATCAGGTTCTCCCAGGCGTGGGTGTGCGGGGAGGTGTCGTCGCTGACCACGAAGGAGAAGGTGTCGGTCCCGGCGAAGTCCGCATCGGGGGTGTAGGTGAACGACCCGGTGGCGTTGTCGATGGCGACGGTTCCGCGCCGCGGAGCGCCGGGCAGTCCCGGCGGCGGCACCGAGTAGACGAGCCGGTTTCCGTCGGCGTCCCCGGCGGTGAAGCCAATGGGGGCGCTGGTGGCCCCGCCGGTGAGGTTCAGAGCGATCTGCATCGGGGCGGCGACCGGGGCGGCGTTGAAGAACACCTTCCTGATCCGGGGCGGCAGCAGGCTGCCGCTCCACCACGGGTAGAGGTTGGCGTAGGTGTCCACCCACACCTTGGCAGCGGTCAGAAGGTCGGCAACCGGCTTGGCGGCGACCAGTGCGCGCCGCGTGCTGGGCAGCGCTGCCAAGGTCGGCTCCGCACCCGGGGTGAGCGGCACCTCCTGCGCACTCACATTGGGCGCCGCGACCGGCTCGACGGGGACCGGAAGTGGTGCCGGGGCGCGCTCGGCCCGGACCGGGACGGCACGGCCGCGGACCAGGTTGGGCCGATCGGCGGCAAGGCGGGGGGCTGAGGAGTTGGCGGAGGAGCGGGCGGAGGAGCGGGCGGAGGAGCGGGCGGCTGCGGCGGGCGAGGCCGCTGCTGCCGCGCGCGGTGCTGGCCTGGCTGCCCGACTGACCCGGTTTTTCGAGGGGCCCGCGTCCCTGGTGACT
>DAIPYT010000273.1:2440-3205 GCA_036782595.1 Mycobacterium sp. | reverse complement strand
CGCACCCAGCAGCACCGTCAACGGAATGCCGATGATCAACAGCCGCAAGGTCACCTGGCCGTGCACCCGAATGTGATTGAAGCGCAAGTTTGCGGCCTGATTGAACAGGATCACCGTGAGCGCCAACTGCGCCAGCACCGTGTAGCCCTCGGTGCCCGGGCCGGCTTCCAAGACCCCTAATCCGAAGGGGCCCAATCCCATTCCGAGGAGAACGAATATCAGTGCGGGTGCGATGGAGGATCGGTTCACCCGTTCTGACACCACGGCGTAGCCCAGCACCAGCAGGGCCAGGACGAGCGGAGTGGTGTAGTGCACGGGCAGTTCGCTAAACCCCGTTGCCTGCGCCGCCACTGTTGGCGCCCGGGATGTCGGTGATCGGAAGATTCGGCATCGGCGCGGGCGACGGCGTGGCGGGCAGCGACGGAATCTCACCGGCAGGGATGTCATTCAGCTGGTTCACCGGCGGGCCGTTCTCCCGTCCGCCGTAGATGCTGCCGGGCGCACGGTCACCCAGGAGTTGGCTGACCGTCACCAGGTGGTAGCCGTTGGTCTTGAGCACCGGCAGGAACTGCGCCACCAGATCGACGGTCGAGGAGTAGGTGTCGTGGAACAACGCCACCGAGCCGGGTTTGATCTGGGTCATCAGCATGTACCGGGTGGCCGCGGTGTCGGAGTCGTTGATCCAGTCGAACGGGATGACGTCCCAGAGGATTCCGGCCAGGCCGGCCTCGGCGGCGACGGCGTTTACCGCGTCGTTGGTCAGAC
>DAIPYT010000273.1:0-2430 GCA_036782595.1 Mycobacterium sp. | reverse complement strand
GGCCGCCACAGCGTCGGGGTCTGACCGGTGGCGGCGGCGATCGCGTCCTGAGCCTTCGACAACTGCGCCGGAACGTAGCGCTCCGGGATGGTTGTCATGTTGGGGTGTTCCCAGGTGTGGTTGCCGATCTCCATACCCGCCTGCGCCACCCGCTTGGCGCCATCCGGATTGGCCGCCACCTTGTTGCCGATCATGAAGAAGGTGGCCTTGGCGCCGGCAGCGTTCAGGACACCGAGCAGGCGGTCGGTGTAGGGGGTCGGACCGTCATCGAAGGTGAACGCCACGCACTTATCCACCGCGCAGTTCACCGGATCTGCGCTCTGGGATTCGGCCGCACAACCACTCAACAGCAGTGCCGCGCCAACCAGGGACAGTCTGCGCAGCACGGCGATCAGTTTACGGCAGCGCCTCGGGACTGATCTCTTCCAGCATCTCGGTGACCAGCGCGGCGATCGGGGAGCGTTCGCTGCGCATCAGGGTGATGTGAGCGAACAGCGGGTGTCCCTTGAGTTTTTCGATGACGGCGGCGACCCCGTCGTGCCGGCCGACGCGCAGGTTGTCGCGCTGAGCGACATCATGGGTGAGCACCACCCGCGAGCCGGCACCGAGCCGGGAAAGCACCGTCAGCAGTACGTTGCGCTCCAGCGACTGGGCTTCGTCGACGATGACGAACGAGTCGTGCAGCGAGCGACCGCGAATGTGGGTCAACGGCAGCACCTCGAGCATGCCCCGGGACTGCACCTCCTCCAGCACCGCCGGACTGGCCAGCCCTTCCAGGGTGTCGAAAACAGCCTGGGCCCAGGGGCCCATCTTCTCGCTCTCGCTGCCGGGCAGGTAGCCCAGTTCCTGGCCGCCGACGGCGTACAGCGGCCGGAACACCACGACCTTGCGCTGGGTGCGCCGTTCCAGAACAGCCTCCAGGCCCGCGCACAACGCCAGCGCCGACTTCCCGGTGCCGGCCTTGCCGCCGAGGGAGACGATGCCCACCGACTCATCCAGCAGTAGATCGAGTGCGACGCGCTGCTCGGCGGAGCGTCCGCGCAGTCCGAACACCTCGCGATCGCCGCGGACCAGTTGGATGCGCTTCTCGGCGTTGACCCGGCCCAGCGCGTGCGAGCTACCGGCCAGCAGGCGAACACCGGTGTGGCAGGGCAGGTTTCGAGCCTCGTCGAGATCGATCTCACCGTCGGCGAAGAGCGTGCTGATCTCTTCGCCGGTCACATCCAGTTCGGCCATGCCGGTCCAGCCGGAGGTGATGACATCCTGGGCGTGATACTCGTCGGCGGGCAGACCCACCGCGCCGGCCTTGACCCGCAGCGGAATGTCCTTGCTGACCAATGTCACTCGCTTACCTTCGGCGGCGAGATTGGCGGCGCAGGCCAGAATCCGCGCGTCGTTGGTACCGGTGCGGAATCCGCTGGGCAACACCGTGGGATCGGTGTGGTTGAGTTCGACGTGCAGCGTGCCGCCTTGTGCGCCAACGGGAATCGGCTGGTCGAGCCGGCCGTGCTCAAGCCGCAGATCATCGAACAGACGCAACGCCTGACGGGCGAACCAGCCGAGTTCATGATGGTGACGCTTGGCTTCCAACTCGCTGATCACCACGAGCGGCACGACCACCTCATGCTCAGCGAACCGGGTACACGCCCACGGGTCCGAGAGCAGGACGGACGTGTCGAGCACATACGTCCGGATGGTCGGGTTCGGATCGGTCACAGGCGCTCCTCATCTAGAGGCCGTCCGAGCCGAAGGCTCGCTGGCCATCGAGGCCGACGTTACCCGTCTGTGACCACGCGCCGGTGAGGCGCGCCGGGTGTGTCAGGCGGCGACGCGCTTCTTGAGCAACGGCTCGTCAGCGAGGCCCCAACCGGCGATCGCGTCGGCCAGCACCTTGGCCGCCGCGTCCTCGTTGAAGACGCCGGTGTCGGCGACGGTGCGCAGCTTGGTCTCCCGGTACTCCAGGATGTCGCCACCGACGACGGGGAACGCGGTCGAGCGACGGGCGATCGCGGAGATGGTCGAATCGCGGTGGTGCTCCACGCAATGCAGAACCAGGTTGTCGAAGAACTCCCTGTGCCGTTCCTCGTCGGCGGCGATCCGTCCGACGAGTCCCTTGAGCACCGGTTCGTCGATCTTGGCCTCGAGGTTGCGGGCGTAGACCGCGTGGGCGCGCTCGTAGAGCGCCATGAACACCAGCGTCTCGATCTGGGTGTAGTTGCTCGCCCGGTACCCGCGCATGACGTGGTTGACGCGGACCTGCTCGTCGGCGACCGGGTCGAAGTTGCGGGTCACCAAGAGGTATTCCCGCAGCGCGATGGCGTGCAGATTCTCTTCGGCGGTCCACCGGCCGATCCAGCGACCCCACTTGTCCTCGAGGATGAAGTGCTCGACGATCTCGCGGTGGTAGCCGGCCAGGTTGTCCTTGGTGAT
>DAIPYT010000272.1:0-3223 GCA_036782595.1 Mycobacterium sp. | reverse complement strand
CGGGAGAGCACCTCGTCGACCACATATCCGCTCAGATCGACGTCGGCGTAGCGGGGAACCCGGATATCGCAGCGGGTCAGGGTCCGACCGGCAAGGGCGTCCCGCAGTGTCGCGGCGGTGCGGAAGACGGTGTCTCCTTCAGGCATGTCAGCGCTCCACGATCAGCACATCAAGTGTCCGTGGACCGTGCACACCCTCCACCCGCTCCAGTTCGATATCACTGGTCGCGCTGGGTCCGGAGACGAATGTCAACGGCCGCAACGGATTCAGTGCGGCAAAGCCCTGCGGCACGGTATCGACGATCTGATCGGCGAACACCACGCAGATGTGGTGGTCGGGGACGAGGGTGAGTGCGCGCCGGCCCTGCGCGGCCCCGCCGTCGAGCACGATGGTGCCGGTGGCGGCGATCCCGACGGCGCAGCCGGTGACCACCGCGGCGACGGCGTCCAGGTCCGTGGTGGACAGCGGAGGGTGGTCGCGCACCGCACTCACGGCGCTCACCCATTCGGTCGGCAGATCGACGGGAACCACCACATTGCCGGCGCCGGGCACCAGGGACGCGACCGTTTCGGCGATCGCGTCAGCTCCGATCTGAAGCACCCCGGCCCGGTAGTCGGCCACTGTCGCGGCGAAGCGCGCCACGTCACCCGCGCCGACCAGCGGCCTGCGTTCGTAGTCCCGGGGTACGACGACGGGCGCGGGCGGCGCAGCCGACAGGGCTGAACGGATGCGTCCCAGGACGATCTCGCGTGCGTTCATCGCCGGTTCCACCACTGCCGGAAGGTTTCTCTGGGGGCTTCGGGCAAGTCGCGGCTGGCAGCCCAGGGGGTCAGCCGGCCCAGCACAAGGGCGGCGCCGGTGGCCTTCTCCGCGGCCCCGAATCGCCGCGGCGAGCCCATCACCCACGCGGCGGCCTTCATCGCCAGATCCTGACCGCTCGGGAGGCCGCCACGCTCGGCGTCGACGTGCTCGGCGCGCAGGTGAACCAGGATCGACGGGATGTCGATGCGCACCGGGCAGGCGTCGAAGCAGGCGCCGCACAGCGAGGATGCGAACGGCAGCGACGCGTTGGGGTCGCCGGGTCCCCCTGCACCGGCCGCGCTGCCGGTCAATTGCGGGCTGAGGATAGCTCCGATCGGGCCGGGATACACCGATCCGTAGGCGTGGCCGCCGGTCCGTTCGTAGACCGGGCAGACGTTGAGGCAGGCGCTGCACCGGATGCAGTGCAGGGCGGCCCGGCCCACCGGGTCGGCCAGCACCCTGGTCCGTCCGTTGTCCAGCAGCACCAGGTGGAATTCCCGCGGCCCGTCACCGGGATGGACCCCGGTCCACATCGAGGTGTAGGGGTTCATCCGCTCCGCCGTCGACGACCGGGGCAACAGCTGCATGAACACCTCGAGGTCGGCGAAGGTGGGAATCACCTTTTCGATGCCCATCACGGTGATCAGCGTCTCGGGCAGCGTCAGGCACATCCGGCCGTTGCCTTCCGACTCCACCACCGCCAACGTGCCGGTCTCGGCCACGCCGAAGTTCGCTCCGCTCACCGCAACCCGCGCCGACAGGAACTTCTGCCTCAGATAGCTGCGGGCCGCCATCGCAAGTTCGCGCGGATCGTCGCTCAACGGACCGGCACCGGGCATCTTCCGGAGGAAGATGTCGCGGATCTCGGCCCGGTTGCGGTGGATCGCCGGCACCAGAATGTGGCTCGGCCAGTCGTCGCCGAGTTGGACGATCAACTCGGCGAGATCGGTCTCCACCGCGCTGATTCCCTCGGCAAGAAGGTGCTCGTTGAGGCCGATCTCCTGGGTGGCCATCGACTTGACCTTGACCACCTCGTCGGCGCCGGTGGCCCGGATCAGCTCGGTGACGATGCGGTTGGCCTCATCGGCGTCGCGGGCCCAGTGCACCAACCCGCCCCGGTCGATGACGTTGCGCTCCAACTGCTCAAGGAGATCCGGTAACCGGGCGAGCACGTCCTGCTTGAGCGCGCTCCCGGCCAGCCGCAGCTGCTCCCAATCCGGGCATTCCGACACCGCGGCAAGCCGTTTGATTCGGATGGACTGTGTCGCGTGCCCGACGTTACGCCGCATCTGGGTATCGGCGAGCGCCTTGCGGGCTGCTCGGGGGAACGGCTCCTCGCCGCGCAGGTTGTTCTTCGGCATGTCACTCACCGAGATGCCAGGATCTCGGCGAGGTGAACGGTGCGGACAGTTGACCCGATCCGGCTCAGGCCGCCGCCGATGTGCATCAGGCACGAGGAGTCCCCGGCGGTGCAGACCTCGGCGCCCGTGGCGGTCACGGCGGACATCTTGTCGGCCAGCATGGCCGCTGACGTGTCGGCGTTCTTGATCGCGAACGTTCCGCCGAAACCACAACAGGATTCGGCGGCCGGCAGTTCGACCAGGGTCAGGCCGCGCACGTGGCGCAACAACTCCAGGGGTTTTTCGCCGACCCGCAACATCCGCAACGAGTGGCAGGTCGGGTGGTAGGTGACCGTGTGCGGGTAGTAGGCGCCGACGTCACGGACGTCGAGAACGTCCACCAGCAGTTCGGACAGCTCGTAGGTGCGTGCGGCGACCTTCTCGGCGCGGATGGCGAGGGCTTCATCGCCGGCCCGACGGGCCACCATCGCGTGCTGGTGGCGGACTGAGCCGACACACGATCCCGACGGAGCCACCACCACGTCGCAGTCGGCGGCCTCGAACACGTCGACGTGGTGGCGCACCAAAGCGTGTGCCTCCCGCTGGTATCCGGTGTTGACATGCATTTGACCGCAACAGGTTTGACGCTGCGGGAAGACCACCTCGTGGCCCAGCCGTTCCAGCAGTTGCACGGTCGCGATGGCCGCGGCGGGGAACAACGCGTCGGCCAGGCAGGTGGCGAACAGAGCGATTCGCACGTCAGCGCATCCTCATTCCGCGCGGCGTCCGCGCGAAGCCCGCCGCCAGCAGGGCTGCCGCGGTGTCGGTCTGGGTTGCTTCCAGAGCCGGCAGACCGTCGAGTTTCTCCACCACGATGCCGGCCAGGCGTCCGCTGCCGACCAGCTCGGCCAGGGCTGCGGCAGCGGCGCGTTGGGCGTCGGCGTCATCGTGAAAGTTCAACAGTGAGCGTCCGCCCCGTTCCAGGTACCACACCAGCGCCCCGTCGACGAGGATCACCAGAGCCCCGGCCTTGCGGCCCGGCCGGTGCCCGCAGGTACCGGCAGGCCAGGGGAGTGCCGCCC
>DAIPYT010000271.1:0-3247 GCA_036782595.1 Mycobacterium sp. | reverse complement strand
GCGACGGTCTTCTTCATCCGAAGTTCCTCGGGCAGGTGGTCGCCGACGGTGGCGAAGCAGGACCACACCCGAACTTCGGCGGGGTCTCGGCCGGCCCGCTCGGCGGCATCCTTGACGGTGCGCACACAACGGGCCAGGGTCTCGGGCGTGAAGTAGGTGTGCAAGATGACGTCGTCGAACAGCCGGCCGCCCAGTTCCAGCGTCCTGGGGCCGAACGCCACCAGCGCCAGCCTGATGTCCTCGCGAAAAGCCGGGTCCAGAACCAGGATGGGGTATGTGCCCATCGGGCCGTCGTGGCCGACGATCACCTCACCCCGCCAGAGTCGACGCATCATCACCGCGAAGTCCTCGAGCTGGGCGGTGGTGACCGCCGGAATCCCGAACGCCCCGTAGATCGCCGCGATGCCACGTCCAACCCCGAGGGTGAAGCGCCCGCCCGAGAGCCGATGCATGGTGGTGGCCCAGGATCCGGTGATCAGCGGGTGCCGGGTGTTGGGGTTGGTGGCCGCCGTGGCGATCTGCATGCGCTGGGTGACCGCACAGGCCGCGCCGGTGAGCGAAGCGGCCTCTTTGACGTTCCACCGCTCGGAGATGAAGGCGGTGCCGAAGCCGAGTTCCTCACCGCGACGCGCCTCGTGCATCAAGGTGGCGGGGCCGTCCCCACCGGCACCGGCGAGCAGGTAGTAGCCGAGTTCATCCAAACTTCGGCGCGAGTGTGGGGTCATGTCCGCTCCACTTCGATCGGAACGCCGCTCAGCCAGGCCATCCCGGAGAGCAACTCGACGTCCTCGGGATCATCGGAGGTCAGTTCGTTGACGTTGGCGCCACCGGCGGCGTTGGCCACCTTCCAGCCGCCACCGCGGTGCCCCCAGCCGTGCGGGATCGCCACGGTTCCGGGCACGATGTCCTCGGTCAGTGTGGCCGGCAGGGCGATCTTGCCGAACGGCGAACGGACGGCCACGTCGTCGCCCTCGGCGATCCCGCGCAGCCCGGCGTCGGCGACGTGCATCAACGCTTTCGGCCCCCGCTCACCGCGCATCAGCAGCGGCGCATTGTGCATCCAGGAATTCTCCGAACGGGAATCCCGCATGCCGATCAGCCGCAGCGGAAAACCGGCCGGGTCTTCCCGCCGGCTGAGGTCCTTGATGTCATCCCCGATTTCCCTGTGCTTCAACGCAATCCGGCGACCGCGGTAACTCACCGCCCGGGACAGCACACCGGTGGCGATCTCGTCGGCAAGAACCTTGCCGTGCGGGTGCTCGCGATTGAGCGATTCGAAGGACAGGCCGCCACGCCGAAGCCCACCGAGATCCCCGCCCGGGCCGAATCGGATGATGCCGTCCACGACCGGCTTCAGGCTCAGCCGTCGGCCGGCAAGCCTCGCCGCTGACCGCAGTCCCGCCAGGATGGTCAACATCCTTGTCCGGCCAGCCATCCGCTGCATGAGGTCGTCGATAATGTCCCACTCGGTGCGGGCCTGACCACGAGGCGGGATCACCGCCGTGGTGGCCTGACGGAAGGGCTGGATGAGGAATGTCTGGGACAACAGCGGGAAATCCTCCCGCTCGTACATGGTGGTGGTCGGCAGGATGTAGTCGCACTGGGAGGTCGTCTCGGTGACGTAGAAATCCAGAGCGACCGACAGTTCCAATTTCTTCATCGCGTCGCTCAATGCGGGTCCGTTGGGAACCGACAGCACCGGATTGCCTGCGCTGACGAACAGCGCGCGGATCTGTCCTTCGCCCGGTTCGGCGATCTCTCTGGCCATCAACGTCGCCGGCTCACTGCGAACCAGACTTCCGAATCCACCGATGCGGGTGCGGTTCCGGCGATAGCCGCGGCGCAGTAGGGCACCGAAGGCGGTCGCGATCCACTGCTCGCCCGGGATACCGAGGCTGCCGAACACTGCGCCGCCCGGGACGTCAAGGTTCCCGGCTACCAGATTGACCGCGTCGAGCAGATAGGTGGTGAGGGTCCCGGACCGTCCGGCGCAGGTTCCCAGACGGCCATAGAGGGCCGCTCTGGGCGTCCGGACCAGATCGCGGGCCAGCGACCGAACGGTGTCGGCGGGAATGCCGGTGCTCGCCTCGGTGCGCTCGGGAGCGAAGGCCGCACACTGCTCGGCCAGCCAACCGACTCCCTCAGCTTTGGCTGCCAGCGTGGGCCGATCGACCAGATCCTCGGCGAACATCACCTGCAGCAGGGACAGCAGCAGTAGCGCGTCGCCGTCGGGCCGGATACCGAGCCACTCGAATTGGTTGGCGGTCTCGGTCCTGCGTGGGTCGATGACCAAAACGCGACCGCCGCGCTTGACGATCGCGTGCATGCGTTCCCGCATCCGCGGCGCTGCGATCAGACTGCCGTGTGACACGACCGGGTTGGCTCCCATCACAACGAGCAACTCGGTGCGGGAAAGATCGGGAAAGGGCACCGATACCGGATAGCCGTAGAGCAATTGGCTTGCCATCAGCCGCGGATGCGAGTCCTGCGAGGAGGCGGTGTAGAAGTGCGAACGCCGTCCGAGGGCTGTGAGGAACAGCACCACCCCCGGGATGTGGTCGTAACTGAACGCGCCGGGGTTGCCGGCATACCAGCCCACGGCGCCCGCGCCATGCCGGCCGTGGATCTCGCTGAGCCTGTGGGCGATATCGGTCATCGCGTCATCCCAGGAGACCTCGTCGAATCCGCCGTCGGACCGTCGGCGCAGCGGGGTGGTGACCCGGTCGGGATCGTTGACGACTTCGGTGAACGCGATGCCCTTCTGGCAGGCGAAACCGGAGGACAGCGGATGGTCCTTGTCCGGGCGCAGGGCCACCAGCCGACCGTCCTCGACGGTTGCCACCATCCCGCAGACAGATTCGCAGATTCGGCAGTATGTGGTCCGGTTCTGTGTGGTCATTTCAGATCCTGTAGTCGTTGAGTAGTCGCTTGCTGATGATGGTCTTCTGGATCTCGCTGGTGCCTTCCCCGATCAGCAGGAACGGGGCGTCACGCATCAGCCGTTCGATCTCGTATTCCTTGGAATATCCGTAGCCGCCGTGGATGCGGAAACTCTGCTGGGTGACTTCGGCGCAGAACTCACTGGCCAGGTATTTCGCCATCCCGGCCTCCAGATCGTTGCGCTGGCCGGAGTCTTTGAGCCGCGCGGCGTTGACCATCATCAGATGTGCCGCTTCGACTTTGGTGGCCATCTCGGCGAGGGAGAAGGCGATCGCCTGATGTTCGGCGATCGGCTTGCCGAAGGTCC
>DAIPYT010000270.1:0-3274 GCA_036782595.1 Mycobacterium sp. | reverse complement strand
GCTCCGAACAGCACGATCTTGTTGCCGGTGCCCGACGCGAAGGCCAGGTGCAGATCTTCCTTGCGCAGCACACCGACACACAGGGCATTGACCAAAGGGTTGCCGGCGTAGGAGGCGTCGAAGACGGTCTCGCCGCCGATATTGGGCAGTCCCAGCGAGTTGCCATATCCGCCGATACCGCGGACCACGCCGTCGACCACCCGGCGGGTGTCGGGCGCGTCGGCGGCGCCGAAGCGCAACTGGTCCATCACAGCGACCGGGCGCGCCCCCATCGCCATGATGTCGCGGACGATGCCTCCGACGCCGGTCGCCGCGCCCTGGTAGGGCTCCACGTACGAGGGGTGGTTGTGCGACTCCACTTTGAAGGTGACCGCCCAGCCGTCGCCGATATCGACCACACCGGCGTTCTCACCGATACCGGCCAGCATGCCCGCGCGCATCTCGTCGGTGGTGGTCTCGCCGAAGTAGCGCAGGTGCACCTTGGAGGACTTGTAGGAGCAGTGCTCGCTCCACATCACCGAATACATCGCAAGTTCGGCGTCGGTGGGCCGGCGGCCGAGAATCTCCCGGATGCGCTGGTACTCGTCATCCTTGAGACCCAGCTCACGGTAGGGCTGCGGGTGGTCCGGAGTGGCGGCTGCGTGCTCGACGGTGTCGACGACTGTCACGGGGATGAGTCTAGTGAGGCGTCAGGGCAGCGGTGCTGCCACGCAGAACGCGTTGCCGTCGGGGTCGGCCAGAACCACCCAGCGGAAGCCGCCGTCCACGGAGTGCCGGCCGGTCTCGGTGGCGCCGAGGTCGATGAGTCGTTGCACCTCGGCCTCCAGATCGGCTGCCATCAGGTCCAGGTGAACCCGGTTTTTCCCCGGCGTCGGGGTGTCGACCCGCTGAAATCCCAGGGCCGGCCAGTTCTCCCGGGCCACCAGGACGAAATCGCCGCCGGGCAGGGGCACAACCGACCCTCCGACCGCCTCGGCCCACCAGGTGGCCAGCCGCCGCGGTTCGGTGCAGTCGACGGTGATCATTTCCAGCGACAGGGTCATGGGAACCGAGCCTATTCGGCACCCGTCTGTGCTGTGGCGCTGTATCGAGGGTCAGCCGATGCCGAGCGCTCGTGCTGCCGCATTCGCCGCTCTTGTTCCCGACACATGCCGCAGCAGTAGCAGGCCGTCCAGTATCGCGATCGAGGCCAGCGCCATTCGCCGCCGCTCGGCTCCGGTCGGTGCGACGATCCGGGGCTCGATCCAGTCCACCCAGCGTTCGATGATCACCGGCGCCACAGAGACATACGGTTCGCGCCGGGCGCTGGCGAGCCCGATGATCTCGAGATACACCGCGAAGATCGGGTCCGCCGAGGGTGAGGCCAGCACCGGCCAGGCCCGCCGTTGCAGTTCTTCGGCCGGGAGTGCGGTATCGCCGAACGCGGCGGCGAGCGTGGCTTCCATCTGCTCGCCGAGGGCGCCGATCACCGCGGCGATCAAGTCTTCCTTGGTCGGGAAGTAGTAGACGACGGTGCGGTCGCTGATCCCAAGACTCGCGCCCACCGATCCGAAGGTCAGCGAGCCGATACCCGATGTGGCCGCCAGTCGGGTTGCCGCGGAAAGCAGGTCCTCCCGGGAGTGCTTGTAACCCACCGCTTGATCGTAGTGGTAGCGGCGACTACACTAATTGTAGTTACAGCTACAACTTGTGGAGTAAGAGATGGGCAAGCGTGGTTCGGCGGCCGCGGTGACGGGTCTGGTGGTCGGTGCACTCGTGGCTCTCGGTTTCGCCCTGTTGATCAGGCTGCTGCCTGAGTCGCTGTTTTTGCAGGCCCACTGGCGCGTTGCCGTGTACGCACTATGCGCGGCGGCTGGCCCGCCCACGGTGCTCTTCCTGCAGTGGATCGCACGAATGCGCGGCCTCGACCAGCGCGAGGTCTTCCTATGGGGGGCCGCGGGCGCGATGACCTTCGACGGCTTGGCGATCGGCTTCGCACCGCACCTCTACGGCCAGACCGGGCAGGCGCTGGCCTGGACGGCGTCCGCGCTGATCTTCGCCTTCGCCAGCCTGCTGGTCGCGGGTCAGGTCATGCTGGGGCGAGCGGTGCCCGCGACGAGCCTCCAGCGGTCATGAGATCACGGGCGACCTGGATCACGTGGCTTCAGGTCGTCCTCGCCGCGCTGCTGGCTTACGCGCTCGTGCTGGTATTCGCCGGTGCTGTTGCGGCACAGTTGTTCTCCGTACTGGGGTTCGGCCCATCGGAGTCGATCGACAGTGCCGCGGTGCGCGACTACCTGAAACTCCCGTTCATGGTGCTGGGCGCAGTGCTGGCCGGCTGGGCGGTGATGATGATGCACATCGTGCGGGGACCACTGCGCGACGGATCCCCATGGGCGCGGCGCTGAGGTCGCCGTGAGCGCCGCCGAACCCCCCGTACGCCCTGGAGTCACTGCACCGGAGACAGGAAGGCGCGCAGGGCGGCTGAGTAGGCGGCGACATCCGCGGCGCCCATAAGTTCACGCGCGGAGTGCATGGCCAGTTGCGGCGCACCGACGTCGACGGTCGGGATTCCCGTGCGAGCCGCCGTCATCGGTCCGATGGTGGATCCGCACGGCAGATCGGCCCGGTGCTCGTAACGCTGCAACGGCACCCCGGCTTGGCGGCAGGCCAGTTCGAACGCCGCGGCGGTGCGTCCGTCGGTGGCGTAGCGCAGGTTCGGTTGGACCTTGAGCACCGGGCCGCCGTTGACGTAGATCAGATGGCCCGGTTCATGGCGTTCCGAGTAGTTCGGGTGGGTGGCGTGCGCCATATCGCCGGAGGCCACCATCGAGGCGGTCATCAGCCTCAGGAAGTCCTGGCGATCACCGCCGCGCGCCAGCACGATGCGTTCAAGGGTGGTGATCAAGAACTCCGACTGCGCACCGTGATCCGAGGTGGAGCCCACCTCCTCGTGGTCGAACAGCGCCAGCACCGGGACGTAGCGCCCCGATTCGGCGGCCAGTAGCGCCTCCAGACCGGCGTAGCAGGTGCCCTGGTTGTCCAACCGGGGGGCGCTGACCAGATCGTCGTCCACCCCGATCAGCCGGGACGGTTCCAGGACGTGGGTCATCAGGTCGGCGGAGAGCAGGTCCGCCGGCGCGACACCGGCCTGTTCTGCGACCCAGTGATGCAGCGACCGGGGCCGCCCACCGGCCCCCCAGACCGCGTTGAGGTGGCGCTGCGGGTTGAGGCTGACGGCGTTGCGGTCCTCGGCCAGGTGGATCGCCAGTTGCGGGACCCGCAGCAACGGCTC
>DAIPYT010000269.1:0-3277 GCA_036782595.1 Mycobacterium sp. | reverse complement strand
GAGTGGGCGTGGACGGTATCGAACCGCCGACCGCTGGTGTGTAAAACCAGAGCTCTACCACTGAGCTACACGCCCCGTCGCAAGGGAGTGCTACACGCCCGTGCCCGGGCAGGCTACCGCCGTCCGCGAGTTTGGGGAAATCCGTCAGGTGTTGATCACGGCGAGCGCTTCGGTCCACACTTTCTGGTCGCGGGCCTCGCCGGGCTGTTTGCATTCGGCGAACCGGACCACTCCGGATTTGTCGATGAGAAAGGTACCGCGGTTGGCGAATCCGGCATCGGAGTTGAACACGCCATAGGCCTGGGCCACCTCACCGTGCGGCCAGAAGTCGGAGAGAACCGGGAAGGTGAACCCGCTTTCGGTGGCCCAGATCTTATGGGTGGGCGATGGTCCCACCGAGATCGCCAGCGTGGCGGTGTCGTCATTGTCGAAGCTGGGCAGGTTGTCCCGCACCTCGTCGAGTTCGCCCTGGCAGATACCGGTGAAGGCCAGCGGGAAGAACACCAGCAGCACGTTCTTCTTACCGCGGAGGTCACTGAGGGTGACGGGCTGCCCGTTCTGGTCCTTGAGGGTGAAATCCGGCGCCTCGGTACCGACTGCGACTGTCATGAACGCCTCCCGGCTGATTTCGATTTCGGTTGCACCAACCGGCTGCCTATCCAGTCCCCGAGATTGGCCGACGACGTCTGCATCAGCCCGGCGGTCGGAGCCGCCTCGGCGATCTCGGCCGGCGCCACGTGGCCGGGCTTACCGGTCTTGGGTGTGAGCACCCAGATGACTCCGTCCTCCGCGAGCGGTGCGATGGCATCCATCAGCCGGTCCACCAGGTCCCCGTCCCCGTCGCGCCACCACAGCATTACCACGTCGACGACTTCGTCGGCGCCCTCATCGAGGAGGTCGCTGCCGCAGGCTTCCTCGACGTCAGCCCGGATCTCGTCGTCGGTGTCATCGTCCCAGCCCAACTCCTGGACGATCCGATCGTGGTCGATGCCCAGCCTCTGAGCGTAGCTTCGCTCGCTGTCACCTGCGGCGACCACCGTCGCAACCTCCTTCTACGTGAAACCGGCTGTCGTGCGCCCTATCGTCGCATGCCGCCGGTGTTTCTACCTGTGATGGGCTTGTTGTGTGTCTTTACTTGTTGTGTGTCTTCAGTAGGTGGCGTCGCAGAGTTGTAGGACGTCGGTGCGCGCCGCGTTGAGATCGTTGATGATCTCGTTGAATTCCGACGGCGAAGCCTTCCTGGTGATGGCGTCAGCGGTGGTCCGCGCGCCGTCGACCCACTGCATGAACGCGTCTTTCATCTCATCGGGGACGATATCGGTGATGCTCTTCTCGACCGCGTCCGCACTTTGGCTCAGCCCGTCGACAGCCGGCCCCTCGGCGGCCGCGGTATCGGCTCCGTCGGAGTTGAACGCACCGACGTAGGCGTTGACCGCATCGATGGCGTCGGCACTGGTGGTGGACAACGTCTCACAGGTGGTGTGAACGGCCTGGGTGGTCATTGCGGCCTGGCGTTCCGACTCGCGCGCTATGGAACTGGCCACCGACTGCGATGAGGACACCGAGATCGAGGTGCGGTATGCGGGCGCTTCCCCGGCGTTGGCGGTCGGGTCGCCCTCAGTGGTCGCGGTACAGCCCATCGCCACCATGCACACCCCGCCAGCCAGCATTCCGGCGATGCGCGATCGGCGCGCGGTTCCGCTCAGCACAGAAATAGACGTTACCTGTGCCGGCGGCGGGATTCGCGGGTGGCACGAATCTCAGTGGCACGAATCTGAACGGCCTTCCTGCACTCTGCGCCGTCAGCGGCGCAAGTGCGGCACGATAGGTCCTGTCCCGGCCGTCCTACTGCCTGAGCCATCCCTGAGACATCGAGGAGTGGAATTGACCACCCAGTTCACCCGCGACCAATCTTCTCCAAACCCGGGCAGTTCCAACCAGTCCGAACGGATTCGGGTGATCCGGGAAGGTGTCGCGTCCTACCTGCCCGACATCGACACCGAGGAGACCTCGGAGTGGCTCGAGTCGTTCGACGACCTGGTGGCCCGCTCCGGCCCGGCCCGGGCCCGCTACATGATGCTGCGCCTGTTGGAGCGCGCCGGGGAGCAGCGGGTCGCCATCCCGGCCCTGACGTCGACCGATTACGTCAACACCATCCCCACGGATCTGGAGCCCTGGTTCCCCGGCGATGAGGATGTCGAGCGCCGGTACCGCCGCTGGATCCGCTGGAACGCGGCCATCATGGTGCATCGCGCCCAGCGTCCGGGCGTCGGCGTCGGCGGGCACATCTCGACCTACGCCTCGTCTGCGGCACTCTACGAAGTGGGCTTCAACCACTTCTTCCGGGGCAAATCCCATCCCGGGGGCGGCGATCAGGTCTACATCCAGGGCCATGCGGCACCCGGCATCTACGCCCGCGCTTTCCTCGAGGGCCGGCTCACCGAGGACCAACTCGACGGGTTCCGCCAAGAGCACAGTCACCCGGGCGGCGGTCTGCCGTCCTACCCCCATCCACGGCTGATGCCCGACTTCTGGGAGTTCCCCACCGTGTCGATGGGGCTCGGTCCGATGAACGCGATCTACCAGGCGCGCTTCAACCACTACCTGGATGATCGCGGTATCAAGGACACCTCCGATCAGCATGTGTGGGCGTTCCTCGGCGACGGCGAGATGGATGAGCCGGAGAGCCGGGGCCTGGCGCACATGGCCGCATTGGAGGGCTTGGACAACCTGACCTTCGTGGTCAACTGCAACCTGCAGCGTCTCGACGGCCCGGTGCGCGGCAACGGCAAGATCATCCAGGAGCTGGAGTCCTTCTTCCGGGGGGCCGGCTGGAACGTCATCAAGGTGGTCTGGGGCCGCGAGTGGGACGCCCTGCTGCACGCCGACTCCGGTGGCGCACTGGTGAACCTGATGAACACCACGCCGGACGGCGACTACCAGACCTACCGTGCCAATAACGGCGCCTACGTTCGGGAGCACTTCTTCGGTCGCGACCCGCGCACCAAGGCCCTGGTCGGAAACATCAGCGACGACGACATCTGGAACCTCAAGCGGGGCGGCCACGACTACCGCAAGGTCTACGCCGCCTACCGCGCCGCGATGGAACACAAGGGCCAGCCCACGGTGATCCTGGCCAAGACGATCAAGGGCTACACGCTGGGCGCCCACTTCCAGGGCCGCAACGCCACTCACCAGATGAAAAAGCTTGCGCTGCAAGACCTCAAGGATTTCCGCGACGCCATTCGCATCCCGCTCACCGACGCTCAACTCGAGG
>DAIPYT010000268.1:0-3281 GCA_036782595.1 Mycobacterium sp. | reverse complement strand
GAATAGATCAGTGGCGTAGAGCAATTCGCCCGTGATTCCACCGTGATCACTGCGGCGCAGGAAGAACTCCAGATCGAGGCGTGCGGACTCCGCGCGTTCGACCAGATTCTCCGACTGCAGGCCCGACAGGCCCGCCAATGTGGGAGCCGGCCACTCAATCAACTGAAACATGCACTGCACAAATGGATTACGACTGGTGTCCCGTTCGGGAGAAATCGACTCGACCATCTTCTCGAACGGGAATTCCTGATGCCGGTAGGCCGCGATCGAGGAATCGCGAACCCGGGCCAGTAGTTGACCGAACGACTCCTGAGGATCGATGTGGATCCGGATCGGCAGGGTATTGACGAAACACCCCATGACGCGCTCGAGATCTGGATGGTTGCGGCCCCAGACCGGGATGCCTACGGCGAAGTCGTCCTGGCGGCTGTGCCTATGCAGCAAGAGCGACACCACTGTGAGCAAGCCCATCTGCAGGGTGGCGCCCTGCTCTCGGCAGATGGCTTCGAAAGCTTCCAGCAGGGTAGGTTCCACCCCGAGGGCGACGCTGGCACCCCGGTGACTGGGCTCGACTGGACGGGGATGGTCGGTGGGGAGTTGAAGCGGCTCAAGGCTTTGTAGCTGGGAGACCCAGTAGTCCCGCAACTCGTCAAAGCGCTCGACGGTCAGCCGGCGGCGCTGCCACTGTCCGTAGTCCTGATAGTGAACAGATAGTGGAAGTAGTCGGGGGTCTCGGCCGTCGATCGCTGCGTTGTAGAGCTCGACGAGATCACTGCTGAGAATGGCGCGCGACCAGCCGTCGGAGGCGATGTGGTGGTGATTGAGCAGCACCAGATGCTCGTCGCGGGACACCGCAAGCCGCCGGGCCCGCAACAAGCACCCCGACCGGAGATCGAAGGGCGTGGCACTCTCCTGGTGCAGCCAGGTGTCGACCACGGTCTGCGGATCGCGCCTGTTCAACTCTTCGGCGAGCACAGTGACGGGTGCCGGCGGATGCACGATCTTCAGCACCTCGCCATCGCGAAGTCCGAACGAGCTGCGCAGGGTGGGATGCCGCGCACTCAGCGCCGTCAACGCCTCGTCCAGCGCAACGATGTCGAGCGGTCCGCGGAGCCGCCACACCGCCGGCAGGTGATACGCCGTCAGCGCCGGATTGAGTTGATGGAGAAACCACAGCCGCGACTGGGCGTACGAAGCCGGGAAGACCTGGCAGCCGTCCGGCCAGTCGTCACCATCGACGGGCTCGGCTGGCTCTATCGAGGCGGTCGACCGCGTGTCCGGGAAGCGGCGCTGATCGCGCAACTCCTGCTCAAGCAGGGCTGCCAGGCATCGCACGGTCGGACAGTCGAACAGGATCGAGGGGTTCAGATCGAGCGATAAAGCCTGCGCCAGCCGGCTGACGACTCGGGTTCCGGACAGCGAGTCGCCGCCGAGGAGGAAGAAGTTCGCATCCCGACCGGGCACCACGGGGTCCAGTTGGTCGGCAAATGTCGCGGCGACCAACTCCTCCAGCGGGCCCAGTGGAGGCTCACCCGGCGCAGCCAGGACCTCGGCGAGCAGCTCGGCGAGGCCGGCGCGCTTCGGCTTGCCGCCGGCGTCGCGAGGCAGATCGGCGACGACGACGACGCGGGACGGCACCTCGTGGGGGGCGAGTCGCGTGAATGCGTGTCGGCGCAATTCCGACTCGCCGACGGACTGGCCCGGTCGAAGAACGACAGCGGTTGCGAGATCCTCGCCAAGGGTGGGGTGCGGTATCGCGAACGCCACCGCCTGCTCCACGGCGGGATGGTGCAGCAGTGCCTCATCCACCCGGCGGGGGGACACCCTCTCGCCGCCACGGTTGATCATCTCCCGCAGCCGGCCGGTGAGAATCAGACGGCCCTCGGTGTCGAAGTATCCCTCGTCGCCGGTGCGAAACCACCGTTGACCGAGGTGATTGTTGCTCCAGCCGTCGTGGTCGGCGGCTTCGTAACCCACGGTGACATTCACACCCCGGATGGCCACCTCGCCGATGTCGCCGTCGGGCACGGGGGTGAGGTCGGCACCGAGGACGGCGACGTCCGGCCCGGCGGGCCGCCCGACACTGCCGGGTTTGCGGTCCGGTCCCCGTCCCGGGAGTGAGTTGCTGCAAACCTGGCTCGCGGCCTCCGTCATGCCATACGCCTCAATGACCGGTACCCCGAAGTGGGCTTCGAGTCGCTCTAACAGAGCCGGCGGCATCGAGGACGAACTCGATCGCAGCAGCCGAAGCCGGTGTCTGAGCGGACCCCGCCGTTCCGAGGCGGCCAGTAGACCCTGCAACAGCGTGGGAACCGCTGTCAGCCAGGTCGGCTCCAGATCCTCGAGCAACCGGACGAGTCGATCGGGATCGGCGCCGTCGCAGACGATGACGCTGTTACCAGCCGCCAGCGGAGTCAGCAGCGATCCCACCAATCCGTGGATGTGGAACAGCGGCATGGCCGAAAGACCGCGGTCGTGCGCACCCAGTCCCAAGGTGCGAGCGATGTTGCGTGCCGAGGCACGCAAGTTGCCATGGCTGAGCGGGACCACCCTGGGTCGGGAGGTGGTCCCGGACGTCTGCAGCAGCAGCGCTAGATCGGCCTGCCCAGGCGCCGGCCCGGCACTGGGGCGCGGCACACGCGACCGGGGCGCAAATGGATCGAGCGTCAGTACGGGCACTCCCAGGCGAGACGCAGCGTCCAGCAGCGCGGGGGGTGGTTGGTCGTCCACCAGAACCCTGTTTACGTGGAGTCTCGTAAGGTCGTCGACAAAGCTGGCGAAGGGACTGGTGGGAACCAGAGGCGCCGCAGCGGCGGCCGCCATCGCGCCCAGCATGCTGATCGCCATTCCCGGTCCGGGACCCATGACCAGCGCCACCCGGTCATTGCGGCCGACGCGCTCGCCGATCAGATGGTTTCGTACACCCTGAACAAGGTCCGCGAGTTTGCGCCGTGACACCACTCGTCCGTCAGCGGTGAGAAGAGCCGGCGCACCCGGTTCCGGGATCGTCTCACCGAGCCACCACCACTGCGCCGGGCTAGCGGGGGTCCCGGTCACGGAATCGGCCAGATACGGAGTATTGGCGGCGTGTTCGCCCCTGAGATCTCGGGCAGCCTCGCGGCTCAATTCGTTGACTCCCTGCAATCGGATACGGCCTCGCTTATTTTAGACTACGCCGTGTTCGTTATTAAGCGGCCACTTTCGGCGGCAGTCAGCGATAATGGGCGGGTGACGCCCACCCTCCGTGCCGCGAATCCCGGTTCGGTGGACCGGCGTAAGCC
>DAIPYT010000267.1:0-3284 GCA_036782595.1 Mycobacterium sp. | reverse complement strand
ACCTCCGCGGTATCGACGTCGAACCAGTCCCCGCCGTCGATGCGGAATTTGAACGACAGCCAGTTCGGCAGGTTGACCAGACTCTCGTTCTCGATCTCGACGCCGGACACCTCGTCGGTGAGCCGGTTGTACAACCCGGCCGCGTAGGTGCCCGGGTAGTGCAGCGGTGAGGCATCGGATTCCGGGGCGCAGCCTCGGGTCGCGCGGTACCCGTTGCCCACCGCGCACAACGCCTCGCGCAGCCGCTCCTGCTCGGGGATGTATCCGCCGAAGGTGAAAGACCATGGGGTGGACATCATTTGGCGGTCGACATCGGACTGCTCGACCAATCGATCGATGAACTGCCGGACCTTGTCCGGACTGTCGAGGCTGAAACGCGCACTGGTGGCCCGATCACCGTCCTCGTCGTGGCGCACCACGATTCCCACACCGTCGTGCAGGACGGCGTCGAAACCGTCCTCGTCGGTCAGGTCGTCGCCGACGAAGATCGGTAACAGTGGCTCCTGCCCGGCCACCTTCTCGACGATCCACTGCAGCGTCTTGCCCTTGTCCCACTCGATAGCCGGCCGGAGTTCGACCACTTTGCGCCCGGATGTCACCTTCAGTCCGCTGCGGTTTCCTATCGTGTGGACCGCCGCGGTCACCTCGGCTGCCGCCTCCGGTGCGGCATTGCGGTAGTGCACGGCCACCGCATACCGCTTGTGTTCCACCACCACCCCGGGGATGGACGCCAACTCCGCGCTGAGCTCTGCGGCCGCGCGTTCCAGCACCGGAACCGCCTCGGCGGCAGCGTCATTGCCGTGATAGGTCCCATCCGGACCGACCATCTCGAACCCGTGACTGCCGGCGTACCAGAGTCCCGGAATGCCCACCCGCTCCCGAATGTCCTCCAGGCCCCGGCCGGACAGCACCGCAACCGGGTACAGCGCGGCCAATGACCGCAGCGCCTTGTCGGCGCCGGGCACCAATGTCGCCGCACCCGGCTCGTCGACGATCGCAGACAGCGTGCCGTCGAAGTCGAAGAAAATCGCCGGTCGCCGCGCGGACCCCACCCCGGCCAGTTGGCTGAAGGAGGCCAGCGCGTCGGGAAGGCTGGTCATCCGGCGGCCGATCCCGCGCACCCGCACCTCGGCGAGATCGCCGACCACCACGTCGGCCCCGTACGCGCGCAGCTGATCGCGGCTCTGGGCGGTCCGGTCCACACCGATCACCAAGCCGAAACCACCGGCGCGGGCGGCCGTCACCCCGGCCTCGGAATCCTCAACGACGACGGCACGGCCGGGCCGGACGCCGAGTTGCCGGACCGCCTCCAGCAGGACCGCCGGGTCGGGCTTGCCCGGCAGGCCGAGTTCGGCGGCGATGACTCCGTCCACCCGAACGTCGAAAAGCCCGGAAAGCCCGGCGGATTCCAGCACGGCGGCGCAATTGCGGCTGGCGGAGAAGATTCCCACCCGCACCCCGGCATCCCGGAGCAGCTTCACCAGTGCGACGGTGGATTCGAACACCGGCACACCCGCTGCGATCTTCGCGGCGAACAGTTCCTGCTTGCGGTTGCCCAGGCCGCAGACGGTCTCCTCGGATGGGGAATCCGATTCCGCACCCCATGGCAGTTCGACACCCCGGGAGGCCAGGAAGTCGCGCACCCCCTCGTAGCGGGGCTTACCGTCGATGTAATGCCGGTAGTCGTGGGGGGTGAAGCTGTACCTGTCGAAGAGCTCCGCCCATGCCGCCTGGTGGATCGCAGCGGTGTCGGTGACCACGCCGTCCAGATCGAACAGCACGGCATCGTGGTAGCGCGGGTCGATCCTGACCCGCTGGCCCACATCGGCTTGTCCGCCCTGTTCACGCCCCTGATCGGCCACCATGGCATTGACCATAAGCCAGGGCCTTCCGGCCGACGGGTTAGGGGACCAATGCCCCTGATCTCGGGCATCTGGTCGGGTTAGGGTCATGGGCAACAGGAAGGACAGTGAAATGTCTACTGCGTCAAGCGGACTGCCGATCATCGTCGGCGTCGACGGCTCGCCGGCGTCGAAGGTCGCCGTCGACTGGGCGGCGCGCGACGCCGCCCGGCGTGGTGAGGCCCTGAAACTGGTGCACGTCCTGGCCCCCCCAGCGGTGATGGCCTTCCCCGAGGTGCCGATGCCACCCGGCTATCTGCAGTGGCAGGAGGAGCAGGGTCGCACGCTTCTCGAGGACGCCCAAACGACGGTCCGGGACGCTGTCGGGGACGCCCACGTCGAGGTCAGCACCGAGATGGTCGTCGGGTCTGCGGTGCCGGCGCTGGCCGACCTCTCCACCGGTGCGCAGATGATCGTCGTGGGCTGCCGTGGCCGGGGGGCGCTGGCGCGCGGCCTGCTCGGCTCGATCAGCACCGGTCTGGCGCACCACGCCCGCTGCCCGGTCGCGATCATCCATGACGAGGATCCGCTGATGCCCCATCCGTCCAAAGCGCCTGTCGTGGTGGGTGTGGACGGCTCACCGGCCTCCGAGCATGCCCTGGCGATCGCCTTCGAGCAGGCGTCATTCCGTGGTGTGGACCTGGTCGCGGTGCACGCCTGGAGTGACAGCGGGGTGTTCGAGTTCCCCGGCGCCGACTGGTCGACCATGCAGGCATTGGGGGAGGAGACGCTCAGCGAACGGCTGGCGGGGTGGCAGGAGCGTTACACCGATGTTCTGGTCCGTCGGCTCGTGGTCGCCGACAAGCCGGCCCACCAACTGATCGAGCAGGCGGAGTCGGCTCAGTTGCTGGTGGTCGGAAGCCACGGGCGCGGCGGCTTCGCCGGGATGCTGCTGGGATCGGTGAGCACAAGTGTGGTGCACGCGGCCCGGATGCCGGTCATAGTCGCGCGGCGCAGCTAGGCGCGCAACTAGGGTAGCGGCGCGACCCAGCGCACGATTGTGCCGCCGCCGGGCGCGGAGTCCACGATCAGCTCACCGCCGACGTCGTGGGCGCGTGCCCTCAGGTTGCTCAAGCCGCTCGGGGTCACATCGGCCGGCATTCCGCAGCCGTCGTCGACCACCTCGAGACTGAGTTCGTCCTCCACCCGGACGGTGACGGTCAGCGTCGCGGCGTGGGCGTGCCGCACCGCATTGCTGACCGCTTCGCGGACAACGGCTTCGGCGTGATCGGCCAGCGCCGGGTCCACCACCGACAGGGGGCCGACGAAGGCGACGGTGGTCCGGACTCCTGACCCGGCGAACGCTGAGACGGCATCGCTGATCCGCTGGCGCAGCCGGGTCGTTCCCGACGATCCGCCGTGCAGATCGAAGATGGTGGTGCG
>DAIPYT010000266.1:0-3289 GCA_036782595.1 Mycobacterium sp. | reverse complement strand
TCCATCCAGTGCTCGACGGTCTCGCTGATGGTCAGCAGCCGCAGGTGCAGCGGCTCATCGGCAGGGGTGCGCACCACGTCGACATCCAGGGCGATCACCTGACGACCGCTGCGGCTTTCGATCATCGACAGGCCGCAGCGGGTCAACCCGGGGTCGACACCCATCACCCGCAACGCGCCCGCCTTTCACGACTACGAACAGTTGTTCGATAGCGTAACGGCCGGGTACGACGGTCCGGGGTAGCGACATGCCCGCATTTCACGCCGGCACCTCCGCGCTGAACAGTGCGGCCACACACTCCTCTTTGACAGCCTCGACCATGTGGACGGTCAGCCCTGATGGCGGGCGAATCTACGCGCCGAACATCTGGACCGACTACCTGACAATCATTGACACCGCGACAAACAGCGTCGTCACAGCCATCCCGATCGGGACGGGGCCGCAGGGGGTCGCGGTCGGCCCCGACGGAGAGCGGGTCTACGTGACGACCAGCGGCAACAACAGCGTGGCCGTCGTGGATACCACTACTAACTCCGTAGTCGGCAGCATCCCTGTCGGCGGGTCCAGCCCTATCGGCATTGCACTAAGCCCAGACGGGTCACTGATCTACACCGCAAACAGCCAATCCAATACCGTGTCAGTGATCGACACTGGTACAGGCGGCGTCGTCACCTCAGTGCCGGTCGGAATCGGTCCGAACCTGCTGGCGGTGACTCCCGACGGCAGCCGCATCTATGTTCCAAATAATGGCGCCAACACCGTGTCGGTGATCGACACCGCGTCCAACACCGTTGTCGCTACTGTGGCGGTCGGCGGAAGCCCCTACGCGGTGGCAGTCAGCCCGGACGGCAGCCTCACCTATGTCACGAACGCCGCGAGCGCCACAGTCTCGGTCATCGACACCTCAACCAACACCGTCATCAGCACTGTTCCGCTCGGTGGGTCCGACACCAACCTGGGCCTAGCGGTCGGCCCGGACGGCAGCAAAATTTATGCAACGAACGCGTACAGCTCGAACGCGACCGTCATCACAATCGTCCCGGGTTAAGGGACTTAACGAAGTCGGCGCATTGCCCTACTCCTCGTCGAGCAGCGCCGCCACATCATCAGGGATGTCGATGTTGGTGTAGACGTCCTGCACGTCGTCGCTGTCCTCCAGCGCGTCGACCAGTTTGAGCACCTTGCGGGCGGTCTCGAGGTCGACCTCAACCGACATCGAAGGCTGGAAGGTGGCATCGGCGGAGTCGTACTCGATGCCCGCGTCCTTCAGTGCGGTGCGCACCGCCGGCAGGTCGGTCGGCTCGCAGATGACCTCCCAGCTGTCGTCGAGGTCATTGACCTCCTCGGCGCCGGCCTCCAGGACGGCCAGCAGGACGTCGTCCTCGCTCAGGCCGTTCTTCTCGAGCGTGATCACGCCCTTGCGGGAAAACAAATAGGCCACCGATCCCGGGTCGGCCATGTTGCCGCCGTTGCGGGTCATCGCGACGCGGACCTCGCCGGCTGCGCGGTTGCGGTTGTCGGTCAGGCACTCGATGAGCACGGCCACCCCGTTGGGCCCATAACCCTCGTAGGTGATGTTCTGCCAGTCGGCGCCGCCGGCTTCCTCACCGGCGCCGCGCTTGCGGGCACGCTCGATGTTGTCGTTGGGCACCGAGGTCTTCTTGGCCTTCGCGATGGCGTCCCACAGAGTTGGGTTGCCGTTCGGGTCACCGCCGCCGGTGCGCGCCGCGACCTCGATGTTCTTGATCAGCTTGGCGAACATCTTGCCGCGCTTGGCGTCGACGACGGCCTTCTTGTGCTTGGTCGTAGCCCATTTGGAATGGCCGCTCATTAGCCCCTCGCCTGTCCGTGCCGATTCGTGCGCCGCTGATTCTACTGTGACGGTTAGGCCCGGCCAGCAACGATGTCGACGAACAGCTTGTGCACCCGGCGATCGCCGGTGATCTCCGGGTGGAACGCGGTGGCGAGCACCTGTCCCTGCCGGACCGCGACGATGTGCTCACCGGCCCGGGCGAGCACCTCGACCTGCGGCCCGACCCGTTCGACCCAGGGCGCGCGGATGAATACGGCGTGCGCCGGGCCGTCGAGTCCGCGGAACTCGACGTCGCCTTCGAAGGAGTCGACCTGGCGCCCGAAGGCGTTGCGCCGCACCGTCATATCGATACCGCCCAGGGGTGTGGCCTGCCGGCCCGGTTCACCGGCGTCGAGGATCTCGGTGGCCAGCAGGATCATCCCGGCGCACGAGCCGTAGGCGGGCAGACCGGCGGCGAGCCTCTCCTTGAGCGGGTCTAGCATCCCGAACTCGCGCAGCAGCAGACTCATCGTCGTGGATTCCCCGCCCGGAATCACCAACGCGTCCACCGCGTCGAGTTCGACTCGGCGGCGCACAGTGGACGTGTGCGCCCCGGCCTCCCGCAGAGCGACAAGGTGTTCACGGGTGTCGCCCTGCAGCGCGAGCACCCCGATGGCCGGCCCGGTCACGCTCCGGACCCCGGGGTGTACCCCCGCTTGTACCGCGTCAGGCCCTCCTGCATGACGGCCGCGACCAGCTGGCCGTGCTGGTTGAAGATCTGGCCCTGGGTCAGCGCCCGGCCTCCGCACGCCGACGGCGAGGACTGGTCGTAGAGCAGCCATTCGTCGGCGCGGAACGGGCGCATGAACCACATCGCATGGTCCAGCGAAGCCACCGCGATGTGCTGGCGTTCCGCCTCGTGGCTGGCATGCGCCGAGGCCAACAGCGTCATGTCGCTCATGTAGGCCAGCGCGCACAGATGCAGCAGCGGATCGTCGGGAAGCGGATCGCGGTGCTTGAACCACACCTGCTGCGGCGAGACCCGCCCCGGCAGAGCATTCAACCGATCGCGGGGTACCCGGCGAATATCCCACTCGGCGAATTGCGCCAGCCCGCCCTGCGAATTGAACTCGGGCAGGTCCTCCGGCGGCGGCGTGACGGGCATGGTGTCCTGGTGCTCGATGCCGCTCTGCCGGGTCTGGAACGAAGCACCGGCCGCGAAGATGACCTCGCCGTTCTGGACCGCGTTGACTCGCCGGGTGCAGAACGACGAGCCGTCACGGGGCCTGTCCACAAGATAGACCGCCGGCTTGGTCGCATCGCCCGGGCGCAGGAAGTAGCCGTGCAACGAATGCAGATGGTATTTCGGATCGACGGTCCGCACCGCCGACACCAGCGCCTGGCCGGCGATATGCCCGCCGAATGTCCTTGCCAGATAACCGTCTTCGGGGTTGAACACGGCGCCGCGATAGATATTGACCTCAAGCTGCTCGAGGC
>DAIPYT010000265.1:0-3327 GCA_036782595.1 Mycobacterium sp. | reverse complement strand
GCCATCGTCCCGGTATCGGCGACCACCGGCGAACAGGTGGATGTCCTCATCGGCGTGCTGGCCGACCAACTGGAGGAGGGGCCGGCGTTCTACCCCGACGGGGAACTCACCGACGAACCTGAAGAGGTTCTGATGGCCGAGCTCATCCGGGAGGCCGCGCTGGAGGGCGTCCGGGAGGAACTTCCGCACTCCTTGGCGGTGGTCATCGACGAGGTCTCCGCACGCGAGGGCCGGACCGAGGAGCAGGGGGAGCTGATCGACGTGCACGCCCTGATCTACGTCGAGCGGGACAGCCAGAAGGGCATCGTCATCGGCCACCGTGGGGCCCGGCTCAAAGAAGTCGGCACTACCGCACGGCGGCAGATCGAGAAGCTGCTCGGCACCAGGGTGTATCTGGACCTGCGGGTCAAGGTGGCCAAGAACTGGCAGCAGGACCCCAAGCTTCTCGGTCGGCTCGGTTTTTGAGTGGACTGAGCCGGTGTCAGTCGCCGCTGTTGTCCGCGTGCGGTGACAGACTGGCTCAATGCGGCTATATCGGGACCGAGCGGTTGTGCTGCGCCAGCACAAGCTCGGCGAGGCCGACCGGATCGTCACCCTGCTGACTCGCGACCACGGATTGGTCCGCGCGGTCGCCAAGGGGGTTCGCCGCACCCGCAGTAAGTTCGGCTCCCGGCTGGAGCCGTTCGCCCATATCGACGTCCAACTCCACCCCGGCCGCAACTTGGACATCGTCACCCAGGTGGTGTCGATCGATGCCTTCGCCACCGACATCGTCTGCGACTACGGCCGCTACACCAGCGCCTGCGCGGTTCTTGAGACCGCCGAGCGGCTCGCCGGGGAAGAGCACGCTCCGGTACCGGCGCTGCATCGGCTGACCGTCGGGGCGCTGCGGGCGGTCGCCGACGGTATCCGTTCCCGTGAGCTGGTACTCGACGCCTATCTGCTGCGTGCCATGGGTATCGCCGGCTGGGCGCCCTCGCTCACCGAATGCGCGCGCTGCGCCGCACCGGGACCGCACCGCGCCTTCCACATCGCCGCCGGGGGGAGCGTGTGCATGCACTGCCGACCGTCGGGGTCGGCCACCCCGCCGCAGGCTGTCCTGGACCTGATGGCGGCGCTCTACGAGGGTGACTGGCCGGCCGCGGAGTCCTCATCGTCGGCTCACCGCGGGCAGGCCAGTGGACTGGTGGCCGCGCATCTGCAATGGCACCTGGAACGCCAGCTACGGACCTTGCCGCTTGTCGAGCGGGTCTACTCTCAACCAACCGACCCCTTCAGGCAGGATGTCCCCCATGGCGATGGACCGGGTGGCCAGCTCCTGGCGGGGGGCTGAGCGCAGGCGCAGGGAGGCGTATCCGCAGCTTCCCCCGGCGCCTGACGACTACCCGATTTTCCCGGACACCTCCAACTGGCCGGTGGTGTTCCCCGAGTTGCCGGCCCCGCCGAACGGCGGTCCGCGCCGGCCACCGCAGCATCCCTCCAAAGCCGTGCCGCCGGCCATCCCGGCCGGTCAACTGCCCCAACACGTGGCGATCGTCATGGACGGCAACGGTCGCTGGGCCACCCAGCGCGGGCTGAGCCGGACCGAGGGACACAAGATGGGTGAGGCGGTTCTGATCGACATCACCTGCGGCGCAATCGAAATCGGCATCAAACATCTCAGCGTCTATGCCTTCTCCACGGAGAACTGGCGGCGCAGCGCCGAGGAAGTCCGATTCCTGATGGGCTTCAACCGTGAGGTGGTACGCCGGCGCCGGGAGAACCTCGACATCATGGGCGTGAACATGCGTTGGGTGGGCTCACGCGCCCGGATGTGGCGCAGTGTGATCAAGGAGTTCGACATCGCCGAGCAGATGACGGTCGGCAACGACGTCATCACGGTGAACTATTGCGTCAACTATGGCGGCCGTGCCGAGATCGCCGAGGCCGCGCGCGATATCGCCCGGGAGGTCGCCGCCGGCCGGATCGACCCGGAACGGGTCGGCGAACACACCATCAGCGAGCACTTGCACCGGCCGGATATCCCCGATGTCGACCTTTTCATCCGCACCTCGGGTGAGCAGCGTGCGAGCAACTTCATGCTCTGGCAGGCCGCTTACGCCGAGTACGTCTTCCAGGACAAACTCTGGCCCGATTACGACAGGCGTGATCTGTGGGCGGCCTGCCAGGAGTACGTCAATCGCAACCGCCGCTTCGGTAGCGCCTGATGCCGATCGCCGACGTGCTGGCAGCGGTCCTGCCGGTCCAGGTCGAGGACGACGGCGCCGTCACCGTTCGCCACGACGGCACCGTCGCGTCGTTGCGCACCCTGGAGGTCGCCGAGGGACTGGAGATGATCTCGCTGACCCAGGTACTGGCCTGGGATCTGCCGTGCACCGACGAATTGCGCTCCCGAGTGGCCGACCAGGCGTGTCGCACGATGCTGGGCACCGTCACGATGGCCGAGCAGTCCGGCGGAAACGCCGATGTGATGCTCCGCTACAACTTCCCGGCCGGCGGGCTCGATGAGGGCGCGCTGCAGACGCTGGTGCTGATGGTGCTGGCAGCCGGCGCCCAGGTTCGGCGCAACCTCACCTGATTGCCTGGCTTCGGCACTCCGCGCACGTTCCGAACAGCTCGATGGTGTGACTCACTTCCGAGAATCCATGTGCGGCAGCCACTTCTGTGGCCCACGCCTCCACCTCGCGACCGCTGACCTCCACCGCGGACCCGCATCCGCGGCAGACCAGATGGTGGTGATGGTGCGGGCCGGCGCAGCGCCGGTAGACCGACTCGCCGGTGTCGGTCCGGACCATGTCGACCAGGTCCGTCGCGGCCAGCGACTGCAGGGTGCGATACACCGTCGTCAGGCCGATGTTCTCGCCGCGCCGGCGGAGTTCGTCATGCAATTCCTGAGCCGACCGGAACTCATCGACGGTGTCCAGAAGTGCGACGATCGCGCCGCGTTGCCGCGTCGCGCGCACGCCGGCACCAGTCGAGCGCGGATCACTATTGGAAACCATTTCCAGTTACGATTCCACGGCCGTGCCGGCCGTGTCAAAGGTGTCCTAAAGGCCTGAACTAGGGGTCGCCTAGGCTGAGGCGGTTCTTTCTTGGCTAAGACAGGAGTGCAATCCGCCGTGGCGTCAGTCATCGATTCCATCGTCAATCTGGCCAAGCGCCGCGGCCTGGTGTATCAGTCCGGCGAGATCTACGGCGGCACCAAGTCGGCCTGGGACTACGGCCCGCTGGGCGTGGAACTCAAGGAGAACATCAAGCGGCAGTGGTGGCAGGCGATGGTCACCGGCCGCGACGACGTCGTCGGCCTGGACTCCTCGATCATCCTGC
>DAIPYT010000264.1:0-3411 GCA_036782595.1 Mycobacterium sp. | reverse complement strand
CGTCGGCATGCCACCACATGTCGGAAGGGCGGTTTGCGAGATGCGCACAGGGCGCATTCGGCTCACTGTGCCGCTGTTGGATGACGTCATACCGATCGGCGTTGCGGGCACGCTCACGACCGGGACGATCGAGATCGACAAGACACCATCGACGATTGCGGTGCGCCGGACTGACGGTAAGCCGCTTCAGGCCGCGATTTTCCACGCCGGCGAAGGACAAGCCGCACTGGCGAGAGCCGTCTTCCAAACCCCGGTCGACACGCTGAAGCTTCTGCGCGTCCCCTTCTTCTACGGCTCTGGACTGTGGATCATCACCCGGGGAGGCCGGATCCGCCGACGCGGCGAACTCATCCAACTGGTCCAGACGATCGTCGCATTCGGCGCCGCGAAGCAACACGAAGTCAGTTGACGAAAGCTAGTAGCTGACCAAGCGGTCATGTAATCTGATTGCGGTGACACAGCGCATCCACACTCAGACGGCCGGTGCCGGTCCGTCGTTGGTCCTGCTCCACGCCAATGGCGGAGACCACCGCGACTTCGCCGGGATCGCTCCGCGCCTCGCGGACTCGGGTTGGCGAGTGACATCTCTGGACTGGCCCGGACACGGCAAGAGCCCGCGATGCGCGCCGGAGACCGCTATCGCCTTCGGTGACCGGCTCATCGACGTCCTCGAAGGACTGGGTGGCCGTCATGTGCTGCTGGGGAATTCGGTGGGCGGCTTCGCCGCTCTGCGCGCGGCCGCACACGCGCCGGATCTTGTCGCCGGGTTGGTGCTCATCTCGCCGGGTGGGTTCACGCCGCACTGGCTCGGCACGACCCTGGCCTGCCGCCTGATTGGATCGGCAGTGGTCGCGCCGCGGGCCTACCGGATGCTTCCCAGGCTGTACCTGCGTGACCGCAATCCAGAAGTCACCGCGGCGATCGCGCGCGCCGACGACGCCTCCCGATCCGCCCCCAATGTCGAGGTCTACTCCGGCGTGTGGCGCAGCTTCGCAGATCCCGAGCACGATGCCCGACCGCTGGCCGCCGGCGTGCGCTGCCCCACACTGCTCGGCTGGGGTACCCGCGACCCGATCCTGCCCTGGCTGATCGACGGCCGGCGGGCCCGAAAAGCCCTGCCGGAGGCCGAGGTTGTCAGCTTCGGCGGTGCTGGACATCAGCCGTTCATCGAGCGCGCAGACGAGTTCATGGACCGCACGGCGCCGTTTCTGTCACGACTGCGCACCGCGAACGCGGCATGACCACGCCGCCGACCGCGAACCCGCGCCCGCGCCGCCGGGGACCGGGTAGCCGAGCCGACGAGCACCATCCGACCCGCCTGGAACTTCTGGACGCAGCGGTCGCGCTGGCCGAACACGAGGGACTCAACTCCCTGTCCGTCGCGGGTATCACCGCGGCGGCGGGCCACGCCAAAGGCACCTTCTACGTTCACTTCCCCGACCGGGCTGCGCTTCTGGTCGCGCTGCACAGACGATTCCACGACACGGTGTTCAGCAAAATCGTTGCCGCGACGGATACCGACCCACCCGGTCCGGAGCGGGCCCGGCGGCGGGTGACCGCATTCCTCGACGGATGCCGGGCGCTACCGGGGGTGCGGGCATTGTTGCTGGATGCACGCACCGAGCCGGCGGTCGCCGCGGAGGTCAACCGCCGCAATCTCCAGGCGACGACGGTCTTGGCCACCGATCTCGCCGGCTCCTGCGCGCACCCGAGGGAAACCGCTCGGTTTCTCGTGCTGGCCGCCGGAGACGTCGCCGCTCGGGAGTCGGACCGGCAACGTCGACTGCCCTCCGCACGCCAGGCACTGCTCGACCTGATTCCGGCCACTCCTGGAACCGGGGATCGATAACGGCGCCTCGGCCTGGCGCGTTTCAATTCACGCAGGGGATTCCACCGCTGCTGACCGGTCCGCCGGCATCTGGGATCGGCAGATCCGGGTCTTCCGGAGCGGTGTCCTCGACGGGGACCGGCGGGGAATCATCTGTGGCGCTGGGGATTTCATATCCCGGTCCGAGTATCACCCGAATGCGTCCCGCCTCCACAGTGGGATCGGGCCGGGGTGTGGCGTCGATGCCGAGCGCGGCGGCCAGTGACTCGGCGTCGGCGTCGGCCCCTTCCCCGTATCCGATGCTGGTGTCAGGGGTCTCGCCGTCGTTGCGGTCGCGGATCTCCTCGACCGTGTAGCCCTGTCTAGTCAAGATGTCCGCGGCGCGGCTTGCCAACCCGTAGACGTCGCTCCCGTTGACCACCACGACCACAGACTCCGGCTGCGCCTGCGCCTGCGCGACCGGGCTCGACGTTTCGGTTCCGGAGATGGCCGCATCGATCTCGGCCCGGATCGCGGCCGGGTCGATGATGTTGACGTCCTGTCCATCGATGTTTGCGTATCGCACCACCGGCAAGGTGCGGAATTCGACGTCACCGCCGGCCAGTGCGGCCATCCGTCGGAATTGGGCGTCGCCCCAGCCCTCGGACAACACGACGTCTTTGCGGGCCACCGCCACCAGAGCACGGAACTCGTCGAGGTTGCCGAAGACCCCGGCCTGCCGCAACTCGTGTGCGATCGCCAACAGGAAAGCCTGCTGCCGGTGGGTACGGTCGAGGTCGCCGTTCTCCAGGCCGTGTCGCTGACGGACGAACGCCAATGCCTGCGCGGCGTTGAGGGTCTGGCGGCCGGCGGGGAAGTCGGCACCGGAGTACTCGTCATAGACGGGATGGTTGAGGCACACTTCGATCCCACCCAGGGTCTGGGCCAGGTCGTAGAAGCTGGCGAGGTTCACTTCGGCGAAATAGTCGACGGGCTGACCGGTGAGCGACTGCACCGCGCGCAGCGTGGCCGCCCGCCCGGCCTCCCGGCCGCGACGTTCGAGCTCACCGGAATCGGTGACGCCCTCGGCTTCCAACTCCTGCTCGGTCTGCGCCTTGGTGAGCCCGTAGGCCTCCTTGATCTTGATGTGGTCGTATCCGGTGATTCCGCTGACGGAGACGTAGTCATCGCGGGGGATCGAAAAGGCAACCACCCGATCGTCGGCCCCGACGTGCACCAGGATCAGCGTGTTGGTGTTGTAGCCGCCGGAACTCGAGTCGCCGGCGTGCAGGTTTTCCAGGACGCTTTCGGGCAGATCGTTGCCGTCTTGATCTTTGCGGGAGTCCAGGCCGATCAGCAGGATGTTCATGCTGCCACCGGAGGAACGTGGCATGCCCAGACCCAGTGCGCGCGAGACGGTGATCCCGCTGAGTAGGCCGTGGGCCTGCCAGTAGGCGACTCCGGTCCCGGTCACTACGAGTACTGCCGACAGCGCCGCCAGTGTCCGCCGCAGAACCCGGACCACTCGCATGTGGCAAGTATCGCCTGACTACTTTGGCGATAGGACCGATCTTGCCCGAGGCGAGGCAACCGGGTCGGCCCGA
>DAIPYT010000263.1:0-3430 GCA_036782595.1 Mycobacterium sp. | reverse complement strand
CGGGCGGCGGTCCGGCCGCCGTGGTCGATGCGGCCCGCGCGGTCCTCGATGAGGTGCCCGCGATCAGCATCGACTACCTGGAATTGCGGGACCCCTGGCTTGAGTCCGCGCCCGCCGTCGGGCCGGCACGGCTGCTGGTCGCCGCCCGACTCGGTAGCACCCGCCTGCTGGACAACATCGGCATCGAACTGCCCACCGGCCCGGGTGCGCCGCAACCTGGTACCGATCATGAAATGACGTGGAGGAACTGATGACACTGACAGACTGCTGTCACCGGGGGCGGTGAACCAGCCGTGCTACTTGCCATCGACGTCCGTAACACCCACACCGTGGTCGGGCTGATCTCGGGGTCGGGCGACCATGCGAATGTGGTTCAAAATTGGCGTATCCGAACCGAATCGGAGATCACCGCCGACGAACTCGCGCTGACCATCGAGGGTCTCATCGGCGAGGACTCCGAACGACTGACCGGTGTGACGGGGCTGTCCACGGTGCCATCGGTACTGCATGAGGTCCGGGTGATGCTCGGACAGTACTGGCCCACCATCCCGCATGTGCTGATCGAACCCGGTGTCCGGACCGGCATCCCACTGTTGGTCGACAACCCCAAAGAGGTCGGCGCCGACCGCATCGTGAATTGCCTGGCCGCTTACGCGAAGTTCAAGACCGCTGCGATCGTGGTCGACTTCGGGTCGTCCATCTGCGTCGACGTCGTCTCGGCAAAGGGCGAGTTCCTCGGCGGCGCGATCGCACCCGGCGTGCAGTTGTCCTCCGATGCCGCCGCGGCCCGGTCTGCTGCCCTGCGCCGCGTGGAACTCACCCGACCGAGGTCGGTGATCGGCAAGAACACGGTGGAATGCATGCAGTCCGGCGCGGTATTCGGGTTCGCCGGACTGGTCGACGGTCTGGTCAACCGAATCAAACATGACGTGGACGGGTTCGCCGGCGGCAACGTGTCCGTGGTCGCCACCGGTCACGGCGCGCCGCTGATCCTTCCCGAACTGCACTCCGTCGATCACCACGACAAGCACCTCACCCTCGACGGGCTGCGGATGGTCTATGAACGCAATCTGGACAACGGGCGCCTGAAGCAAGCCCGCTGATCCGCTTTCCGGTTCTTCGATTTTCACCGGCCACCTTTAAGCTGGCACGCCGTGAGCGACGCTGAGGCACCGGATACCGGCAAGGACCTGGACCCTGCAGAGGATCTCCCCGAGCAGTTCAAGATCCGGCAGGGCAAGCGACAGCGCCTGCTCGACGAAGGCCGACAGGCCTATCCGGTGGCGGTGCCGCGTACCCACTCGCTGGCTGAGGTCCGCGCCGCCCACCCGGATCTACTCGCAGATACCTCCACCGGCGACGTCGTCGGGGTGACCGGGCGGGTGGTGTTCTCCCGCAATTCCGGCAAGCTGTGTTTTGCCACCCTTCAGGAGGGCGACGGCACCCAACTGCAGGCGATGATCAGCCTTGCGGGCGTCGGGCAGGAGGCGCTGGACTCCTGGAAGGCCGACGTCGACCTCGGCGACATCGTCTTCGTGCACGGCGAAGTGATCAGCTCACGGCGGGGCGAACTGTCGGTGCAGGCCGACTCCTGGCAGATGGCCGCCAAGGCGCTGCGGCCGCTGCCGGTGGCGCACAAGGAGATGAGCGAGGAGACCCGCGTCCGGCAGCGCTACGTCGACCTCATCGTCCGCCCGCAGGCGCGCGCCGTGGCCCGTCAGCGCATCGCCGTCGTCCGGGCGGTCCGCAATGGCCTCGAGCGCCGTGGATTCCTCGAGGTGGAAACCCCGATGCTGCAAACCCTCGCCGGGGGCGCTGCCGCACGGCCGTTCATGACCCATTCGAATGCCTTGGATGCCGACCTGTACCTGCGGATCGCACCGGAGTTGTTCCTCAAGCGGTGCGTCGTCGGCGGTCTGGAAAAAGTCTTCGAACTCAACAGGAATTTCCGCAACGAAGGTGCCGATTCCACCCACTCGCCCGAATTCGCGATGCTCGAGACCTATCAGGCGTGGGGAACCTATGACGACTCGGCGACCATGATCCGGGAACTGGTTCAGGAGGTCGCAGACGAGGCACTGGGCACCAGAGAGGTCTCATTACCGGACGGCTCAAAGTATGACCTCGACGGAGAATGGCTTTCGGTCCAAATGTATCCCTCTTTGTCTGAGGCCCTCGGTGATGAGATCACGCCGGAGACTTCCGCGGAATCGCTCTGGGCAATTGCGGACCGGTTGGGTATGGAGATTCCCCGGGACCGCGGATACGGGCACGGAAAACTCGTCGAAGAACTCTGGGAACACACCGTCGGCGACACATTGTGGGCTCCCGCTTTTGTCAAGGATTTCCCGGTGGAGACGACGCCACTGACACGTGAGCACCGAAGCGTGCCCGGTGTCACCGAGAAGTGGGACCTCTACGTGCGCGGATTCGAACTGGCCACCGGCTACTCCGAGTTGGTCGACCCGGTTGTGCAACGGGAAAGGTTTGAGGCACAGGCCCGTGCGGCGGCCGCCGGCGATGACGAAGCGATGGCACTCGACGAGGATTTCCTCGCCGCAATGGAGTATGCGATGCCGCCGACTACTGGAACCGGAATGGGAATCGACAGGTTGCTGATGGCGCTGACTGGGTTATCAATTCGGGAAACCGTTTTGTTCCCCATTGTTCGACACCGGCAGTGAACTGCGCTGACAATACATTTCTTGTTGTTTCCAGTATGGTTATGGCACATTGTTGTCCGGGTGTGAACACCGCCGCCGACTGTGCACAGAAGGATCTATCGAATCATGGCTAAAAAAGTAACCGTCACCCTCGTTGACGATTTCGACGGGGAGGGTCCCGCCGATGAGACAGTCGAATTCTCCATCGACGGGGTGAGTTATGAGATCGACCTCTCTGCGAAAAATGCGAAGAAACTCCGCGAGGAATTCAAGCAGTGGACCGACGCCGGCCGTCGGGTCGGTGGTCGGCGCCGCGGGCGCACCGGCGCACCGAGTCGGGCCGGTCGCGGCTCGATCGATCGCGAGCAGAGCGCTGCCATCCGCGACTGGGCCCGCCGTAACGGGCACAAGGTGTCTACCCGCGGCCGTATTCCGGCCGAGGTGATCGAGGCTTTCCACGCCGCGACCTGAGCCGTCACGGTATGGTCACCGGCTGTTTCGCTCCCCGCGAAGTGCCTGATTGCGGACCCGGGAAACGAATCGCAGCCCTCCGGCGTTGCAATCTGTGTCCGCCACGAATAGACGGTCGGCCAGCAGGGGAGAGCACCTCCCAGCGCCGCCCACTAGAGTGGGATTTCAGGTGCGCGGTAACTACCGCGGCACTAGGTGACGGAAGCAGGTAACAGGCGATGTTCGAGAGATTCACCGACCGTGCCCGCAGGGTCGTCGTCCTGGCTCAAGAAGAAGCCCGGATGCTCAACCACAAC
>DAIPYT010000262.1:2282-3479 GCA_036782595.1 Mycobacterium sp. | reverse complement strand
GCAGCACGTCACGGCTGTGGGCGAAGTCCAGCGCCTCGGCGACCGCAGTCACGATGCGCACCACTTGTTCTGCAGGGACTCCGCCTCGGTACTTCTCGGTCATCAGGCGGTAGGCGTCGGTACCGTCGACGAACTCCATCGAGATCCAGAGCTGACCATCGCACTCGCCGCGGTCGTAGATCGTGACGATGTTGGGGTGGCGCAGCATCGCCACCATCTCGGCTTCCTGATTGAACCGCTGGCGGTACTCCGCGTCGTGGCTGACCGTGGTGCCAAGCACCTTCAGCGCGTCATGTCTGGGCAGTCGGGGATGCTCGGCGAGATAGACCTCACCCATGCCGCCGGTTCCCAGCGTGCGCAGGATCGTGTAGCCGGCGAATTGCTGACCGTCAGCGAGTGGCATTGAAAACCCCTGGGACGCTCCCTATGCCGGGAGGGCGGCCTTCACGCTGGCCACGGCCCCGGCGGTCAGGCGGGCCAGTTCGCCGATCTCTTCGGAGCTCAGCGCGGACTCGAGGATATCGGTCATGCGCCGGTTGGTGGCCGCCTCGACCTCGGCGTACCGATCCTTCTTGTCCGCGCCGTCGGCGAACGGCTCGGACCAGCCGAACATCCGGGTGTAGGTCTCGTCGTGGCCGAGCATGTGCGCCTCGACCGGGGTCACCCCGGAGGCGCTGAGGAGGTTGAGGTGGATATCTCCCCGCAATTCACGCAGCACGAACATCACTTGCGCTGCGCGCGCCGGGGCGTCATCGGCCAACGGCATAGCCCGCCAGCCGGCGAACATCGGCAGACGGGGGTCCGGCGCCGCGGCGATGATTCTCTCACCGAGTTCGGCGATGCGCGCCAGTCCTTCAGCGCCGGCCAGATAGCTCCGCGCGAACCCGGCCAACTGATCCCAATACACCGCGGCCGCGCCCGCAGCACCCCGCACGGCGACACCTTCGTCCCACAGCCCGGCCGTCATCGCCGGTTCGAAGATGGCGAAGACCGATGCGACCGTGGCACCGGTGGCCTCGCCCAGCACACCCCCGCGCCCGGCGACGTACCCAGCCAGCGGATTTGTGTATCCGGCTGCGATGCTTCCGGCGAAGGTCTGCGGGTGCAGCATGAAGATGCCGCCGAATTCGCCGATGGAGCTTCCGGCCGTGTCGACCGCTTCCCTGGTGCCTGCGTCGCTCACTGGTACTCCCACTT
>DAIPYT010000262.1:0-2182 GCA_036782595.1 Mycobacterium sp. | reverse complement strand
AGGACCCGGATCCCGTGCTGGCGCTCCTCGGCCCACAGCGCTTCGGTGAACGACAACACGAAGGCCTTCGAAGCGCCGTAGACGGCCATCTTCGGCAGCGGCTGGAACGCCGCGGTGGAGGCGATGTTGATGATGGTGCCCCGGCCGTTGGCTCGCATCTGCGGCAGGTAGCGGGCGGTCGTGCCGACCAACGTCCGGCAATTGAGCGCGACTTCGTCCTCGAGGCGTTCGGGGTCGGCGGCCGCGACATCGGAGTGGGTTCCGACGCCGGCGTTGTTGACCAGCACGTCGATCGACAAGCCGAGGGCGTTGGTCCGTTCCCAGAGTTCCGCGGCGGCGGCGGGCAGGGACAGGTCCATGGCGATCACGGTGACGTTGACGCGGTGCGCCGCCCGCAATTGCGTAGCGAGATCGTCGAGACGATCGGCACTGCGAGCCACCACGACCAGGTCGTGGCCCAGCGCCGCGAACCGCCGGGCGAACTCGGCGCCGATCCCGGTCGAAGCCCCGGTGATCAGAGTCACCACTGGTCCACCTCCACGCTGGTCATCTGAGTCGCTAGCGTAGATGCGTCGATCCGCTGCTCGCTCGCCCGGGCTATCATTGCTATGTGCAGCGTCCGCATAGGTTAAGCGGGCTTGACGCCGGCTTCCTCTCCCTCGAAACCTCAATTCAACCGCTGCAAGTTGTCACCGTCCTGGAGCTCGATACTTCGACGATTCCCGGCGGCTACAGCTTCGAAGCACTGCGTGACGCGTTTGCTCAGCGTATCCAGGCGATACCGGAGTTCCGGGAGAAGCTGTCGAGTCACCCCCTGGATCTCGATCACCCGGTATGGGTGGAAGACGGCGACTTCGACATCGACCGTCATGTCCGCAGGATGGTGGTCAGACCGCCAGGCGGCCGGGCCGAACTCGCCGAAATCTACGGCAAGTTGGCCGGTCTACCGGTGGATCGCAGTCGGCCGCTGTGGGAGATGTGGGTGATCGAGGGCGTCAGTGATTCGGCTGGCGACTCCGCCGGCGACCATCGGCTGTCGGTTCTGCTGAAGATGCATCATGCCGCGGCCGACGGGGTGACCTTCGCTAACTATCTCTCACGACTGTGTAGCGCGGAACCTGGAGTCGAGCGGCAGGAAACAGCCGAGGGGGCACCTGCCACCGGCCCGCTGCGAGAGACGCTCGACGGATTGGTCCACGTTGCCCGCCGACCCCTGTACCTGGCGGTCAAGGTGTTGCCTGCGGCAGTCGCGGCAGTGGTCGACGCCATCCGGCGCGCCGCGGGCGGCCGTTCCATGGCGGCTCCCTTCAGCGCCCCGCGGACGGTGCTCAACGCCGGATTCACCGCGCAACGCAATGTTGCCTTCGCGCAGCTCGACCTCCGCGATGTCAAGGCCGTCAAAGACCACTTCGGGGTCAAGGTCAACGACGTGGTGATGGCGTTGGTGGGCGGGGCGGTACGACAGTTCATGCTCGATCGTGGAGAGTTGCCGAGCAAGTCGCTGGTCGCCATGCAACCGGTGTCGGTGCACGGGCTGTCGGAGAGCACGGCGCGAAACCAGGTTTCCGGAATGTTCGTGCAACTGCAGACTCATATAGCGAATCCGGTGGAACGGCTGATGGCCGTCTCTGAAGCCAACCGCATTGCCAAAGAACAGGTTTCAGCGATCAGCCCGACGCTACTGCAGGATTTCGGCGAGACCGTCGGTGCGGTACTGCTGGGTATCGCGAAGCGGGCGTATGCCCGCCTCACCAGGTTCCGACCGATGTACAACGTCGTGTTGTCCAACGTTCCGGGCCCTGATCCGGCACGGTTCTTCCTGGGAGCCGAAGTCTCGGCACTGTTTCCGCTCGGACCCATCCTCCTCGGCGCGGGGCTCAACTTCACGTTGTGCTCGGTGAACGGGAAGCTCCACATCGGGCTGACCTCGTGTCCGAGCGTCATACCCGATCTGGCCGACCTGGCCGAGGGTGTCACCGCTGGACTGGAGGAGTTCGTAGCCGAGATCGGCGGAGAACCAACAGCTTCCGCCGCGATCTGACGCTCTACTCCGTCATCTGTCCGTACTTCGCCGGCACATCGGCCAGGAGTCGGTGGATCTCCGCGACATAGCGCTCGGGTTCGGGACCGTGGCTGTGATAGCTGACCATCAACTGCCCGTTGTAGGTACCGACCGAATACA
>DAIPYT010000261.1:0-3491 GCA_036782595.1 Mycobacterium sp. | reverse complement strand
CAGCAGCACATCGGAGATCCGGGAGAACTCCCCGGCCCGCACGATGAGGTAGTTCTCGTGGCAGCCGTAGGAGTTGCCGGCCGAGTCGGTGTTGTTCTTGAACAGGTAGATGTCCCCGCCGATACCCTCGTCGGCCAGTCTCTGCTCGGCATCGACGAGCAGATCCTCAAGGACCCGCTCACCAGCGCGGTCGTGGGTGACCAGTTGGGCCAGGTTGTCGCATTCGGCGGTGGCGTACTCGGGATGGCTGCCCACATCGAGGTACAGACGCGCACCGTTGCGCAGGAAGACGTTGGAACTTCGGCCCCAGGAGACCACCCGGCGGAACAGGTAGCGGGCCACCTCGTCGGGGCTGAGCCGTCGGTGGCCGTGAAAAGTGCAGGTGACACCGAACTCTGTTTCGATGCCCATGATTCTGCGCTGCACGCTTCGAGCGTACTGGTTATGCGCCGGGGTCGGCGCATCCGGTACAGCAACCACGACGTGTTCGGAAAGTTCCGCTGTGGGCAAAGCGTGACCAGATCGGCGTGGTGCGGACTTCGGTTCGCAGATTTTTTATTAGGCTGGCGCGTGTGACTCCGGATGCCCCGCCCTTAGGCCGCAGGATCTGGGTTGCGTTGGCCGCAGCGGCCGGTGTCGCCGTGGTCATTCTGGCCTGGCGTGTACCCGAACCGGAGATCCGCCCCAACCCGCGTCAGGTTGAGAACATGTCCCACCTGAAGTACACCCCGCAGCAGGCGCCGCCGCCGAATTACGGGGCCCGCTAACTGTCGGTGCGCGGAAGCACCGCCTCCAGCGCCGGGCCGGTGATGCGCCGGAATGCTCGGCGCGGCCGGCTGGCATCGAGGATCGCGACCTCTAGGGTGGCGGGCCCGAGTACCCGCGGCTCAGACGGTGGGGTCGCGTTGCCGACGGTGCTGGAGATTCCCGCCCGCAGTGCGTCGACCGCGATGCGGACGGCGTCGGAAAACTCCGCGTTCTCCGAATACGAGTCTTTGAGGGCGCTGATGATCGGATCGGTGGTGCCGCCCATCACGACGAAGTGCGGCTCGTCGGCGATGGACCCGTCGTAAGTGATCCGGTAGAGCTCCGGGGGTTTGGTCTCCCCGTAATGCGCCACCTCGGCGACGCACAGTTCGACCTCGTAGGGCTTTGCCTGCTCGGTGAAGATGGTGCCGAGGGTTTGGGCGTAGACGTTGGCCAATTGCCGGCCGCTGACGTCGCGCCGGTCATAGGCGTACCCGCGGGTGTCGGCGTACTGAATGCCGCCACGGCGCAGGCTGTCGAACTCGTTGAACCGGCCGACCGCCGCGAAACCGACCCGGTCATAGATCTCGCTGACCTTGTGCAGCGACCGCGACGGGTTCTCCGCGACGAACAGAACACCGCCGGCGTACGCCATCGCCACGACGCTGCGGCCCCGGGCGATTCCCTTGCGCGCCAGTTCGGAACGTTCCCGCATCGCCTGTTCGGGCGAGATGAAATACGGAAAGCTCATGCGTCGGACCCCATCATGAATCGGCCCGGGGAGCTTCGTTACGCGGCCGCCCGCCCGGGCCGAACTCGTCTGTGCGGGTGCGGGTTTCGATCACCTCACGGGACAGCCCGGCCACCCGCTCCTCGGACACCTCCTGGGCGCCGTCGACGTCGATGGTGACGGCGGTCGGATAAATCCCCCGAACCAGGTCGGGTCCACCGGTGGCGGAGTCGTCGTCAGCCGCGTCGTAGAGTGCCTCGACCGCCACCTTCAAGGCCGAATCAGCATCGTTGACAGCGGGATACAGCTTCTTCATCGAGGCCTTCGCGAACAGCGATCCGGATCCGACCGCCTGGTAGCCCTCATCCTCGAGGTGCCACCCGCCGGCCGCGTCGAATGACACGATCCGGCCGGCCGCGTCGGCGTTGGCGGCATCGATGTCGTATCCCACCAGCAGTGGCAGCGCCACAAAACCCTGCAGCGCAGCGCCGAGATTCCCGCGAACCATGATCGCCAGCCGATTCACCTTGCCGGCAAAGGTCATCGGCACGCCCTCGAGCTTTTCGTAGTGCTCGAGTTCCACGGCGTAGAGCCGGGCGAATTCGACGGCCAGTGCCGCGGTGCCGGCGATACCGGTCGCGGTGTAGTCGTCGGTGATGTAGACCTTCTGCACGTCCCGACCGGCGATCATGTTCCCCTGGGTGGAACGGCGATCACCGGCGATCAGCACACCACCCGGATACTTCAGGGCCACGATCGTGGTGCCGTGCGGGAGGGCATCCCCGAGTTGGGTGCCGCTGCGCGGAATCCCGCCGCTGGGCAGCAACTCAGGCGCCTGGCGGCGCAGGTAGTCGGAGAACGAGGACAGATCAGACGACGGCCAGGTCACTGTCCGCCCTTTTGGACGTATGCCCGAACGAAGTCCTCGGCGTTCTCTTCGAGCACATCGTCGATCTCGTCCAGCAGGTCGTCGGTATCGGCGGCAAGCTTCTCGCGACGCTCCTGCCCCCCGGCCGCGTTCCCGGTGAGGTCCTCGTCCTCGCCGCCGCCACCACGCTTGGTCTGTTCCTGAGCCATCGCTGCCTCCTGCTCTCATCAGCGGTCCCGTGAGTCCAGCCCACCGCAGGTCTCCACAGTACCGTCCGGGTCGGACTCCACCCGGGCGGTCCACATCAAGTCGTGAGTTGCTCCACCAGTTCCGCGGCGCTATCGACCGAGTCCAGCAGGGCGCCGACGTGCGCCTTGCTTCCGCGCAGCGGCTCCAGGGTGGGAATCCGCACCAGTGAGTCGCCGCCGAGGTCGAAGATCACCGAGTCCCAGCTAGCCGCGGCGATATCGGCGCCGAATCGCCGTAGACACTCGCCCCGGAAGTAAGCCCGGGTGTCGGTGGGCGGGTTGTCGACGGCATCGAGGACCTGCTGCTCGGTGACCAGCCGCTTCATCGACCCCCGGGCGACGAGCCGGTTGTAGAGGCCTTTGTCCAGCCGGACGTCGGAATACTGCAGATCCACCAGTTGCAGCCGCGGCGCCGACCAACCCAGGTTCTCCCGGTTCCGGAAGCCTTCGAGCAGCCGCAGCTTGGCAGGCCAATCCAGCAACTCCGCGCACTCCATAGGGTCGCGCTCCAGCAAATCGAGGACATGCGCCCAGGTGGCCACGACGTCGGCCGCCCGCGGATCCGGGTCCCGGCTATCCACCAACTTCGCCACCCGGTCCAGGTAGATGCGCTGCAATGCCAGCGCGGTCAACTCGCGTCCGTCGGCGAGCGCCACCGTGGCACGCAGCGACGGGTCCCGGCTGATGACGTGCACCGCGTGGACCGGCCGGGCCAGTGCAAGATCAGAGAGATCCACACCTTCTTCGATGAGGTCGAGCACCAGCGATGTGGTGCCGACCTTGAGGTAGGTGGACGTCTCGGCCAGGTTGGCATCACCGATGATCACGTGCAGCCGCCGGTACTTGTCGGCGTCGGCGTGCGGCTCGTCCCGGGTGTTGATGATGCCGCGCTTGAGGG
>DAIPYT010000260.1:0-3517 GCA_036782595.1 Mycobacterium sp. | reverse complement strand
CCACCTCGCGCAGTGGCTCGGCCGACGTTCCGATCTCGCCGATGTAGGGGTAGGCCAGTTCGAGAATGAGGAACAACTCGGCCGCCACCAACGTGGCCACGCTCGCAACCATCGCGTAGTGCATCCGGGGCGCCTCGACGTCGTAGATGATCGCGCAGCCCAGCACCAGAGCACTCGTCATGAAGATGACCGCCCACAACGACCAGGGCGGCCCCTGGTCGTTGCGGGCCGTCAGTACCCGCTCGGTGCGAGCTTGGCTGACCTTGTCGAGGTTGGCGAAAGACGTTGCCAGCAAGGCCTTTTGTGCATCGGTGCGGGCGGTGACCTGTCCATAGGCGTCGTAAAGTCGGCTCAAGGCGGCATCAACAGCGGGGGATGACCGACCCTCTGCCGCCAGCGGCCACTCTTCTTCGGCGGCGTGCGCATAGTCCAGCAGGCTCTGTCGGGTCCGGTCGCGGTCTTCCTTGTCGAACACCCTTAGATCGCGGGCCAACTGCACGCCTGCAGTACCCTCCGAGCGGGCGCTGCCGGCGGCGCCGTGATGCTGGCCCCACAGGTTGGACACCAAGAACCCGACGAAGAATGCGAACACGAAACCCACGAACCCGAAAGCGAACTTCGTGACGTCGTTGTGCGCTTCGCCCTTGGGTTGCGGGAACCGGCGCCGGATCACGGACTGCAGGAGCATCGAGCCTCCCACCATGACGACGACAAGGGCCAGCAGCAGCAACCACGGCGGAACATTGCTCACCAGCCAACGGCTCATTGCGCGCTCCCCTGCCTCGAGAAGCCGAGCTTAGGTGCATTAAGCCCGAATGGACACCGCCGGATCTAGGACTCGATCTCCCAGGCGACGAATATGCCTTCGGATCCCGACATCGGGCGACGAGCAGCAGTTGCGAGGGACGCGGTAGTTTCACCGACTCCCGAGGCAGTGCCGTGCGGTAGGTTCGGGCCACTGAGGTGTCGGATTCGCGATTAGGTGAGCATGCCTCGGCCCTACCCCGCGGGAGGCCGCATGAAGCACAGGCCGACGACGATCCGGGACCGACTCGGCGCCCTGTGGGGGCTGTTGACGATCAGCGATGGCGATTACAACGCCTACATGCGTTCCTACGGTGAGTTGTTCGTCGATTCGCCGGAGAACACCAAGGCCGACTTCGACAGCGGCGTGCCGCTGCGTGGGTATCCACAGGGCAGCAGCAACGAACTCACCGAGTTGTACAAGGTCATCCACCTGCTGTGCACCCTCGGCTCGGTGGAGAAGATGTACATGCCGCCGCAGATCGACGCCGACAAATCGGTGCTGGCCAACCAGATCCTCTTCGAACGTATCGTAGCCGATGACCTCGACGTCAGGCCCGGGGAGAAGGTGCTGGAGTTGGGCTGCGGTTGTGGCGCCATCGCCGAGCACATCGCCGAGCTGACCGGGGCCAGGCTTTATGGCATCAACCTGGACCGCTCGCAGATCGAAAAGGCCTGGCGCAACTCTAATCTGCCGCAGACGAACTTCCAGACCGGCGACTTCAACAAGTCTCTGGAATTCGACGACGAGTCCTTCGACGCTGTCTACGCCATCCAGCCGATGACCTACGTCAGCGACCATGCATTCACCTTCAGCGAGGTGTTCCGAATCCTGCGGCCGGGCGGGCGATTCGTCATCAACGACGTCGCCGCCCTGGATGCCTACGACCGCGACGACGACCATCAGCGGACGTTGATCCAGCACACCCGGGAGCTGACCGTGTTCGGTGGGTTCTGGTACTACAAGTACTGGGAGGACGCTTACCGCGACGCCGGGTTCGAGTTGCTGTCCTCGGTCGGGCGGCCGGCGGTGGAGTTGATCAAAAAAGAGGTCGCCCTCTTCGACAGATACGAGACGGTGTTCAAAGTCCTCGCCCACCTGCACCTGATCCCCGGCAAGACCAACGCGCTGATGGGCCGGATGAACGAGAACAGCCGCTCTTACATCCGCGCCGAAGAAGAGGAGCTGCTGACCCTGAACTGGCACTGTGTAGGCCAGAAGCCCTCTGCAGCAACGCGATTACAGTGACCGCATCCCCGCTGGTCTTCGTCCACGGGTTCGCCTGTGATCGCACCGACTGGCGCGCTCAGGTCGATTCGCTTGCCGCCAGGACGACCGTCGTGGATTGGGAGTTGCCCGGGCATGGATCGACCCCCGGCACCCCCGCTGACTGCACCATCGAGGCTTACGGCGCCGGCTTGGCGCGAGCATTGACAGAGCGTGAGCTGCCGCCGGCGATCCTCGTGGGCCACAGCATGGGGTGCCGCGTGGTCCTGGAAGCCAACCGTTGTCAGCCCGGCGTCGTGTCCGGACTGGTGCTCGTCGACGGCAGCCGGATCGCTCAGGGCGATCCGCTGGCTGCCCGACGGGCGATGGCCGATCAACTGGAGGGCGACGGCTACCGGCGATTCATGCGGGAGTTCTTCGGATCGATGTTCTTCCCGCCGAGCGATCCTGCTCTCGCCACGGCGATCTGCGATCGGGCGATGCGCCTTCCCGCCGAGGTGGGCAGGGCCCTGATGACAGACCTCGCCGGCTGGGACGCCGGCGAAGTCGAGAGCGCCCTCGACGCGGTCGAAGTCCCGGTGCTGGCAATCCAAAGCACGACGATGGACACCGCTCTGCGGCGTGTGCCACTGGCCACCGGCCAGGGCTCGACCTGGCTCGACCTGATCCGCGCACACGTTCCCGGCGCCGCCGTCGCGGTCCTGCCCGGACCCGGCCACTTCCCGCAGATCGAGTCGGCCGACGAGGTCACCGCGCTGATCGCCGGCTTTGCCCTCGACGGCCCGGGAAAATTGGGTTCACGCGCATAGGCCGATACGACGATGCCTACCCAGAGGTTCGACCACCCCTTCTTCGCGCGGGTGTGGACTATGAAGTCCGCCCGAGAGTCCCAGGCGCTGCGGCCCGGCCGGAACTTTCGCACGCGACGTTGGCGACCACCCAAGACGTACTACCTCGAAAGGCAGACAAGCGGGCCGGCCTCCCGGCAAGCTTTGGAGCGTTTCGACGAAGGCGGGGTAGTGCGAGCTGAAAGTATCGGATTGGGGACGTTTTAGTCCCTGACGCAGAAGCTTTTCCGCTGGTAGTGAGTGCGCCCGAAGGGATTCGAACCCCTAACCTTCTGACATATTCGGCGGAGTCCCAGCGTCTGTGCGAGACCGTAAAGATGTAACCCCACAAGGCTTTTCAACCTCGTCGTGATATCCCGATGCAGGCCAATCCACGCGAGTCCGCGGACGTTTGTATCGGGAAAGTGGCGGATTCACGATTAACGGCCTCAGCGGTCACCTCGACGCTAACCGCGTCGTGCGACACTGGGCCAGTGACCGTTCGGGGGACCATCCGGGCTTCGCTGCGGCTTCTGGACCCGCGTGATCGCCGGCTGCTGTGGGTAGCGACCGCGCTGCAGATGACGACGGCGCTTCTGGACATCGTCGGCGTGGCGCTCATCGGTCTGGCTGGAGCCCTGTCTTTCGCGATGGTCGC
>DAIPYT010000259.1:0-3554 GCA_036782595.1 Mycobacterium sp. | reverse complement strand
CACTAAGAGCGTCGGTGCCGGCAATGGCGGCAGCGGCGGCAATGGCGGCGTGGGTGGCAAGGGCGGCAACACCACGGGCGGTTCGGCCGGGTCCGGCGGCGATGCGGGCCTGGGTGGCAAGGGCGGCAATGGCGGCAATGCCCCCCAGCCCGCGGGATCTGGATTTACGGGCAAGGGCGGCAATGGCGGTGACGGCGGCAACGGCGCCAACGGCGGCGGTGCGGGAACCGCTACCGGAGGAACGGGAGGCGCCAACGGTGCTAGCAGCGCCGGTGGCGCAGGCGGCACGGGTGGCACCGGCACCGTCTCCAACGGCTCGAACGGCAGCGCGGGCACGAACGGCACACCGTAACGGCCTGAGGATGTGTCGTAACCAATGCGGGCCAGGGCCCTACGGTCGGCGGTGATGGAGCGCCGACCGGGACGCGCAGGTCGTTGACGGTAGCGGCGGCGTCGATTCACATCCGGCCCGCGGCTCAGCGGAATGACCGCGCCTCGACTCCCGTGATCGCCGCGATTGCCTCGAAGTCGGCATCGCGGTGCACGACGCTGGCGCCGTGGCGTATCGCCACGGCCGCAATCAGGCAATCGTTGATACTGCGGATGGTCTGGCCGGCGCGACGCGCGGTTCGGTAGATCGTTGCGGCGCTGCGGAAGTCGTGGGCATCATCGATCCGCAGCGACCGCAGCCCGTTCACCAACCGCTCGAGCTTGGCATGCCGGTCATCGTCGAGGGCTCCGGCCAGGATCTCCATCGCGATGGGCTCACAGATGACAACCCGATCCGACTCTTCCGATAGCAGTCGACGAACCTCGATGGCCGCCGCAGACCCGGTAGCACGGAAGTATTCGATCCAGGCAGAGGTGTCGATCAGGATCATGGCAACTCGTTGGGCTGCTCTCGCCGGAGGTCGTCAAGGCTGTTCTCCCAGCCAATGCCTTCCAGGCTCATCAGGAAGTCCCGACTCAGTGGTACCCCGACCAGTCGTCGCAGAGCCAGATCGATCGCTTCTTTTTTGGTGGTGACGCCGTAGCGCCGCATCACCTCGGCCACCAGTGCGTCATCGAGGTCGATATTGGTCCGCGACATACACATACGATACACCATGCCTACACCAGCAAAGGCGGATCGGCGGCACGGTCGGCCGCGAGTTACCCGCCGTCGCGTGTAGCTTCTCCAGGATGAGGAAAATCCTTGTGCCGCTGGCCGCATCCCTGCTTGCGCTGAGCGCCGGTGCCGGGATCGCCTCGGCGTCGATGAGCGCCGCCGAAGTACAAGAAATGATCAGCTATCAGTTGGCCAGCCAGGCCGGCCAGGCCGGCTTGCCACCGGCCGCGGTGAACTGCCCGGGTGAGCTTGCCACCGACATCGGTTCCTCGATCACCTGCGCGGTGACGATGGGCGATGAGACGCGCGGCGTGACGATCACTGTGGTGTCGGTGGACAACGGCCAGCTCAACTTCAGCATGACCCTCGCCCGGCAGTAGTCCTTCGCCGCAACACCCTCGACTCGACGATCGCTTCCAACGCCAGGGTGCGATAGCCGTAGTCGTCGAACAGCACGGTGATCCGGTCGTGGTCCACGCTCATCACCACTCCGCGGCCCCACTGCCGGTGGGTGACCGGGGTGTCGACCGCCCATTCCCCCGCCGCGCCCGATACCTCGGTGCCGGCTGTCGCGATTTCGTCGCACCGGTCGCAGTTGCCGCACAGTTCGGGCATCGTCTCGGCGAAGTAACTCAACAGGAATTGTCTTCGGCAGTCGCGGGTTTCGGCGTAACCCCGCATCATCTCGATCCTGGTGCGGTCGATGCGCTCCTTGCGTTCGACCACCTCGGCCCCCAGCCGTGCCGCCTCGTCGAGGCTGACCTTCTTCACCGCTCGGAACCCTTTGCCGGAACTGCGGATAAGACCGGCTTCCTCGAGGATGTTGAGGGCGTTGGTGAGGCGGCGCGAAGAGATGTCGAGACCTGCCCCCAAAGCCTTGAGACCTTGATGGGTACCGGCTTCCAGGAGCGCCGAGTACACCGTCGCCAACAGCGCTTCGTCGGACTGTTGACTGGTGAAGAACCGAGCCATCCCCAGGTCCTCGGGCCGGTAGAACAACTGCGCGACAGCCGGTTTCCCGTCCCTGCCCGCCCGGCCGATCTGCTGGTAGTAGTTGTCCACCGAGTCCGGTATCGAGGCGTGGATCACCGCCCGCACGTCGGACTTGTCGATGCCCATCCCGAACGCCGAGGTCGCCGCGACGACCTGCGCTTCTCCGGAACGAAAGGCCCGGTGCACCTCCTCGCGTTCCGCCCGGGACAGGCCGGCGTGGTAGGCGACCGCCCCAACACCATGCGAAACCATCTCGGCGGCATAGGTTTCGGCGTCCTTGCGAGTGGCGGTGTAGAGCAGACTCGGCCGGTCCGCAGCCAGCGCGGCGGCCAACACCGCGTCCCGCTTGTCATCGTCGGAGACCCGGAAGCGAGCCTCCAGCCGGATGTTGGGTCGGTCGAAGCCGCTGGCGATCACCGTCGGGTCCCGCAGTCCGAGTTGCTCGACGATCTCGCGGCGCACCGGCGGGGAGGCGGTGGCCGTCAGTGCCACGACGGTGGGATGGCCGAGTCGTGCGACGGCGTCGGCGATCCGCAGATAGTCCGGGCGGAAGTCATGCCCCCAGGCTGCGACGCAGTGCGCCTCGTCGACCACGATCAGCGAGATCCCGGCGTCGACCAGGGATGCCAGCACTTCGTCGTTGGTCAACTGCTCGGGCGCCAGGAAGACGTACTCCGCAACCCGGTCCCGCAGCGCCTGCCACGCCCGGTCGGTCTCGTCGTCGCCGAGCAGAGAGTTGATTGCCACCGCCGCGGGTGCCCCGGTGCCGGCAAGTCCCTGGATCTGGTCGTGCTGCAGGGCGATCAGCGGGGAGACCACCAGCGTCACTCCGTCGATCAGGATGCCGGGAACCTGGTAGATGGCCGACTTGCCGGACCCGGTCGCCATCACCGCCAGCACATCGCGGCCGCACAGAACCGCCTCCATGGCCTCGAGTTGGGCAGGGCGTAACTGCGCCCATCCGAAGACATCAGCGGCCGCCTTCTGCAGTTCGGCGCGACGATTCACCATCTGTCTCTGGCCGCCTGCCTCTATCCGCCTTCGGCGATCTGCCGAATACCGGTCAGGGTTGCGGCCATGGCTTTCCGTAACTGCGCCATGCGGTCTCGAACGATCTGTTCGGCGCGGTCCGGGTTGCGTTCGATCATCATGGTGACACCGGACGGGCCGGGACCGATCTGAGCGGTGTAGCTCGTCAGGGTTCCGCCCGCTGTCGGGGTCAGGTCGAATCGCCATGTGGCGGCTGGCATTTCGGGACGGCCGACCGCCCACCCGAAGATCATCGGCGGATCGAACGCGATGATCTGCGAGGTGGTCCGCCACTGCCCGATCGCGGAGTGGTGGTTCGTCCCGACGAACGTCGCCCCGAGTCGCGGTTCGGTGCAGCCCTGGGACCATTCCACGGCGAGGAGTTCGGTGCTGAACCGCGGCATCACCGTGATGTCGGTGACAA
>DAIPYT010000258.1:0-3556 GCA_036782595.1 Mycobacterium sp. | reverse complement strand
TCGGGCTTGATGTTCAGCGTCTCCGGCGCGCCGCGCAGCACCCCGACGATCGCCGGGACGTCGAACTTGCCCAGATCGACGGTGCGGTCGCTGCTGCCTTTCAAACTGGTCGACGGGTCGTCAAAACCACCCCGGTAGGAGTAGCTGAGCGTGCGGCGATCATCGCGCGCGTCCGGACGGGTCAGCACGGCGTAATCCGGATAGACCACCATCCGGTAGCCCACGGTGTCGCCGAACTTCCGGCGCATCTGTTCCAGCAGGCCGTTCAGGCCGCCCAGCGAGTGCAACTGACGCGGCGGGGCCAGCACGACAGGGGCGATGCCGTCAGGTGCTGCCCCCGGATCGGGCGGACGGTTGAACGGGGTGGTCTCAGCCCCGAAGAGGCCCCAGCCGATCCCGACGCCCAGCACCACAAGTACTGCGGCAGTGGCCAGTCGGAGGGCCCACCCCGCCCGGGTGCCGGCCGTCCCCGGTGGGCGCGGCGTAAGCAACTGCGCCGGGACCCCCCTGATCTGTTGGCTGGTTTGCAGGTCCTCCACCAGGGAACGCAATTCGCCCAGCGTCGCAGCGGTCGTTGCTACCTTGACCCGCTCGCCGTGCTCGGCCATCGACAGCTGCCCCTCGGCCAGCGCGGTATCCAGGATCTGACAGGTGTCGGTGCGGTCGCTGTCTTTGGCCCGGGTGCGGGCGGTCTGGCCGTTTGCCACGCAGATGATCGTAGAAGTTCTGCGGTCGGTCGCGTATCGGTGCAAAGCCTGCCGACGTACTCTGGTCACCGTGCGACTACAGCGACAGGTAGTGGACTACGCCCTGCGGCGGCGTTCCCTGCTGGCCGAGGTGTACTCGGGTCGCACCGGCGTGACCGAGGTTTGTGACGCGAACCCGTACTTGTTGCGTGCCGCCAAATTCCACGGCAAGCCCAGCTCGGTGATGTGCCCGATCTGCCGCAAGGAGCAGCTGACCCTGGTGTCGTGGGTGTTCGGCGACCACCTCGGGGCTGTTTCCGGCTCGGCGCGCACTGCCGAGGAGCTGATTCTGCTGACGACCCGGTTCACCGAGTTCTCCGTACATGTGGTGGAGGTATGCCGGACTTGCAGCTGGAACCATCTCGTCAAGTCGTATGTGCTCGGGACGCCGCGTCCCGCGAAGGGCACCCGGCCAGCGCGCCGCTCGGGCGCGCGCACGGCCAGTGAATAACGACGAGGGCCAGGACCGCATCGCCGCCCCGACATCGGGTGACGGCGTGTCCAACGGCCCCCGCCATCGCGCGCCGGATCACGACACCAGTCGCGAACCCCTGACGTCCCGGCCGCCCATCCGCCCCGACGACCGGGTGACGGCCATCCTGCCGCCGGTGACGGACAGCCCGAAAGTCTCCGACCTCCGCGACCCCGTCGCCGAGGTCAAGGCCGCCCTGGACGGCGACCCCAAGACTGCCCGGATTCCGGCGTCCCCGCCGTCCCCACCGTCTCGGACGTCCCCGCCCGGTGACGGTGCGGACAGCGGTTCGGGCGACGGCCGGGAGCCGTCGCGCCTGCGCCGTTACCTCCCCGATTGGCCTCTTCGCCGCTGGCTGGCCGCCGCGGCGGCGGTGTTCATCGTGCTGCCGATCCTCACCTTCGGCCTGGCCTACCTGATCGTCGATGTCCCCAAGCCGGGTGACATCCGCACCAATCAGGTCTCGACGATCCTGGCCAGTGACGGTTCGGAACTGGCGAAAATCGTTCCGCCGGACGGCAACCGGGTCGACGTCGATATCAACCAGGTACCGGTTCAGGTCCGCAACGCGGTGATGGCCGCCGAGGACCGCGACTTCTACAGCAACCCGGGGTTCTCCATCACCGGCTTCGGCAGGGCTCTGTCGAACAACCTGTTCGGAAATGACATCCAGGGTGGTTCCACGATCACCCAGCAGTACGTCAAGAACGCCCTCGTCGGTGACCAGCGAACCGGTGTCGGCGGCCTGATCCGCAAGGCCAAAGAACTGGTGATCTCCACCAAGATGAGCCAGCAGTGGTCCAAAGACGAAGTGCTGCAGGCGTATCTGAACATCATCTACTTCGGACGCGGTGCCTACGGGATCTCCGCGGCGTCCAACGCCTACTTCGACAAGCCGGTCGACCAGCTGACCGTCTCCGAGGGTGCGCTGCTGGCGGCGCTCATCCAGCGTCCCTCGACGCTGGATCCCGCGAAGGATCTCGAGGGCGCGACCGCCCGGTGGAACTGGGTGCTCGACGGCATGGTGACCATCGGCGCGCTGTCCAAAGAGGAACGCGCACAGCAGGTATTCCCGCAGACCGTCTCACCGGACAAAGCCAAGAACGAAAACCTCACCACCGGCCCGAACGGACTGATCCAGCGCCAGGTCGTCAACGAACTGCTGGACCTGTTCAACATCGACCAGCAGTCCTTGAACACCCAGGGGCTGCAGATCACCACCACCATCGACCCGCAGGCGCAGAACGCCGCCGTCGAGGCCGCCGCGACCTATCTCGACGGCCAGATGCCGGAGATGCGCACCGCGGTGGTGTCCATCGATCCGCGAAACGGCGGCGTGAAGGCCTACTTCGGCGGCACCGACGCGGCCGGGTTCGACTTCGCCCAGGCCGGCCTGCCCACCGGATCCTCGTTCAAGGTTTTCGCTCTCGTCGCCGCACTCGAGCAGGGCATGGGGCTGGGCTACCAGGTGGACAGCTCGCCGTACAAGGTGGACGAGAAGCTCACCATCAACAACTCCGAGGGCGAGAGTTGCGGAACCTGCAATATCGCCGAGGCGCTGAAGCAGTCGCTGAACACCAGTTACTACCGGCTGATGCTGAAGCTCAAGAACGGTCCGTCCGACGTGGCCGACGCGGCCCACCGCGCGGGAATCCCGGACAGCTTCCCGGGGGTTAAGCACACCCTGTCCGAGGATGGCCTCGGCGGCCCGCCGGCTCCCGGGGTGGTGCTGGGCAAGTACGAGACCCGGGTCATCGACATGGCCTCGGCGTATGCGACCCTCGCCGACTCGGGCATGTACCACCGTCCGCACTTCGTCCAAAAGGTCGTCAACGCCCAAGGCGACGTGCTCTTCGACGCCTCGTCCGAGGAAAACACCGGCGAGCGTCGGATCGAAGCCGCCGTCGCCGACAACGTCACCGCGGCGATGCAGCCGATCCCCGGTTGGTCGGCCGGCCACACCCTGGCCGGCGGGCGGCCGGCAGCCGCCAAGACCGGCACTCACCAACTCGGCGACACCGGAGCCAACCGGGACGCCTGGTTCGTCGGCTACACCCCGCAACTGTCGACCGCGGTGTGGGTCGGCACCGTCAAGGGCGATGTGCCGCTGGTCAACAGCTGGGGCGGACCCGTCTACGGCGCGGGCATCCCGGCTGACATCTGGAAGGCCACCATGGACGGTGCGCTGCAGGGCACCGACTTCGAGTCCTTCCCGACCCCGGGTGAGATCGGCGGCTATGCCGGCGTTCCGGTCGCTCCGGCGCCTGCGCCCGTCTACAACCCGCAGCCGGCCTACACCCCGCCGCCGCCTCCGCCCGCACCGAACGGTGTCGAGGTG
>DAIPYT010000257.1:0-3582 GCA_036782595.1 Mycobacterium sp. | reverse complement strand
AGCGTCCGCTTCACACGCGGAAGGTCGCTGGTTCGATCCCAGCCGGGACCACCAGCTCAGATATGGGCGGCCCTGGCGCTGCCCGATGTGGTTGTCCCTATCATCAGTCGATGGGCACCTATCTGATCGCGGGCGGCAGTCGTGGAATCGGACTTGAACTGGTTCGGCTGCTGACTCCGTCGGCCGGCCGAATCGACGTCTGGTCCCGTTCTGTCGATGACCTCACCGTCGGGGGACCGGTCCGCCATATCGCCTGCGATGTCACCTCCTCCGATCCGATGCCCGAACCACCGGATTCGATCGACGGTGCGGTGTATTGCCCCGGGACGGTGAACCTCAAGAGCTTCCGGGCGATGTCCGAGGAGGACTTCCGCCGCGACTGGGAGGTCAATCTGCTCGGCGCGGTGAGGTTCCTGAAGGCCTGTCAGGCCCGGCTCAAGAGCGCCGACGGCGGCCCGGCCAGCGTGGTGCTGTTCAGCACCGTCGCGGTAGGCCAGGGAATGCCGATGCACTCCTCGGTCGCCGCGGCCAAGGGAGCGGTGGAGGGACTGGTGCGCTCGTTGGCCGCCGAATGGGCGCCCAAGGTCCGTGTCAACGCCGTCGCCCCGGCGTTGATCGACACCCCACTGGTCGAAAGGATGCTCGGCACGCCGGAAAAGCGCGAGGCAATGGCCGCGCGCTACCCACTCAAGCGGGTCGGAACCCCCAGCGACGCAGCGGCTTTGGCGCGATTCCTGCTGTCACCGGACAGTGGCTGGATCACCGGACAGGTGCTCGGCCTGGACGGCGGCATGTCGACGCTGAGGGTGTGAGCCGGCGCCGGTTTCTTAGTACAACATCCGCATAAAAGCCATCTCTGCTTCGTAACTAATTAATCACGAATCATTTATATGGCTTCGCTATGAGATTCGTGAATCTGAGGCAACCTTTTCCTACGCTCGGACGTAGCAGGGCGAACAGAAGTCGCCCAGTCTGACGGAAGGATCACTGATGGCAATTTCGTTTCTCACCCCAGCTGTTCTGGCCGGAGCGGTCGCGGCGGCCATTGCCCTGGCGCCTGCGGCCGGCGCCGAGGAGGTCGACGATCTGGAGAAGTCGGGATCGGCTCGCGGTTCGTCGCAGAAGGCCGAGTCACCTCAGAAGGCCGATCCCGTGAACCGCGGTCCGAACGCGAGCAAGCCCACCAAACGTGGCGCGGTCTCCGAGGTACCGAAGGGCTGGACCAACGAAGCGCAGTGGGCTCGCCCCGGCGCCGGCAACAACTTCGGTTCCCTCCCGAAGCCGCCTGCCTTCGCGCTGGACTGAGCCACCACCGGGCGGTCTACACGGCGCGCAGATAGCGGCGGGTGACCACGCGCTGCGAAAGGGTCAGCACGGGACTGCCGAGCCTGCTCCACCACGTAGCGGGCCGGGAGAACGCCGCCACCTCGGCGTGAACCGAATCATCGGCGGGGTCGTAGCGCACCGCGAACATCTCCTCGCCGCGCACGGCGTGCCCCGGCAGGCTTCCATAGGCGAAGCCGCGCCGGTCCGGCTCGTCGAGCACGTAGACCACCCGGCACGGTGCCGAGAACGGACCAAGCCGGCCCAACACATCGGTGCCCACCCGGGCCGCCTCGGTGGTGGCCTGCACCGTCAGACCCGCCCCGCGCAGCATGCCGTAGCGCAGGACGGCGTCGGCGGCCTGATCGAAGCGGGCCCGGCCCGAACCGATCCGTTGAGATTCCTTGACGTGGCGGTAGCCGGCCGGCATCTCTCCGGCGGTGGCACCCACCTGCGGATAGGTCAGCGCCAGCCCGGACAGATCGGCAAGCTTCATGGCAGGTCGTCCTTAACGCGAGCGGTCGCGTCGTACCCTAGCCACGATGGCAGACGACAACCAGGCCCGTCCCGGAACCGCACGGTGGCAACACCACCGGGAACGGTTGCGGCAACGGCGGACGCTGGACTTCGCCTACCGCGTCCTGGTCGGGGTGGTGGGTCTGACAGTGCTGCTGGTCGGCGTCGCCGCGATCCCGTATCCGGGGCCGGGATGGGCCATCGTCTTCCTCGGCTTGGCGATCTTGGCCAGCGAGTTCTACTGGGCTCGGCGCACCCTGACCTTCACCCGCGACCGTTATGACGTCGCGATGGTCTGGCTCCGCAGGCAGCAGTGGTGGGTACAGGCCCTGGCGGCGATCATGACCGCGGCGGTCGTGGTGGCCACGCTGTGGTTCATCGGCGCCGTCGACTGGCTGGCGACACTGGTAGGCCTGGAACACCCGCTGTTGCGCAGCCCCATCGGACTCGGTAGCTGAGGCCTGCTCGATAGCATTAGCCCGACCACCGCCGAACCGGCGGCCATCCCCGCTGCCCCGGAAAGAGACATTCGATGAGCGCCCCCGCACAGCCCACCCCGGTCGACCTGCTGAAGGTGCCGGGCGGGACCACCGCGGGAGCCGCCGTCCGCGACGCCGGTCTGCCCTCCAGGGGAGAGCCGGGGGCGATCGTGGTGGTTCGTGACGCGGACGGGAAACTGCGGGATCTGAGCTGGGTGCCGGACGGCGACGCCGAGGTGACCCCGGTGGCCGCCGACACCGAGGAGGGCCGCAGCGTCATCCGGCACTCGGCTGCTCACGTCCTGGCCCAGGCCGTCCAGGAGCGGTTCCCCGCGGCCAAGCTGGGCATCGGGCCGCCCATCACAGACGGCTTCTACTACGACTTCGACGTGCCTGCGCCGTTCACCCCCGAGGATCTCGAGGCGCTGGAGAAGCGGATGAAGGCCATCGTCAAAGAGGGTCAGCTGTTCTCCCGGCGGGTGTACGAATCCAAGGACGAGGCCCGCGCGGAACTGGCCTCCGAGCCCTACAAACTCGAACTGATCGACGACAAATCCGGTGACCTGGCGGGATCGGACGAAGTAATGGAGATAGGTGGCGACGAGCTGACCGCCTACGACAACCTCAATCCGCGGACCCGGGAACGGGTGTGGGGCGATCTGTGTCGCGGGCCGCACTGCCCGACCACCAAGTACATCCCGGCGTTCAAGCTGACCCGAAGCTCCGCGGCGTACTGGCGCGGTAATCAAGCCAACGCCAGCCTGCAGCGCATCTACGGCACGGCCTGGGAGTCCCAGGAGGCCCTTGACCGTCACCTCGAGCTCATCGAGGAGGCGCAGCGCCGCGACCACCGCCGGCTGGGCGTGGAACTAGACCTGTTCAGCTTTCCCGACGAATTGGGCTCGGGCCTGCCGGTCTTCCACCCCAGGGGCGGCATCGTCCGCCGGGAGCTGGAGGAGTACTCGCGGCGCAAGCACATCGAGGCCGGCTACGAATTCGTCAACACCCCGCACATCACCAAGGAACAGCTCTACATCACCTCCGGTCACCTGGAGTGGTACGCCGACGGCATGTTCCCGCCCATGCACATCGACGCCGAGTTCGACGAGGACGGCACGCTGCGTAAGCCGGGGCAGGACTACTACCTCAAGCCGATGAACTGCCCGATGCACCATCTGATCTTCCGGTCCCGGGGCCGGTCCTACCGCGAACTTCCGTTGCGGCTCTTCGAGTTCGGCACCGTCTACCGCTACGAGAAGTCCGG
>DAIPYT010000256.1:0-3618 GCA_036782595.1 Mycobacterium sp. | reverse complement strand
TGTGGCAGGAATACGCGCGACATCTCTACGCGCGCATGGGAACCGCATCCGGAGAATCGTTGCGGTTCGTCGTCGAGGAGCGCACCTCTGATGAAAGCAATCCATGGTCGTCATCGGCGCGGTGCCTGGACTCGTCGTGGTCGGAGCTGGTTTCGAGCGGCTGGCTCACCAACCAGACCCGCATGTGGCTCGCCTCGCACTGGAGTGTCCGCGACGGCCAGGGCTGGCGCGACGGCGAGGACCTCATGTACCGGCATCTGCTGGACGGCTCGCGCGCGGCAAATCGACTGGGCTGGCAGTGGACTGTCGGCGCGCTCACCGGCAAGGCGTACGGGTTTTCCCGATGGCAGGTGGAAAAGCGTGCACCGGGCCTGTGCGCGGCGTGCCCGCTCGACAAGAACTGCCCGATCACCGAGTGGCCGGCAACCCAGGAGCGGCGGCCCCGAGCGTTGAACGACCCTCGGCTCAGGCGTGACGATGACCTGGAGGCGACGGCCGGACCGGCGACAACCCGGCAGTCGGCAACTCCGGAGGCGGTCTGGATCACCGCTGAGAGCCTCAGCGATCGCGACCCCGCGGCCGCAGCGCACCCCGAACTGCCCGTGGTGTTCATCTTCGACGAGCCACTGCTGCGCCGGTTGCGGCTCTCGGTGAACAGGCTGGTCTTCCTCGCCCAGTCGCTCGCCGATCTGGCGACGCGCCGGGAGGTGCACCTGTGGCGGGGCGACCCGGTCACGGTGCTGCAGGGCAGACAACTGGCCGCCACGTTCGCACCGGTCCCGGGCTGGAAGTCCCGCGCCGCGCGGCTCGATGTGGTCTCGCTGCATCCGTGGCCATGGCTTGAGCGGCCGCGAACGGGTGCGATCACCTCCTACACGGCCTGGAGCAAGGGGCGGTGATCACTCCGCTTCGAGACGCGACCGGATCGCCGAAAGCCGCTCCTGCAGTTCTGTTTCCGTGATGACGCCGCGGGCGACAAGCGAATGCGCCAGGGCGACGAGTTGGTTCTCCGGGTAGGGCAGATCCACGTAACGGCTCGCCGACAGCGCATCCTCTTCGTCGCGGCGTTGTTTGAAAGTGAAGTTCAGATTCTCGGCATCGCCGCAGGAGCGATCCAGGGCGTCGCACAATCCGTCGAGGCTGGTCTTCCACGGCGGCAGTGGGTTCTCGACACCGTACTTGGCGGCCATCACAGGCCAGATCTGATTGCGCTCGGCGATCTTCTGGAGAACCTCGACGGTGACCGACTCGACGTCGGGCTGTTCCGCGGCGCTCACGGCCTGTCGGCTCACGTCACGATCGGCCGGATGGCCGGGATCGCCCCAGTGATGACGTTGCTGGTCACGCCCGGCTTGGGGAGCGCGACCCCGATCAGGCAGTCCCGGGTGACGATCTCGGTCAGCTGATCCTCGGTCCAGCCCTCGGTGCCCTCAGGGCGCATCGGCATCACCATGAAGCGGTGCTTCTGGTTGGAGTCGGCGACCCGCACCTCGACGTCCTCGGGCAACTGCAGACCGAACTCGGCGAGCACCGGACGCGGCCACCGCACAATCCTGCGCCGGTAGTTCGGGGTGCGATACCACTCCGGGGAGTTGCCCAGAATCGGCCGCGGGTAGCAGGAGCACAGTGCGCAGACGATCACGTTGTGCACCGTGGGGGTGTTCTCGAGGACTTTGAACGCGTAGAAGTCACTCGGGGTACCGAAGCCGGTGGGTTCCAGCCAGTCCACCCCGACCTCCTTGCTGGCCGCGAGCGCGTCGGTCAACACGAGCTTCTTGAACTCCGGGTCCAGCCAGGCTTTAGCGACCAGGCGGGCGGCCGGCGTCGGCCCGATCTGCTCGCCGTACTCGGTCATGAGGCGGTGTTGCTCCGCGGTGAACAGACCCTTCTCGATGCACAGTTCGCGCAGCGCGATCTCGAGCACTTCGAAGTCGGTGATCTCGTCGACCATCGGCTTGACGGTGTTGGCGTGATCGTGATCGTGATGGTGGCCGTGATCGGACATGGTGTTCCTCTCGGGTCAGCCGGCGGCCTGCAGCCAGCGTTCGGGGATCTCGGTCTGCAGGGTGTCGCCCTCGGGACCGTGATAGGCGTCCCACAGCGCGGACTGTTTGAACCGGACGATGTAGAACCACTCCGGCTTGACGTCCTCACGACCCCAGGCTTCGTCCTCCGGGGCCGGGCTCTCGTAGGCCACTTCGGCAATCACACCTTCGGCCCCACGCACGTATTCCGGTGTGCGGGTGTAGAACATCGCGGGCATCTGCCGCACCTTGACCCTGTCGCCGACCTTGAAGGCCGCCTTGCCGGCCTGACCGGCGTACATCGCGGGGTCGCCCTTACCGATTGCCTCGATGTGAAAACCGTTGCGTTGGACCGCCGAACCGTCACCCTCGAACTTGGGTTCGGCATCCGGCAGGCGCCCGTTGAGGCCACCGGCGTAGCGGGCCTGTACCTCGGCCAGCCGATCGGTCAGCTCAGCCCAGCTGATGTAGTGCTTCTCCAGCAGAGTCTTGCCCACCGACCACAGCCAGCGCGAGTAGTAGGGCAGACCCAGATACATCGACAGTCCCAGATCCACGTCGGCGGCCTTACGCCGCTCCTCGGAGACCCAGATGCCCGCCCACCCGAGAACCTCGCACAGCACGTAGGTCATCAGCTCCCACTGCTCTTCCTCTTTATTGAGGAAAGGCTCGGAGACGTTGAATTGGCCGCCCTGATCCTGGCTGCACTTCTGGTAGGCCCAGTAATGCTCCGAGGTCATCACGTTGGGCATCGGCCACTCCGGAACCTCCGGGAAGGTCGTCTTCAGACGCGACACCAACGCGAGCTGCTTCTCCCGCTCCGCGGCGTTATCCATGTGCGTTACCTCCCACACGAAATCTGAGATGACCAGGTAAGGCGATGCTATGCGACCACTCAGGCGTTTGGTTCAAATCGGCCGCTGGAACAAAACCCCTGCTTTGCGCGACTATTGACTCATGGACTGCGACACCGCTCGGGAAGCGCTGTCGGCGCGGATCGACGGCGAGCGCGAACCTATCCCTTCCGCCCGGGTCGATGAGCATCTCGCCGACTGCGCGGCCTGCCGGGATTGGCAAGCGGCCGCCGTTGAGCAGACCCGCGTGCTGCGCAGGGCCGCGGGACGGTCACAACTTGCCCCGGTCCGGCAATCGACAGGCCCCAAGCCGGCTCGACTGGGCCGCCCGGTGGTCTCGTGGCAGCGGTGGGCGCTGGGCGCTGTCGGGCTTATCCAGCTTGGTCTGGCGGTGGCGCAAGGCCTAGGCGCGGATCTGGGTGTTCCCCACGCCGCATCGGCCGGGCATGTCCACAACGAGTCCACGGCCTGGTCGGCGGCCCTGGGTGTGGTGATGCTGGCGGCGGCGTTCCGACCCGTGATGGCGGGCGGGCTTACCTGGGTGCTCGCGACCTTCGCCGCTTTTCTCCTGTTCTATGAGGTGATCGATAACGATGCGGGGCGGGTGACGATCGACCGCCCGCTGACGCACCTGCCGGTGGTGGTGGGTGCGGTGCTGGCGTTCCTCGTATGGCGCCGGGATCGTAGCGACGGGCCGCGGCCCGATGGGACGACGGCGATGGATTCCGATGAGATCGTGC
>DAIPYT010000255.1:0-3647 GCA_036782595.1 Mycobacterium sp. | reverse complement strand
AACGAGGTGCGCGTCGCCATAGTCGGCGTCGGCAACTGCGCGTCCTCGCTCGTTCAGGGCGTGCAGTACTACCAGGATGCCGACCCGAACGCGAACGTCCCCGGCCTGATGCACGTGACCTTCGGCCAGTACCACGTGCGCGACGTGAAGTTCGTCGCCGCGTTCGACGTGGACGCCAAGAAGGTCGGCTTCGACCTCTCCGAGGCGATCTTCGCCTCCGAGAACAACACCATCAAGATCGCCGACGTGCCGCCCACCAACGTCGTGGTGCAGCGCGGCCCGACCCTTGACGGCATCGGCAAGTACTACGCCGACACCATCGACCTCTCCGACGAGCAGCCGGTCGACGTGGTCAAGGTGCTCAAGGACAACAAGGTCGACGTCATGGTGTCCTACCTGCCGGTGGGCTCCGAGGAGGCCGACAAGTTCTACGCCCAGTGCGCCATCGACGCCGGCGTTGCCTTCGTCAACGCCCTGCCGGTGTTCATCGCCTCGGATCCTGTGTGGGCCAAGAAGTTTGAGGATGCCGGTGTCCCGATCGTTGGCGACGACATCAAGAGCCAGGTCGGCGCCACCATCACCCACCGCGTGATGGCCAAGCTGTTCGAGGACCGCGGTGTCACCCTGGACCGCACCTACCAGCTCAACGTCGGCGGCAACATGGACTTCAAGAACATGCTCGAGCGTGAGCGTCTGGAGTCCAAGAAGGTCTCCAAGACCCAGGCCGTCACCTCCAACCTGACCGGCTCGCTGGCCGGCAAGATCGAGGACAAGAACGTCCACATCGGCCCGTCGGATCACGTCGCCTGGCTCGACGACCGCAAGTGGGCCTACGTCCGCCTGGAGGGTCGCGCCTTCGGTGACGTGCCGCTGAACCTCGAGTACAAGCTCGAAGTGTGGGACTCGCCGAACTCGGCCGGCATCATCATCGACGCGGTGCGCGCGGCCAAGATCGCCAAGGACCGCGGTATCGGCGGACCGATCATCCCGGCTTCGGCCTACCTGATGAAGAGCCCGCCGGTGCAGTTGGCCGACGATGTGGCTCGCGACCAGCTTGAGGAGTTCATTGCGGGGTAACTCCCCGCTTGAGGGGTAACTCCCCAACGAGCCTGCGCCCAGGTCGCCTTTCCCGCCGGAATCGCGATCTGGGCGCAGTTTCGTTTAACTGGGAGCCGTGGACGAATTCGCTTATCTCCCCGAGAACGCGGCTCAGGCCGGGGTCAGCGGGCCCCTGCCACCGGTGTCGCGCATCGAGCGCGGGCCGGTCAGTGCGCTCCGCTGGGGTACCGAACCGGTCAAGGTGGTGTTCCTGCACGGCGGTGGCCAGAACGCCCACACCTGGGACACCGTCATCCTGGGTCTGGGCCTGCCGGCACTGGCTGTCGACCTACCCGGGCACGGCCGTTCCGAATGGCGCGAGGACGGCGACTACGGACCGGCGCTCAACGCGGCCGCGGTCGAATCCGTCATCCGGGAACTGGCACCCGAAGCTGATCTGGTGGTCGGCATGTCACTTGGCGGGCTGACCGCGCTGCGACTGGCCGTGACCGCCCCCGAGTTGGTGCCCAAGCTGGTGATGATCGACGTCACCCCCTCGGCACCCGAACGTCACGAACAGATGACCCAGGCGCAGATGGGCGCGGTGGCCCTGGTCCGCGGTGAACGCAGCTTCCCCAGCTTCGAGGCGATGGTCGAGGTCACCGTGGCGGCATCCCCGCACCGGTCCCGGGAATCGTTGCACCGCGGGGTTTTCCACAATGCCAAGCAACTCGACGACGGCACCTGGACATGGCGCTATGACACCTTCCGTGCGGGTGGTGGGTTCGCCGGGTTGTGGGATGACGTGCCCTCCCTACGCACCCCGACCACGCTGGTCCGCGGCGCCAAATCGTTCTTCGTCAACGACGACGACGCGGCCGAATTCGGGCGCACGGCGCCGGGTTTTCAGCGGGTGATCATGGTTGCCGATTCCGGTCACTCGGTGCAGGGTGACCAGCCGCGGGCTCTGGTGGAGATCTTGCGTTCGGTGTTGACTGAGGTATGAGTTTCCCCATCCGCATCGGTGTGCAACTGCAACCGCAGCACTCCAGCCATTACGAGTACATCCGCGACGCCGTGCGCCGCTGCGAGGACCTCGGCGTCGACGTGGCGTTCAACTGGGACCACTTCTACCCGCTCTACGGCGATCCCGACGGGGCTCATTTCGAGTGCTGGACCATGTTGGGCGCCTGGGCCGAGCAGACCTCCCGGATCGAGATCGGTGCGTTGGTGAGCTGCAACTCCTACCGCAACCCCGAACTGCTGGCCGATATGGCCCGCACCGTCGACCACATCTCGGGAGGCCGGTTGATCCTGGGCATCGGCTCGGGCTGGATGGCCAAGGACTACAACGAGTACGGCTACGAATTCGGCACCGCCGGCAGTCGGCTCGACGACTTGGCCGTGGCGCTGCCGCGCATCGAGGCGCGGCTGGCCAAACTGAACCCGGCGCCGACCCGGCGCATCCCGATCCTGATCGGCGGCGGGGGCGAGAAGAAGACGCTGCGACTGGTCGCCGAGCACGCCGACATCTGGCACAGCTTCACCAACGCCGAGACCTACCCCGGCAAGGCCGCCGTGCTGGAACGACACTGCGCATCGGTGAGCCGTGACCCGGCAACGGTGGAACGTTCCTCGGGGATCGAGGGCCGGGACGCCGCCACCCTGACCGCCAACGCCGAAGCGCTGGCCGCTCTGGGCGTGACCCTGATGACCGTCGGATGCGACGGCCCCGATTACGACCTGGGGCCGGCCGAAACGCTGATCCGGTGGCGGGACAGCCGTGCGCGGGGGTAACGGCCGGCTAGCGGAGAAGCTCAGCGCTGACCCACCGTGACAGCGACCGCGCGTGCTCACCGACCGTCTCCGCCCAGGTTCGCGCCGCACCCTCACTGGCGTCGTCGCTGACCAGCTTGATCAGCCGCACCGGCACGGCGGCCGCGCGCGCAGCCCAAGCCACCGCGTAGCCCTCCATATCCACCAAATGGGCTGAGCGTGCCAGCGTTTCGCGCGCACCACTGTCGGCGATGAAGCGATCCCCGGTAGCCAGCACCAATCCCGCTGCACTGGAATCGATCTCGATCGGCATACCGTAGTCGCGATTCACCAGCATCCGAAACACGTCGGAGTCGAAGTCGTGCTGCATCACCGTTGCGACGTCGTACACGCCCTGCAACCCGTCGTGCAACCCGCCGGCTGTACCGATGTTGATCACCGCGGCCGGGCGGATGGATGCCAGCGCGGAGGTTACTGCGGCGGCCGCGTTCACCTTGCCCGGTCCGGTGATCAGGATCGGCAGTGCGTCGTCGAGGGCGTCGGCCTCCTCCTGCATGGCGACGACGAGGAGCGGACGGTCCGGCCGCACCACACCACGTATCTCCACGCGCTGATCTTCGCTGGCCGCAGTGCCCGCCGCAACACCGGATAATCCTCGTTATGAGCCCAACTCTGGGCTAATCGGGCCGCGCCCGCTAAGTTGCCCCGAATGAGCGTTCGCCGCGTGTGTGCACTGCTGGTCGTTCTGCTCACCCTCGGCCTGGTCTGTCCGCCCCTATCCGGCGCCGATCAATGCTCACCGCCCGGTGAGCAGTCGGCGAGCACGCTGCCGA
>DAIPYT010000254.1:0-3654 GCA_036782595.1 Mycobacterium sp. | reverse complement strand
CCCCGGAAGACAAAGACAACATCGGCATCGGCGAATCTCTCAGCAGGATTCCACCGCGAGTGCTGTCGGCCATCTTCGGCGTTCCGGCTGAGACGTTCGAATCCTTCAAGAAAATCGACAACTCGATTGTGATTCTTCGGTCGACGTAGAGCGTCACGAGTCCCCGGAAGGATGCCGTCATGTCCGGTGCAGCAGCGTCGCTGGTTCCGATCAATTCCCTGACGATCGACGTGATCAGTGACAATGTCAGTGACACCTACGTCAGCAAAACACCGTTCGCCCGTTCCGAACTGGCCAACATTGTCAATGCCGGCGCCCCGGTGGTATCCGGTAAGACCCTGTTGGTGGCCAACCTCGGCTACGGACTTCGGCTCCGGTCGATGACGGCCTCGACCAAGCATGTCCTGCTGTTCGACACCGGTACCGAAGGTGCTGCTTTCATCCGTAACTGCCGCAACCTTGGGATCGACCTCGGCGAGGTGGAGGAGATCGCCATTACTCACGGGCACTGGGATCACATGGGCGCACTGATCGACGCGGTCGATGCCGTCGTCGCCGGTCGCGGATCGGTCACCGTTGATGTCAATCCGCTGATGTTCCGCGAGCGCGGACTGCAGTTGAGCCCGGACCAGGTAATCCCCACCGAAAAAGTTCCCACCCCCGAGATGTTGGTCGCCCACGGCGCGGCGGTGATCAACGATCCCGACGAACGGCTACTGCTGGATCGGCACTTCTACTACAGCGGCCCGATACCGCGAGTGACGTCCTTCGAGACCGGCCGAGCCGATCACCTTTGCCGGGATCACGACGGTGACCCGTGGAAACCCGACCCACTCCTGCTGGACGAGCGAATGCTGGTCGCCCATGTGCGCGGGCTGGGATTGATCGTCTTCAGTGCTTGTTCGCACGCTGGGATTGTCAACGTCTGCACCGAGGTAGCGCGCCTGTTTCCGGAGGTTCCGATTCACGCGGTTGTGGGTGGTCTTCATCTCGGTGGCGTCATGGAGCAGATCATTCCCGAGACGGTGGCGGGTCTTGCGCCCTTCGGTATCCGGTACATCATTGCCGGACACTGCACGGGCTGGCGTGCGGTGCATGCACTCGCCGATGCCTATGGCGACGCGGTGAGTGTGTCGGCGGTGGGAACCACCTATACGTTCCAGGCACCTTCATAGCGGTCTAGAAGCCGACCGCTTGGCCGTCCTTTCGCGGATCACTGACCGCGAGATAACCGTCGTCAAGACGCCAGATCGCCTGGCAGGCACCGAACGCCGAGTAGTCGCTGACGCTGACGATCTGATGGCCTCGCCCGCGTAACTCGTCAACGGTGACAGGTGGGAAACCGTCTTCGACGGCGACCTGCATTCCCTGCATCCAACGAAAACGTGGTCCGTCGCAGGCGGCCTGCGGGTTCTGGCCGTGGTCGGCGATCCTCGCCAACACTTGCACATGGCCCTGCGGTTGCATGGTTGTGCCCATCACGCCGAAGCTCATCACCGCCTGGTCGCCCCTGGTGACGAAAGCAGGAAGGATGCTGTGGCGCGGACGTTTTCGCGGACCAACCTGGTTGGGGTGCCCGGGTGTTGAAACAAAACCGGCACCTCGGTTCTGTAACGCGATTCCGGTCCCGGCTGCCACCACTCCAGAGCCGAAACTCTCGTAGTTCGATTGGATCATCGACACCATCATCCCGTCGGCATCGGCGGCGGTGAGGTAAACGGTGCCGCCAGGGGGCGGGACGCCGGCGCCGAACGTCTGGGCGCGACTGGGATCGATCAACGCCGCGCGTTCGGCCAGGTAATCCGCGTCCAGTAGTCGATCCGGGTCGAACGGCATCGCGTCGATGTCTGCGACATAGTCGAGTGCGTCGGCGAAGGCCAACTTGCAGGCTTCGATCTGTAAATGCACACTCTCGGCGGAATCGACAGCCAAAGAACCCATGTCGAAATTGGCGAGGATACCCAGGGCGATCAACGTGATGATTCCCTGGCCGTTGGGCGGGATCTCGTGCACCGTGTAGCCCCGGTAGTCGCCGCTGATGACACCGACCCAGTCGGCGCGGTGTGCGTCGAGATCAGCCATCGTCATTGCGCCGCCGTGTGCCACCGCGTCTGCCGCCATGCGTTCCGCGAGTTCCCCGCGGTAGAAAGACTCACCGCCTGAGTCCGCAATCAATTCGAGAGTGTCGGCATGCGCCGGGAAGCGAAACAGTTCACCGGGCATCGGAGCCCGCCCACCGGGCAGGAACGCATCGGCGAATCCGGGCTGGGATTTGAGCTCCGTCACCTGCGCTGCCCATTGCCGGGCAACAGTCGGAGAAACCAGGAAGCCGTTGCGGCCGTAGCGAATGGCGCGCTCGAAAAGCCGGGGGAACGGAAGCCGGCCAAACCTGGTGTGCAGCGTGACCCATGCCGAGACGGCACCGGGTACCGTTACCGAATTCCAGCCCCGCAACGGCACGGCTTCGCCGTGGAAGTACTCAGGCGTCCAGGCCTGCGGCGAGCGCCCGGAGGCATTGAGGCCGTGTAACCGGCTGCCGTCCCAGACCATGGCGAGTGCATCGGCTCCAATGCCGTTGGAGACCGGTTCCACCAGAGAGATCGTGATCGCCGTCGCCACAATCGCATCGACGGCGTTACCCCCGGCGGCCAGCATCTCCAGACCCGCCTGTGCGGCCAGCGGTTGGGAGGTGCAGACGACATTGCCCGCCAATATCGGCTTTCTGGGCCACGCATAGGGGAAGTCCCATCCGAATGGCTCGGTCACGAGCCGAATCATAAGGGTCATAATCGGTGTATGGCCGTCGTCTCCCCGGTGTCGGACCGGCGCACCGTCGTCGCCCTACTAATGCTGACGTTCGCCACCGGACTGGTGGATGCGGTCAGCGTGCTCTTTCTCGGCCACGTCTTCGTTGCCAACATGACCGGCAACGTGATCTTCCTCGGGTTCTGGTTCGTGCCGCATTCCGGCATTGACATGGCCGCCGCGGTTGTCGCCTTCGCCAGTTTCCTGGTCGGCACGATCATCGGTGGCCGGATTGCGCGCCACCTGGAGCGCGACGTCCGGCAGTGGCTCACCGCGGCGATGAGCGCCGAGGTTGTGGTTCTGGTGGCGCTGTCGCTACTTGCCGGCACCGGTGTCCTGGGCTATCACGACCGGGGCCGACTGGTCCTGATCGCAGGGTTGGCGTTGACCTTCGGAAGTCAGGCCGCCACTGCGCGTCAATTCGGCATTCAGGAACTCAGCACCACGGTATTGACGTCGACGATCGTCGGCCTAGGCGCCGACAGTCGACTGGCCGGCGGTAGTGGTAAGCGTGAAAGGCTGCGCTACGGAACGGTTTTGACGATGCTCGCCGGGGCCGTGGTGGGGGCGACCCTGACGCGGTTCGCCGTGGCGCCGGTGATCGCGCTGGCCGGCTGCGTCGTGGCCGGCAGCCTGGTTGTCTTCCGGTCGCGAGATCGCCGCGCGATCGCTCAGCCGCCCGAGGGCACGTCCAGCCGCTGAAGCGCTTCACGCACCACCGCCGGGTCGGTAGTGGCCCAGAACGGCGGCAGCGATGCCCGAAGATAGCCGCCGTAGCGCGCAGTCACCATCCGCGAGTCCAAGATTGCGACGACGCCGCGGTCGTCGACGCGGCGCAGCAACCGCCCG
>DAIPYT010000253.1:3464-3695 GCA_036782595.1 Mycobacterium sp. | reverse complement strand
GCCCCGCGGTAGCGTCATCACGTGACTGTCCGTCCGATTGACCAGTCGGTGCGCCCCAGCCCGATCTTCCTGGCCCTCGTCGGGCTCACCGTCCTCGGCGGGGTGCTGGCGTGGACCGCAGCCCAATCTCCGACGCCGATGGGCCGGGTGGGCGTATTCATCTTCGTGATCGCCGGCTGGGTGGTGTCGCTGTGCCTGCACGAGTTCGGCCACGCCTACACCGCCTGGCGC
>DAIPYT010000253.1:1362-3454 GCA_036782595.1 Mycobacterium sp. | reverse complement strand
GCTACCTGACGTTGAATCCGCTCAAGTACTCCCACCCGCTGCTGTCGCTGGGCCTGCCGCTGCTGTTCATCGCGCTGGGCGGGATCGGCCTACCGGGTGGTGCGGTCTACCTTCGGACCGGCATGATGACGCCGCGGCAGCGCACCATCGTCAACCTCGCCGGGCCGTTCGCAAACCTGGTCTGTGCGGTGGTGCTGCTGGTTGCCACCGGGCTTTTCTACGACCCGGCGCACCGGGTCTTCTGGGCCGGTGTGGCGTTCCTGGGCTTTCTGCAGATCACCGCGCTGGTCCTCAACCTGCTGCCGATCCCGGGCCTGGACGGCTACGCCGCGCTCGAGCCGCATCTGAGCCCGGCCACCCAGCGGTCGCTGGAACCGGCCAAGCAATTCGGTTTCATGATCCTGCTGGTGGTGCTGATCGCGCCCGGGTTGAACCAGTGGTTCTTCTCCGCGGTGCTCTGGCTCTTCGATCTGTCCGGAGTCGAACGTTCACTGGTGGGGGCGGGCAGCGCGCTGACCCGATTCTGGTCGTCCTGGCTTTAGCCCCCAAGGTGGTAGTGCGGCAGCGGATCCCCCAGATCCCCCTCGCCGCTGCCGCACTGGATTCCCAGGTTAGGAAGGTCCCGGGGGGGACCCTAGGGACTTAGGTAACCAGTGCCGAGGCCGTAAGTCGGCGCACAGGGATATATTCCAGCCATGGGTGCCGGACACAGCCACGGCGGCGCTGACTCCCGGGTCAGCCGGATGTTGGCTGCCTCGGCGATCCTGGGCGCGTTCTTCCTCATCGAGTTGGTCACGGCATTGGCGATCAACTCCCTTGCTCTGCTGGCCGACGCCGGTCACATGCTCACCGATCTGGTCGCGCTGTTCATGGGACTGACGGCGGTCACAATGGCACGCCGAGGTTCGACGTCGGCGGCCCGCACCTACGGCTGGCACCGCGCCGAAGTGTTCACCGCGGTGGCCAACGCGGTTCTACTCCTCGGTGTCGCGGCATTCATCCTTTACGAGGCAGTTGAGCGGTTGGGGCAGGCGCCGGACATTCCCGGCTGGCCGATGATCCTGGTTGCGTTGGCCGGCCTGATCGCCAATCTCATTGTGGTGCTTCTGCTTCGGTCACAGTCCGAAGGCAGCCTGGCGGTCAAGGGCGCCTACATGGAGGTGGTGGCCGACGCCGTCAGCAGTGTCGGCGTACTCATCGCCGGCATCGTCACGGTGACGACGCGCTGGCCCTACGCCGACACCGTGGTGGCCGTGCTGGTGGCACTGTGGGTGTTACCGCGGGCCATCTCGCTGGCCCGCGCGGCATTGCACATCCTGTCGGAGTCCTCGCCGAAGCATATCGACGTCGACGAGCTACGGTCGGCGCTCGCCGCGGTGGACGGAGTGACCGAAGTGCACGACCTGCACGTGTGGACGCTGGTTCCGGGCCGGGACATGGCCACCGCGCACCTGTCCACCGACGGACGTTCGGACCGCGTCCTGGAGGAAGCGCGGGCTGTGCTGGCCGCACGGGGCCTTGGCCACGCGACCGTGCAGGTCGAGCCACCGGGTTCACCGGCGAACTGCCCAGAGCAGTCAGACCTCTAGCCCAGCTGCTAGGACAGGCCCAGTTCGACGCGCGCGGCCGGATCGCAGTCGTCCAGCAGATCGCGGCAGCGCTCGAACTCGGGAGTCTCCCCGATCGTGTCGGCCGCCTTGGCCAATGCGGCCACACAACGAAGGAAGCCACGGTTCGGTTCGTGAGCGTAAGGAACCGGCCCGAACCCCTTCCAGCCGTTACGCCGCAGCTGATCCAGGCCCCGGTGGTAACCGGTGCGGGCGTAGGCGTAGGCGGTGATCGCCTTGTCGTCAGCCAGTGCCTCCTCGGCCAGTTCGGCCCAGGCCACCGACGCGGCGGGATGGGCGGCCGCGACGATGGCGGGGTTCTCGCCGGCGTCCAGTGCGGCTTGGGCCTCACTGTCGCCGGGAAGAAGCACCGGAGGGGGGCCCAGGAGATCACCGAACGGAGTCATGGGTCCATTGTGCCGGTGAACACCGGCACCGACCAACACCGCGCCGGTGAACACCGGCACCGACCAACACCGCGCCGG
>DAIPYT010000253.1:0-1262 GCA_036782595.1 Mycobacterium sp. | reverse complement strand
CGGCACCGACCAACACCGCGCCGGTGAACACCGGCACCGACCAACACCGCGCCGGTGAACACCGGCACCGACCAACACCGCGCCGGAGTTGTGCGGGCCCGGAGTCGGATCGACCCGCTAGGGTCGTGGGATATCAGAACCAGGAGGGATCACAGCAGGTCATGTCCAACCCGTCAGGGACCGGCTCCGGCAGCGGCCATCAGGAGGGCCGTCTCCGCGCCGAGGCGCAGGCTGAACCGCCGCAGGTGGATCACGATCCGGTGACGGAGGTGATCGAACTTCCCGTCGAGGCGGATCCGTCCGTGTCCGCACATGACGAACGGCGTTACACCGCACCAGGTTTCGATGCCGGGTCGACGCAGATCATCGACCGGATTCCCGACGACGAGACTGGTTTGATGGCTGCGCCCACGCAAGCATTCGCCTCCAGTCCGCGAGTGCGCGCGGCAATCCCGCAAGCCATTGGCCCCCGTTCGCCGCAACGCCCCAGTTGGCTCATCCCGATCCTTTTGCTGGTGTCGGCACTGGCCGCCGCGGCGATCGTCGGACTGGTGCTGATCAAACGCTCTCAGGCCGCCCAGGCCGCTCGGGAGGACGCGGTGCGATCCACCATCGAACGCTTCGATTCGGCGGTTCGCAACGGCGACCTCTCGACGCTGCGCAACATCACATGCGGCCAGACCCAGCAGACCTATGCCGACTACGACGACAAGGCCTGGGCAGATACCTACGCCAGGGTGTCCGCGGCCAAGCAATATCCCGTGGTGGCCAGCATCGACGAGGTCGTGGTCAACGGCGAGCATGCCGAGGCCAACGTCACCTCCTACATTGCGTTCGACCCGGCGACCAAATCGACCCGAAGCTTTGATCTCCAACTGCGCGACGACCAGTGGAGAATCTGCCAGTCTTCATGATCTCGGGTTTGCGCATGAGTAGTCCAAACTCGTTATGGCATTAGCGAATTCGATACCGATCCGCGCGTACTGGCGACTGATCTCAGCATCATCGGGTTTGGCCCGGTACTTCGGAACCAGTTCGGTTGTCTGAGCGGCGAGAGCGGCCGCCGAGGTGGCACGGGCCGACAACGCGGGATCGTGGATCCGCGCGGCGTCGTCCCCCAGCCGCGCCGCCCAGCCGCGGTACTGCTCCATCGTCGACAGTTCCGGGTTGTTGGTCTGGGCGGAGGCCTTGGTCTGCTCGGTGAACTGGCGGTTGTATGCCAACAGGTCTCGCACGATGTCGCAATCCGATGGCGGGCGGCT
>DAIPYT010000252.1:0-3744 GCA_036782595.1 Mycobacterium sp. | reverse complement strand
CCGGCAGGTGCACACCTCGACGAATTCCTTGAAAGACCACTGCCCGCCGGTGTGGAGTGGGAGTTCGTAGGCCCCATCGCTGTAGAGCAGCATCTGGCTACCGGGGGGAATCGGCGCGGTGGCGGTGGTGAAGGGGGTGTCGTCGAACATGCCGACCGGGAACGATTGGCTGGGCAGCTCGGTGACCTGTCCGCCGGTGAACAGCAGTGCGGGCGGGTGTGCGGCGTTGGCGTAGCGCAGTGTGGCGCTGGAGCGTTGGTAGACCCCGGAGAAGATGGTGAAGTAGTTGCTGTCGTGTTGGTCCATGCCGAACTGCTGGTTCAGGGTGGCCAGAACCCGGTCTGGCTCCAGCATGGTCTCGGTGGTGAATGAGCCAGAACGCTGATGTGTGAGGTCCCAGGACATGGTTGCCCGATTGTCCTCGGGACATGGTTACCGTTGGCGTGGGCGGTGAGCGTTGAAGTTGCGGATGGGCTTGGTGGATGTCCGGGCATGTAGTGACAACTCATTGATCCCGTCGAGGACACGGAAGTGGTGGTCGTCGACGACAACGGTAACGATGGTTCCGGCATGTGTTCTGCCAACCCGCAGACGTTGTCCGGCGACCATGACCACCCCGTCTTTGGGGACCCGTCGCTGGACACTTTGAGGTCCTGCTGGCGGTGGTGGTGGAAGTGGCGAGGTCGCCGGCCGGGTCCCCCTCAGTTGGTGGAGGTCGTTGTGGCTCAGTGGGTTCGGAAGGGTCTTGAGCAACATGTTTCCGGCGGTGGCGTGGATGAGTCCGCTGGCGAATCGCAGGGTGACTCGGGTTCCGGCGACACCGGTGCCCAGGCCCAGAATGTGACCCCGGACGACGACATTGCCGTCGCGATCGGCAGTCCGGTCGATCTCGACGGCACCAGACCGCTCACCCGCCGCATCAGCCGATGCGGGGACGGCCGGGTTCGGCCGACCGGAGCGGACTCCGCGTAGCGAGAGCCGTTTGAGGTCCGCGGTCGTCACCCGGGATGCGATGGACTTGATGACCTGATCGGCGAGAATGACGTGGATGCTGCTCAGGTCGATCCAGAGTGACACGGTGAGACCGCCGTAGTTCTTGCCGACCCACACTTGCTGCAGGCCGCCGATCACGACGACACCGGAAGGCGGCACGCGCACATCGATCTCGATAGGTTTGGGATCCAAACCGGCGGCTGACGGCACCGGCGGTGCGGATGCGGTTGGCTCATCGGTGTTTTCGGGCCCAGTTGCTGATCGCAGGGCCGAGTCGCCGGTGCGCCCGCGGAACAGGCTGGCCGGTGTTGCCATGTTCAACGACTGGTGTGGCCGCATTGTGTTGTAGGCATGGACCCACGCGTCGACCGCGGCCTGGGCGGTTTCGATCGAGGCGAACGCACCGACTTCGTCGAGCAGCTCACGTCGCAGTGTGCGGTGGAAACGCTCGACCTTGCCGGTGGTGGTCGGTGAGCGCCGTTTGGTCAATCGGGCGGTGATTCCGTTCTCGCGGCAGATCCGCTCGAAGAGCACCTCGACGGGCAGTGGCCGGGTGAACTTGCCGGTGAACTGCTTACCGTTGTCGGTGAGGACCTCAAAAGGTGCACCCCAGCGATTGAGCGCGGCGATGAAGGCCTCGCACACCGCAGGCCCAGACGGCCGCTCCAGGACAGTAGCCGCGACGACGAATCGAGAGTGGTCATCGATCGCGGTCAGCATCTTGCATTCGCGTCCATCGGCGAGGAAGACCCCGCCAACGATGTCGAGTTGCCATAAGTGCATCGGTGCTTCCCGCGCCCACCGCTTGTAGACCCTTTTATGTTGCTGCTCTTGAACATTGACCAAACCGTTCCGAAGCAGCACCCGATGGACCGTGGACCGCGACGGCGTGCCCCGGCGGCCGAGCTCAATCCCCAACTCGTAGGAGATCCGTCGTGCACCCCATCGCCGATGGTGCCGGCGCATCTCACAGATCAGCGCTTCGACGTCGGCACCTATCCGGCCCGGGCTGCAATGCGGGCGCCGCGAGCGATCGGCCAACCCCCCGAGGCCGCCGGCCTCGTAGCGCTTACGCCACGCTGTCACTGTCTGCCGCGACACCCCGAACCGCTCAGCCACCTCTCCCACCGGCGCGCCACCGGCAGGGCGACCAGGGTGACATCCAGCGTGCTGCCCCGGCTGTGACCCGACCGTTCGGCGATGTAGCCGTCGGCGAACAGCGTCGACTTGTCAACCCGGGGATAAAACTCGGGCTTCATGCGCTGGTTTGCGAGGTCGGCCGCCCAGGCGACGAATTCGTCGACCGCCTGCTGCGGCCGGTAGCAGTCATAAACCTTGAGGGTGTAACCCCGTTCGGTGGACTCCCGCTGTGCCCGGGCGAGAGCTTCGGGGGCCGGGCGGGTGAGGATGCAGGTGGGCGCGAGGTAGCCGGCCACCGGTGCGCCGATGAAGTTGTGCGGTGTGGCGTAACGCATGTCCTGAAGGATCGAGGGGTCGACGTCGCGCAACGCCACGAAGTCGGCGGGCCGGCCAGGATCCGGTTCATCAGCTGTGGCAGACCTCGGTGTGAGTGCCGCGGTCGCCAAAAAAGCTGCAGCACAGACCAATCCGAGACGCGTCACAGTCCCTCCTTGTCTATGAGGTACTCGGCCTGGTTGCCGCCGCGGGCTCGCGCCCGGCACATCGCCGCGGTGGCCAGGGCGATGACCTCCTCGACGACGTCGAGTGGCGGCCGGTCGGCCAGGGGCCGAAGGGGCGTGCACACCACGCCGACGCTGGCGGTGATGCCCTGCGGGGTCGACGCGACGGCCCCGCGGATACGTTCGGCCAACGGAGTGGGGTCCGGCGTGGTGAAGGTGTCGGCGACCAGCAACTCGGCATCACCCACGTGCCCGACCAAAGTGTCGCGGCGCACCGTTTCCCGCAACGCCTGGCCCACAGCGACGCGGGCCCGATCGGTGGCCCGGCTGCCCTGCAGGCTCTGCAACGGCGCGAAGCTGTCGATCGTCACCACCGCCATCACGGGGTAGCGGTCGTCGTCGCGGTTGCGGGCGCCGAGCAGGGTTGCCACCATTTCCTCGAAACCTTCACGGGTGAGAAGGCCCGTCAGTGGCTCGATGTCGGTGCGCACACCGTCGGCGGCGGTCACCTCCGCGATGGTGCGGCAGCCGAACGCCACGATCACGTTGAGCATCGCCACCGGCGTCACCACCGCCAGTGCCGTCGAGACGTCGGCCAGAGCGATCCGGACGCCCAGGATGAGCACCGTTGCCGCGGAGGCGGCCGCGGCGAAAACCAACAGCCGGAAACCGTGGAACAGCGCGGCGTAGCCGATGACGAACACGAAGGCCGTGGCGATCAGCAGTCCGGCGAGCGGGTCGGCAGCCAGGCTGCAACCGACGGCGAGCGCCACCGTCCCGAGCACGACGACGGCGGTGGACTGCTCACGGCTGGGCCAGCGGTAGCGCAGCCAGGGGGCGGCCATCGCGATGCAGGCCACCGCGATTCCCGCGAACACCAGCGGGCCGTGGCCCCACGAACTCGAGGACGGGTTCGTCGCGGCAAGGGCGGGTGACAGTCCGAGCATGAGGATGCAGATGGCGGCCACCCTCATCGTGGTGTGCTGGTATCCCTGAGCGGCCAGCCGGGAGGTGACCGCGTAGTACTGGTCGGGAATGCCGCCGCTCAACAGCTTCACGGTGAAGACATCCGCGTAGTCACGGCTGAGCCTCGGCGTCGTCGCCTGACCGG
>DAIPYT010000251.1:0-3756 GCA_036782595.1 Mycobacterium sp. | reverse complement strand
CCGTTCCCGGGGCGATCACCCCCGGCCCGCAATCGGGCGCAGGGCCGCAGAAAACTGCAGCCACGGCCCGCCCGGCCCCCACCGCTCTACCCGGCAATGGGTGAACGGCAGGTCAGATCGATCATCGCCTCACGCCGCCGATTCCTCACCTCCACCGCACTCGCAGGCCTGGGCGCGACTGCCGTCACTGGGTGCTCGCGCGAGCGAAGTACGACCGGCAACAGCGTCGTTCACGGGCAGCACGGGATCACCGAGGACACCTCCGGCCTGACCCCCGACCAAGCGCTGAGCAGGCTCACCGATGGCAACGCCCGGTTCGTCGCGATGGACGAAGTCGACCCCAACGTCAGCACCGCCCGGCTGATGGCGATATCCAACGGGCAACGACCGTTCGTCGGCGTCCTCGGGTGCGTCGACTCTCGGGTGCCGCCGGAGTTGGTGTTCGACCGCGGACTCGGCGACCTGTTCGACACCCGGATCGCGGGGGCGATCGCCGATGATGCGGCGATCGGCTCGCTGGAATTCGGGGTGGAGGAGTTCGGGGTCCCACTGGTAGTGGTGATGGGCCACTCCAAGTGCGGCGCCGTCACCGCAGCCGTGAAGTCTCTAGAGTCGGCCGGCGCCGCTCCACCCGGCCGGATCGGCGCGGTCGTCGACCCGATCATCCCTGCGGTGAAAGCCACTCGGGCCCAAGGTATTACCGACGGCGTCGAGCTGATCAATGAGGCCGCCCGCAAGGTGGTGCGCAACGGGGTAAACGCCCTCAGGGCAAGTCCGGTGCTCGCCGGAGCGCTCGCAGCCGGCAAGCTCGCCGTCGTCGGCGCGTTCTACGACCTGGACACCGGAAAAGTCGAGTTCCTCAACGACTGATCCGGGCGGCGCACCAGCTCAGCCGTCGATGGCCTCGTGTTCCTTGGTGTTCTGCGGGAGCCCATTCGACCGCGGCCGCCGACGCGGAATGCGGTCGGTGATGGCGCTGAGCGAGGTGACCATCCTGTTGAGCGTGTCGACCGCAGACTCCAGGGTGTCAGCAGTGGGGGTCAACGTCTCCACGGCGGGCTGCAGCCGACTCAGGATTTCCGCGGTCTCGGTGAGCTGTTCGAGCGGCCCGTTCTTGACCGTCAGCTTGTCGATGATGCCGTCGTCGGCGAACATCCGCTCGACGATGCCGTCCTGGGCGAACATCCGCTCAAGCGGGCCGTCCTCTTCGAGCAGCCGGTCGATGAGCCCACCGGGTTCCAGCATCCGCTCCAGCGAGCTGCCTTCAATGGAGATCCGATCGAGTAAGCCGCCGGGTTCGGTCAGGAGGTCGACAACCCCGCCCGGACGCGTCAGTTTGTCCGCCGGGCCGCCGCGGGCCAGAACGCGCCCCAGTGCCCGGTCGTTTTCGGTTAACTCCGCGACGCGGTTGGCGCCGACGATCGCGCCGCGCAGGGGGAACAGGTCGGTAATCGGATCCACCGTCTGCGAGGCTTGGTAGCCCACGGATTGCTTGGCGAAACCAAGCGCGATACCCGCAACGGCGAGTCCGGCGTCGGCCGCCGCGATGCCGACCCGGGCAGGTGCTAGCGCCACGTCGGCGATGAGCTTGCTGATGTTCACCCGACAAGGGTAGGACTGAAGTGTCGTCTCGCGATCGGCATTGTTGATAACACCAGACATCGGCCTCTGACGACTATGCCTCGCTCTGGTTCAGCAACTCCCGCACGTTCGGCCGGGTTCCGTAAGGCCGCAGCATCGTCGAGGCCGGGCGGGGCCGCACCTTCAGCGGCCACCAGAACCAGCGGCCCAGCAGCGCGGCGATCGACGGGGTCATGAATGAGCGCACGATCAGGGTGTCGAAGATGAGGCCCACGCCGATGGTGGTGCCGATCTGGGCGAGCACCATCAGGTCCCCGACGACGAAGCCGCACATGGTGAGGGCGAACACCAGGCCCGCGGCGGTCACCACCGAACCGGTGCCGGCCATCGTCCGGATCAGACCGGTGTTCAGCCCCGCCCCGATCTCTTCTCTGAACCGTGAGATCACCAGCAGGTTGTAGTCCGACCCCACCGCCAACAGAATGATGATGGCCAGCGCCAGCACAATCCAATACAGCTGGATGCCCAGCAGGTGCTGCCAGATCAGCACCGACAACCCGAACGAGGCGCCCAACGACAGCACCACCGTGCCGACGATCACCAGGGCGGCCACCACGCTGCGGGTGACGAACATCATGATCAGCAGGATCAGGCTGACCGCGGCGATGACGACGATCATCAGGTCGTAGTTCGCCATGTCCCGGGCATCCATGAACCCCGACGCGGTGCCGGTGATGTAGATGCTCGACCCGGCCAGCGGGGTGCCCTTGAGGGCCTCCTCCGCGGATTGCCGGATCGGACCGATATGTGAGATGCCCTGCGTCGTCGCCGGATCACCGTCGTGGGTGATGATCATCCGCGCGGCCTTGCCGTCCGGGGACAGGAACAGCTTCATGCCGCGCTTGAACTCGGAGTTGTCGAACACCTCCGGCGGCAGGTAGAAGGTGCTGTCGTCCTTGGACTGATCGAAGGCCTGACCCATCGCGTCGGCGTTCTTCAAGGCCTCCGCTGATTGCGCGAAGAGCCCGGACTGGGTGGCGTAGTTGCTTTCGGCGAGCGCCTTGTTGCGCTCCTGGATGGCGATGTTCTCGGGAATCAGCGCCATCTGTTCGGGGATCAGCGCCAGCAACTTGGGCTGCAGGGCGTTGAGCTTGTCGAGGCTTTCGGTCACCTGGTCGAACTGATCGGTCAACGAATCCACACCGTCGATTGCGTCGAACAGCGAGCGGAACGTCGCACATACCGGGATGTCGAAACAGTGCGGCTCCCAGTAGAAATAATTCTTGATCGGCCGCAAGAAGTCATCGAAGTTGGCGACCTTGTCGCGCAATTCCTTGATCGTCGCGGACGTCTCGCGGAAGGCCTTGACCTGTTCGTCGGTGGCCGCGGTGGCCTGTTCCTGGAGTTCGTACTGCTGCTGCTGGAGCGCGTACTGCTGCTGCAACAGGGTGATCGACCGGGAGATTTCGGCGACCTGCTTGATCAGGTCATCGGCGCGGGCCTGCTGGAACGGCAGGTTCTGGATCTGTGCGGAGCTCTGCGCGCTCATCTGGAAGCCCAGCGAGGTGTGGTCCAGCGGGGTGCCCAGCGGCCGGGTGATGGACTGCACCATTGCCACCCCGCGGGTACGGAACACCTCCCTGGCGACGCGCTCCAGCACGATCATGTTGGCCGGGGTCCGCAGATCCTTGTCGGATTCGACCATCAGCACCTCGGGGTTGAGCCGCGCGGCGGTGAAGTGCCGTTCGGCCGCGGCGTAGCCGACTTTCGCCGGCGCCCAATCAGGCTGATAGTGGCGGGCGTCGTAGCTCGTCTTGTAGCCGGGTAGGGCCAGCAGACCGATGAGTGCCACCGCGATCGAGGCGACCAGGACCGGCCCGGGCCAGCGGACGATGGCGGTGCCGATACGCCGCCAGCCGCGGGTCCGCATGGCGCGCTTGGGGTCGAACAACCCGATGTGGCTGCCCATCGTGATGACCGCCGGCGTCAGGGTCAGCGAGCCCACCAGGGTGACCAGGACTCCGATGCCGGCCGGGATGCCCAGGCTCTGGAAGTACGGCGTGCGGGTGAGGCGCAGACAGAACACGGCGGCGGCGACCGTCAGGCCCGAACCGATGATGACATGGGCGGTGCTGCGGTACATCGTGTAGTAGGCGGCTTGGCGGTCCTCCCCGG
>DAIPYT010000250.1:0-3833 GCA_036782595.1 Mycobacterium sp. | reverse complement strand
TCGCCACGATCCACCGCGGGCCGGATATCCTCCGGCGGCGCAATCGGATTGGATCCGAAAAGCTCGCGGGCCCGACGCAGCAGCGTGCGCACCTCGTCGAGTTGTTGCTGCAGCATCGACTCAGCCATGCGGCAACGCTAACCGGCTGATCGGTGCCGGACAATTCATGCCTGTGGAATCTCGGCATTGATGCGGTCCAGAAGCGCGGTGAAGCGCCCGGCTTCAGGATGCCTGCCCGGCTTGCCGCTGCTGACCAGCCCCACCGACAGCGCGCGGGACGGATCGGCCCACATCGCGATATTGGTCAGGCCGGTGTGCCCGAACGCGGCCTGCGCATCGCGGCCGAACGGGCCGAAACGCTTGGAGCCCAGCATGTAACCGGTGCCCCATCGGATCGGCATCAGCCCGGTCGCCACGTCGGGCCGCAGCCGCCGACACTCCCGGGTTGCGGCCCGCAGCGTCTCGGCCCGCATGATGCGCACACCGTCGAGTTCACCTCCGCGGGTGAGGATCTCGGCGAAACGGGACAGTTCGTCGGCGGTGGAGACCGTGCTCGACGAGGGCACCACGCTGGTGAGGAACATCGGGGTGTTGGAGAACGGAATGATCTTCTGCATCGATCCGCCGAGGGCGGACTTCATCGCCGCCGCGATCGGGCCCGGCAGCGGCTTGCCGGTCACATAGCTGGGCGCCACCAGGGGAACGTCGGTCTCGGACACGCCGTAGTTGGTCCACCGGAAGCCCAGCGGCTCAAGAATTTCGGTTGCCAGAATCTCCCGGATGTTGCGGCCGGTCGCCGCCGCGACGATCTCCCGGATCAGTGGACCCCAGGTGACGCCGTGATAGATGTGCACCAGACCGGGCCGGTGGATCGGCTTGAGCTCGCCGAGTTTCTCGCGGGCATAGTCGCTGTCGTTCATCCGCCGAAGATCCGGCCGTGGACCGTTGGCCAACGGCACGCCGGCGCTGTGGGTCAGCACGTGGCGGATGGTGGTGCGCTCCTTACCGTGACCCGTGTAGGTGGGCAAGTAATCGCAGACCCGGTCATCCAGTGAGAACGAGCCGCGTTCGACGAGCATGTGCACGACGGTGGTGGTGATCGCCTTGGCTGCCGAGTACACGCAGTACGGCGTTGCGGTGGTCACCGGTTCCAGTTCGCTGTCGGGTGGATCTTCGGGCCCGTTGCCCCGCGCGTGGCCGATGGCCCGGTTCAGCACCACCTGACCGTTGTGCCGCAGGCATAACTGGATGGCCGGTTGCACCCCGGCGGCGTACCAGTGCCTGGTCGCGCCCCAGATCCGTTCGACCGCGGCGGGGGACAGGCCGCCGGGATTCTCGGCGCCGACGTCGGTGACCGCATCGAGGTCGGCCGGAACCTGGATCCGGCCTTCCCCCTTCGTCACGGCTGCCGGAACAACGTCGCGGTCAGATGGTGCTGCAGCGGTTGTCCCACCGCGCCCATCCGCACCGTGTAGTGAAGTTCGTCGCCGGCGACGGTGATTGAGCGTTCCAGGGCCGCTACATCTTTCGCCGATGAGGTGCGGGTGACCGAAGTCGACGAGACCTGGACAACAAGCGCACCCACCGCCATCGAAAAGGTGCCCTCGTCGATCTCGGCGATCCCGCTGGGATGGGCCAGGACCAGTTCGACCCGGCCGTCGGCAGGCACCCGGAGGTAACCGGCCTCGGCGTGCATCGGCGCTCCGTCGGGGGAGCGGGTCCGCTGGCTGTAGGTCAGGAACGGCTTGCCGACGTGACCGAACACGACTTCCTCGACGTAGTCGAAGGGATCGATGGTCGGGTAGTCACCACTACCGCGGCCCGACCAGGTGCCGAGCAGGGGCGCAAGCGGCGCCAGGGCCGGGTGCAGATCGACCACGCGGTTACACCGGACCGACGAGTTCGACCCAGTTGCCATCCGGGTCGGCGACGAAGCACCACCCCATCCCGGGTACCGCGGGGAAGGCGGCGGGCTCCTCGACAACGCTGTGGCCGGCCTCGACGGCTTGCCGGGCGGCGTCGCGCACATCGGCGACGACCAAGGTGATGTAGCGGATCCCGGCTTGCGCGCGGCCACCGCCGGCCACCGCGGGAGCCGCCGGCGGCTTGTCGTAGCCGACCAGTTTGAGGACCACGTTGGCACCCACTGCGTAACGCTTCATCGACCCGCCGGGGAAGTCGAGATCGGCCTGGTGGGTCAGGCCGAGGTAGCCCTCATAGAAGTCCACCATCGCGTCCCGATTGGTGGTCACCAGGCCCACCTCGATGCTGGGCGCGAGCAATTGCACAGCCATTCTTAGCCTTTCGCCTTGCCTGTCGCTGGGCCTTTCACGCCGACTGTCAGCAGATCCGACACCATGAGGGTCCACACCGGACGCTGAACGGGCCGCTGATCGGTGATCTCGAAACCGGCGTCGGTGAAAAGCTTGCGCATCTCGGCAGGACTCGGGCTGTGCATGACGGAGTTGTCCGGCGCGAACCGGCTGAACACCTTGGGCAGCGGCGGAGTGATGGTGGCCACCCCTACCAGTCCGCCCGGTACCAGCACGCGGTGGAACTCCCGCATCGCCGCGGGCTGATCGAACCAGTGGAACGCGGAGGTCGTGATCACGGCGTCCAGCGAAGCGTCCTCGAAGGGCAGGCGCTCCGCCGGGCCCTTCATCCAGCGGACCTTCGGCGAACGGGCCTTCGCCTGCTCGAGCATGCCGTCGGACATGTCCACCCCGTAGACCTCGGGAGGGTTCAGTTCGTCCTTGATGCGGGCGGCCAGAATGCCGGTGCCGCAGGCGATATCGGCTATCCGCTGCGAACCTGCGGCGCGCAGTTTCGCGATCACCTCGTCCTGTGCGGGCCGATAGACCCAGCGCTGCAGGAACGGCAGGTCGTAGGCAGGCGCGGCGAAACTCCAGAAGCGTGTCACGGCGGCGTTGAACTGACGCCCCGGTGTGGTCATGGATGACCTTTCCCCTGCCTTGTGACGCGGCCTTGTTCCGCTGCCGTGTATACCAGGTGCCGTGTGTATCAGGGGAGTATGGCAGCTACCGAGGCGGCACCTTCAGCCGCTGCGACCTGTGTGACCGCGGGCCAGCGTTGCGACGGCGGAGACGATGTTGGGCGCGCGCGGGAGGATTCCGTCGGGGTCGCAGACCCGCAGCAGCCGCTCCACCTCCGGTCCGGGCACCAGCACCCAGTCCATGCCGGTCCGTGCGCACCGCGAATGCACCCGGTGAAGCACCGAGTGGCCCGCGGTGCCGAAGAATTCCAGCCGAGACAGGTCCAGCACCAGTTGTCGGTAGCCGCTGAGGTTCTCCTCGATGCGCTCGGAAAGGGCCGCTGCGCTGGCGGCGTCGACCTCTCCGAACGCCGCTACCAGGACAGTGGTCGCGCTCAGTTCGCGGGCGCGGACAACGTCGTGTTCGACCGGGCTTCTCTCCGGGCGTGTGATGGCGAGCGGAATCGCACTGTCGGCGACAGGCATGAGGCCTCCATACGTCGTGATCCGTGAGAGTTCCGGCGATCGCGCGGGGTCTACCGAGGGGTGCACGGCCCCGGCGCGCACCCGGCGCTTCTGGGCGGTGAGCTCAACCTGTAGAAAAATCTACTACGGATTCCGTTGCCCAGCTAGGGGTCGCCCCAAGTGACAATAGAAACTGCTCAGATGCTACTTATTCCACCTCGAGTCGGTATCTGGACGAGTGATGAGAGCCGCAATTACGCCTTTGGCAAGTGAATCCGTAGTCGAGATGCCTCCCGACAGTAGTTTCCAGCATTTACTGGTGCTTAATGCCTCGTCAGCACCCCGCCGGCGATGTTCGCCGTCGGGATCTGCAGTC
>DAIPYT010000249.1:0-3852 GCA_036782595.1 Mycobacterium sp. | reverse complement strand
TGATCCGCGACTCCCCGCCGTCGCTGAGCCCGGGCACCTACTCCACCCTGTTCAACGATGCGGTCAGCCAGGTCGCCTCGATCCTGGCCGGCGATTTCTCCCGTCGGGGACTGGACCCGGAGTTGGCCCCGATGTACGCCCGGGCTCTGGTCGGTTCGGTGTCGATGACCGCTCAGTGGTGGATGGAAGCCCGGGAGCCCAAGAAGGAAGTCGTGGCCGCTCATCTGGTGAACCTGATGTGGAATGGATTGACCGGACTGGAACCCGACCCGCAACTACACGACGAGTGAACCTCACCGAATCCTGGCCGCCCGCAATGCTTTTTGGCGCGCCGCATAGGGTGTTTGGATCATGACCGGGCGCCACCAAGTCCAGACCCCGCTGGCCGGTCTGGTCGACGCCGCGCTGACCGCGGACCAGTTCACCGAACTCGCCGAGCGCGCCGCCCGGCGCCCGCAGGAGCTGTCGGTGGTGGGCCCGGCCAGCGCCCAGCTGTTCGTGGCGTGCGCCCTTGCCCGCGGCGGGCCACTGCTGGTGGTGACGGCGACCGGGCGCGAGGCCGATGACCTGACCGCCGAACTGCGCGGCGTCCTCGGTGACGCCGTCGCACTGTTCCCGTCCTGGGAGACGCTGCCGCACGAGCGGCTCTCACCGGGCGTGGACACCGTCGGCGCCCGGATGATGCTGCTGCGCCGGCTGGCCCGGCCCGACGATCGGGTGCTCGGACCGCCGCTGAAGGTGGTGGTGACCACGGTGCGCTCACTGCTGCAGCCGATGGTCGCCGACCTCGCCGAGATCGAGCCGGTCACCTTGCAGGTGGGCGCCGAACTGGACTTCGAACAACTGGTCGTCCGACTGGTCGAATTGGCCTACAACCGCGTCGACATGGTGGCCAAGCGCGGTGAGTTCGCGGTCCGCGGCGGCATCCTGGACATCTTCCCGCCCACCGCCGAACACCCGGTGCGGGTGGAGTTCTGGGGTGACGAGATCACCGAGATGCGGATGTTCTCCGTCGCCGACCAGCGCTCCATCCCCGAACTCAGCGCCGGCGGCCCGGATGACCCGGTGGTCGCCGTTCCGTGCCGTGAACTACTTCTCACCGATGAGGTCCGCCAGCGCGCCGCCGAATTGGGTCGGCGCGCGGCCGGTGACGAGAACCGGGTCACCGGCAGCGTCGGTGACATGCTGGCCAAGCTGGCCGAGGGCATCCCGGTCGACGGTATGGAGGCGCTGCAGCCGGTGCTGCGGCCCGATCGGCTCTCCGCACTGGTCGACCACCTGCCGGCCGGCACGCCGGTCCTGCTGTGCGACCCGGAGAAGGTGCGCACCCGCGCCGCAGACCTGATCAAGACCGGCCGGGACTTCCTGGAGGCCACCTGGTCGGTGGCCGCCGTCGGCGGGGATGCGCCCATCGACGTCGAGCAACTCGGTGGCTCAGGCTTCGCCGAACTCGACGATGTCCGCGCGACGGCCACCGCCGGCGGCCACCCGTGGTGGACGGTCAGCCAGCTGTCCTCCCCGGATGCCGTCGATCTGGACGTGCGTGCCGCACCGTCGGCGCGCGGCCAACAGTCCAGCGTCGAGGAGATCTTCGCGATGCTGCGCGCACACGTGCTCACCGGAGGTCTGGGCGCGGTCGTCGCGCCCGGGACCGGCACGGCCCACCGGGTCGTCGAACAACTCGGCGAGCACGACACCCCGGCTGCGCTGCTGGAGGCCGGGGAGGCGCCCAAGCCCGGCGTCGTCGGCGTGCTGAAAGGCCCGCTGCACAACGGCATCGTCATACCCGGGGCGCATCTGGTGGTGATCACCGAGACCGACCTCACCGGCAACCGGGCCACCGGGCCGGACGGCAAGCGGTTGGCCGCCCGGCGCCGCAATACCGTTGATCCGCTGGCGCTGACCGCCGGGGATCTGGTGGTCCACGACCAGCACGGCATCGGCCGGTTCGTCGAGATGGTGGAGCGCACCGTCGGTGGTGCGCGCCGGGAGTATCTGGTGCTGGAGTACGCCGGCAAGAAAGGTCACCAGGCAGACAAGCTCTTCGTCCCGATGGATTCCCTGGATCAGCTCTCCCGCTACGTCGGCGGTGAGCAGCCCGCGCTGAGCAGGCTCGGCGGCAGTGACTGGGCGAACACGAAAACCAAGGCGCGCAAGGCTGTTCGTGAGATCGCCGGTGAGCTGGTCGCGCTCTATGCCAGACGTCAGGCCGCCCCCGGGCATGCGTTCGCCCCGGACACCCCCTGGCAGGCCGAGATGGAGGACGCCTTCGGCTTCACCGAAACCGTCGATCAGTTGACCGCCATCGGCGAGGTCAAAACCGATATGGAAAAGCCGGTCCCGATGGACCGGGTGATCTGCGGCGACGTCGGCTACGGCAAGACCGAGATCGCGGTGCGCGCGGCGTTCAAAGCCGTGCAGGACGGTAAGCAGGTGGCTGTGCTGGTGCCCACCACACTGCTGGCCGACCAGCACCTGCAGACCTTCACCGAGCGGATGGCCGGTTTCCCGGTGACGGTCAAGGGCTTGTCCCGCTTCACCGATCCGGCCGAGTCCCGCAAGGTTCTCGAGGGTATGGCCGACGGCAGCGTCGACGTCGTCATCGGCACCCACCGCCTGCTGCAGACCGGGGTGCGGTGGAAAGACCTCGGTCTGGTCGTGGTCGACGAGGAACAACGCTTCGGCGTCGAGCACAAGGAGCACATCAAGAGCCTGCGCACCCACGTCGACGTGCTCACCATGAGCGCCACCCCGATCCCGCGCACCCTGGAGATGAGCCTGGCCGGCATCAGAGAGATGTCGACCATCCTGACCCCGCCCGAAGAGCGCTATCCGGTGCTCACCTACGTGGGCCCGCACGACGACAAACAGGTGGCCGCCGCCCTGCGCCGGGAACTGCTCCGAGACGGCCAGGTGTTCTACGTCCACAACCGGGTGGCCAGCATCGACAACGCCGCCGCCCGGGTGCGGGCACTGGTGCCCGAGGCCCGGGTGGCGGTAGCGCACGGGCAGATGCCCGAAGAACTGCTCGAGCAGACCGTCCAGGGCTTCTGGAACCGCGACTACGACATCCTGGTATGCACCACGATCATCGAAACCGGCTTGGACATCTCCAACGCCAACACCCTGATCGTGGAACGCGCCGATACCTTCGGCCTGTCCCAGTTGCATCAGTTGCGCGGCCGGGTGGGCCGCAGTCGGGAACGTGGCTACGCCTACTTCCTCTACCCACGCGAAACCACCCTGACCGAGACCGCCCACGACCGACTGGCCACCATCGCCCAGAACAACGAACTGGGCGCCGGCATGGCAGTTGCGTTGAAAGACTTGGAGATTCGAGGTGCGGGCAACGTCCTGGGTGCTGAGCAGTCCGGGCACGTCGCCGGGGTGGGCTTCGATCTGTATGTGCGGCTGGTCGGCGAGGCCGTCGAGGCGTACCGGGCAGCAGCAGACGGCAAGACGGTGCTGACCGCCGAAGAACCCAAGGACGTCCGCATCGACCTCCCCGTCGACGCCAATCTGCCACCGGAGTACATCGGCAGTGACCGGCTGCGACTGGAGGCCTACCGCAGGCTGGCCGCCGCTGCCGACGACACCGCTATCGCCGCTGCGGTCGACGAACTCGTCGACCGCTACGGCGAGCTGCCCGAACCCGCACAGCGTCTGGTGGCGATGGCCCGGCTACGGCTGCTGTGCCGGCGCATGGGCGTGACCGAGGTGGCGTCCACCTCGGCGACCACGCTGCGAATCGCCCCGCTGACCCTGCCGGACTCCGCGCAGATCCGGCTCAAACGGCTGTACCCGGCGGCCAATTACCGGGCGACGACGTCGACGGTGCAGGTGCCGATTCCC
>DAIPYT010000248.1:0-3897 GCA_036782595.1 Mycobacterium sp. | reverse complement strand
GGCCCGGCTCCAGGCCAGATTGCGTTGTGCCAGAACCAGTTCGGCCAGCCGCTCTATGCCGACAGCGACGAGAAGAATCAAATACCACGTCATAGGGTCAGCACTCACTGCCACTGCATGAGCACGAGTTCCGAGCAGAAGCCGGGGCCCATTGCCATCATCACCGCGGGCGATCCGTCCGCGGGGCGTTTGTCCATCGTGTCGCGCAGGATGTGCAGCACCGACGACGACGAGACGTTGCCGATCTCGGCCAGCGAGCGCCAGGTGAGCTCCAGCGCCTCGTCGGGCAGAGTGAGGCTTTCGGTGATCGCCTCGATCACCTTCGGGCCGCCGGGGTGGCTGACCCACACGCCGATGTCGTCGATCTCGAGGTCGTGGCCGCCGAGGAAGCCGCTCATGTCGTCACGCAGGTGGCGGCTGACCATGTCGGGCACTTCGGGGGACAGCACGAGCTGGAACCCTGAGGCGCCGACGTCCCAGCCCATGGTGCGCAACGAGTTCGGGTACAGCCGGCTGGCGGAGTCGATGATCCGCGGCCCGGTGATGCCCAGCTTCTCGGCCCGCCGCTCTCCGACGAACACCACCGCGGCTGCGCCGTCGGCGAACAGCGCCGTGCCGACCAGGCCCGCGATGTCCGCGCCGAGGGCGCTGAAGTTCAGCGAGCACAGTTCGGCCGACACCAGCACCGCCACCCCGTCGGGGTTGCCGCGCAGATAGTCGTGAACCCGCGCCGTACCGGCGGCGCCGGCCACGCAACCCAAGCCGAACAACGGGACGCGCCGCACGTCGGGGCGCATGCCGAGCCGCCCGGCGATGCGGGCCTCCAGGGTCGGCACCGCGATACCGGTGACCGTCGTCGACATGATCATGTCGACGTCCTGCGGCCCGAACCCGGCGTCTTCCAATGCGGCCGAGACGGCCGCGCAGCCGAGGTCGACGGCGGTGTCGATGAACACCGCGTTGCTGTCACCGAAGTCGGTCAGCCCCGGGTACTGCTCCAGCGGCAGCGCGAAATGGCGATGGTTGACCTTGGCGGTCTGGTGGAATCGCCGCAGCAAATCCGCGTGCGGGGCGAACTGGGGCAGCTGGACCAGCGCCTCGGTGATCTCGGACTGGCTGTACCGGTTCGGGGGCAATGCCCCCTGCGCTCCGGCGATGACGCTGGTCGGCCACGCCAGGCTGCTGTTCGCACCTGTTGACATCACGGGTTTTCCTCTCGATCCCTGTTGTTATCAGCAATTCGGAGCCACCCGCGATCCGGATTGCCCGTGTGACCCAACCGACAGCCGGGCGCGCTCGCCCCGCCCCGTCACAGTGGGCCCCGCAGTACGGTCGAACCATGGCCTCCCGCAGACCGCAGCAGCCGCAGCCGACCCTGACCCGACGACACGTGCTGCTCGGCACGGCCCTGCTCGGTGTGACCGCCGGCTGCAGCTCACTGGGGCGCCTCGCCGGGGCCAACCCGCCGCCGAACGCCTCAGACGAAGTTTTTGCGGTCACCTTCACCGATGCGCAGTGGCGAGCACGACTGACCCCGGCCCAATATGACGTCTTGCGTGCGGCGGGCACCGAGAGACCCTTCAGCAGCCCACTCAACGACGAGCACGGCGCCGGCGTTTTCGGCTGTGCGGGTTGTGCGTTGGACCTTTTCTCGTCGACGACCAAGTTCGACAGCGGTACGGGCTGGCCCAGTTTCTACCGAGCCCTCGACAACGCCGTCATCGAGCGTGACGACGGCTCGCTGGGCATGTCGCGCACCGAGGTCCTCTGCCGCCAGTGCGGCAGTCACCTCGGCCATGTCTTCGACGACGGCCCCGAACCGACCGGCCTGCGCTACTGCATGAACGGGGTGGCTCTCACCTTCCGCCCCGCCTAGATACGCTGCCGGACATGCAGGTGCTGCGGACTCCCGACGACCGGTTCGACAACCTGCCGGATTACCCCTTCGAGCCCAACTATGTCGAGGTGCAGACCGCCGGGCTGGCGCCGCTGCGGATGCACTACGTCGACGCCGGACCCCGCGACGCTGCGGTGGTGCTGCTCCTGCACGGCCAGCCCACCTGGTCGTTTCTGTACCGGCATGCCATCACCGGGCTGGTCGCGGCGGGACTGCGGGTGATCGCGCCGGACAACGTCGGGTTCGGCCGCTCCGACAAGCCCGCCGACCCCACCGATTACACCTTCGCCCGGCACGTCGACTGGATGCACAGTCTGGTGACCGGCCTGGACCTGTCCGGTGTGACGCTGGTGGCCCAGGACTGGGGCGGCCCGATCGGGTTCAGCGTGCTGGCCCGCGAGCCGGCGCGGTTCTCTCGCGTGGTGGCGACCAACACGATCCTGCACACCTGCGACCCCGCCCTGGCCGGACAACTGACCTGGGCGCACCACGGAACAGATGGCGGCCGGGTGGTGCTGCAGGAGACCCTGCTCGACTACGTCGCCTACTACCAGCGGGCCCCCGACATCACGCCGAGTGAGTTCCTGCAGGCCGTCGCCGGACCGCTGAGCGCCGACGTGCTGGCCGCCTACGACGCACCGTTTCCCGACCGCACGTTCAAGAGCGGTCTACGGCAGATGATCGCGCTGATCCCGTTGACCCGCAACGACCCCGGCGCGGCGATCGGGCGCACGGCGATGGCCGCCCTGGGCCGATGGGAGAAGCCGTTCCTGACTGCCTACTCCGACGGTGACCCGGCCACCCGGGGGTGGGACACGGTGTTTCAGCAGCACGTCCCCGGGGCGCGCGGGCACGACCACACCACGATCGCCGGCGCCGGACATTTCGTGCCGGAACAACGGGGCGAGGAGTTGGCTCGGCTGGTGGCGAAGTTCGTGGCCGACACGCCCTCACCCGGATAAGTTCACACCTTCACGTCGACGTCGGGATTCCTGCCGCAGAGTCTGATGAGCGTGTGCAGGTCACCGTCGAACTTATTGACATCGCAGCTGTGTTGTCGTCCGACGACCGCGTCGGAGGCGAACTGAAGGATGCGCGGCGTGCGGCCGGACATCACGTCCCAGCCATGCGAGCGGTCCGTCACGCCCCGGTATTGATCGGTGAACGGCCGGGGTGCACCGGATCCGGTGTAATCGCTGTTCCAGAGGTCATAGCCGGTGCCCAGCTCATCTGCGTACAGCCACCTGGGGGCGTAGGCGATGACGTAGCCGGTGTTGCCTTCGCGCGCCATGCGGGCCTTGACGGCGTCGACTGCTGTGCGGATCTCATCGGGACTGGGCGGGCGGGGCAGACCCTGTTGTTCGGCGTCGATCTGCCAGATCCACGGCCCTTCGTTCCACCACGGCGTCTGCTGCGCGACGTAGTCCATCCAGAAGTTCACCTGTGCCTCGATCCGGTTGGGCGGATCGGGCCACAGGTAGTGATAGCTACCGAGGACCGGGATTCCGGCTCTGCGGGCCCGGTCCAGTGCCTTCTTGTAGTACCGGTCCTCCCAGTCGCCGCCCTCGGTGGCCTTATGGGTGAAGAAGGAGATGCCGGCGTCGCGCGCGCTGGCGAGGTCCATGGGTCCGCGGCCCCAGTCGTGGTTCGAGGCGTCCCATCCCCACACCGTCTCGGTGTTAGGAACAGGGCTAGGTTTACGTCGTCTCAACACCGGCCCGGATCGGCGCCCATCTCGCGGCCCCGCATCGGCATGCCGTCGATCACGGCATAGATCGCCGCAAGATCCGGCACGTCGTTGACGCGCAGCTTCTCCCCGCCGTCTTTGCCGATCAACACCACGCTGAAGCTGCCGGCGCCAATCCCGAACTCTGACAACAATTGTTGTGCCTGGTCGGTGTCGACAACCTGGCCGTCGAGGGTGCTGGTGCCTTGAGCGACGATCACGCCAAGCACCATGTCGCGATCGGCGAAGTCACATCGACTGGCCTCTATCCGGC
>DAIPYT010000247.1:265-3905 GCA_036782595.1 Mycobacterium sp. | reverse complement strand
CACAGCACACCACCGACGGCTCGTCGCACAATTTCGTCGGCGCGACGATCGGGGCCGACGCGCTGGAAACCTGGTCGCGCGGACTGGAGCGGTTCAACGCCGTACGCGCCACGCAGAACCCCGCGCAGTTCTGCGACGTCGACTATTTCGAGTTGATCCGCGACCCGATCGGCACCGTCGCGAACATCTATCAGCACCTCGGCATCGAGTTGACCGACGATGCGCGCGCCGCCATCGAGTGGACCGACGAGGAGAGCAAGCAGGGTCCGCGCGCCCCGAAGCACGAGTACTCGCTGGCGGACTACGGACTGACCACCGATCAGGTCAAGGAGCGTTTCGCGGGTCTGTGAGCCGTCGACTCACGTGGCATTGGTTGCGGAACCGGAGTGTTTGAGAGCGTCACTGAGTCCGGCGCGGCTGCTCACTCCCAGCCGGCGGAACGCGCGCTGTAGGTGATTGTCGACTGTGCGTGGCGAGAGGCTGAGTTGGGCTGCGATTTCTTTGGTGGTCCGCCCTTTGGCTGCCATTTCGGCGACTCGGCGTTCCTGGGTGCTGAGTTGGGTGGGCGCTCCGGTTTTTGTGATCGGGGCTCCGGCGGCGTGGAGTTCGGACCGTGCCCGGTCGGCCCAGGGGCGCGCACCGAGGCGGTCGAATGTCTCGGCGGCGAACGCTAGTGGGGCTCGCGCCGCGGTGTGGCGCAGCCTGCGTCTGAGCCACATCCCCTGGGCCAGAGCGATTCTGGCGTGTTCGAATGGGAATCCGGCGATGCCGGGGTGGCTCACGGCAGACTGAAACAGCCCGTCGGCCTCCGAATCGGGAGCGGTCATCGCTGTGATCGCGCACGTCAGGGCCGCCACCCGCGGCGAGACCTCGGCCAGGTTCAGGCGCACGGCCTCGGCGACATGAGCGCGGGCTTCCGCGAGGCGTCCGGTGTGGACCGCGGCTTCGACGAGGTCGAGCATGTCGTCGCCGACCTGGATGTTCTGCAGGGGGAAACGCCCCGGCGGGCTGATCCTGATCTCGGCCTGATAGGCCGCCTCGTAGTCGGCCTCGGCAAGGGCGGCCCGCACAGCGATCCGCAGTGCAGCGCGCAGGAGCAGTTTGAGGCCTCGCGGCCTTGACCATGCCGTCACCTCAGCGGCGTACCGGCGGGCGGCTTCCAGATCGCCCCGGCAGGCGGCAAGCACCCCGAGGTCGGCCAGGAAGGTTTGACGAACCAATTCGCTGCCGACCTCGCCGGCCATCTCAAGGCATTGGGCACCGACCTGCTGCGCCTGGTCCCAGTTCCCGGTGGCCGCCAGGTCCAGCAGCACCACGCGCCCGCCCTCGACGGCGTCGAGGGACGCGCCGTGTTCGCAGAGCTCGGTGAAGGCCTGCAGAAGCGGAGCCCGGAAATCGTCCATGGCATCGATGCAGTACGCCGGGTAGGACATCATCAACATGTATCGCGCGGGAACGTGCTGCAAGTGTTCGATGTACTCACTGAGCGTCGCGCGAATGGCTTTGGCCGTCATGGCGATGTCGTCGACGCCGGTGTGGTAAAGCAGCACTGCCGGATGCACCCTGCCCTGCAGGTGCAGCAGGCTTGCGTCGGTGAGTTCTCGTTGCTGGTCGTTGTCGGCATAGCCGGTGATGTACAGCAGCAGGTTAACGAGACGGTTGATGATCTGTTCGTCGAGTTCGTCGGCCTTGGTCAGGGCGTCCAGCAGACGCCGGTGGGTTGAGATCGTTTCGCCGTCGGCGTGAACCGCCCGGTAGCAATCGGCCAGGGCTGCGAGCGCCGACTCCGTCGCGTCGGCCTCGACATCACCCAGCAGGTCTCTGGCCTCGTCAATACGACCGGCACGGGTGGCGACGAAGACCGCTTCGGCCAACAACTCGGTCCGGCGGTTCGGGTCGGTGCATAGTTCGGCGGCCTGTCGCAGCCACGCGATAGCGGACGGCAGCCCGCCTCGGCGAAGGGACAGTTGTGCGGCCTGGTCGAGGAGGTCGGCGACGTCCTGATCCGGCCCGGTGGCCGCCGCGGCAAGGTGGGAGCCGCGCCGCACCAGTAGGTTCTGGTAGAGCGCGGCCAGGTCGCGGTGGGCGTCGCGGCGTTCCTGCGGGCTGGCCTGATGAACCACCGCCGCGGGGACCAGCGGGTGGCGAAACACGATCTTCCCCAACGGGTCCACCACCAGCAGACCGGCCGCGATCGCGGGCTGGACGTTGCGCATCACATAGCGGGCCCGGCTTGCCGACACGGCGCTGCCGCCGATGCCGTCCAGCGCGGCCCGCAACAATGTCGCGCGCACGTCGGCATCGAGGTGTTCCAGCCGCGCGCCGAACACTTCCACCATGCGCTCGGTCAACGGCATCACCCCGCTGCTCGCGTCGATCAGACCGGCGAATCTCGGAAGCTCGCTCAACGCCAGCGGGTTGCCGGCGGCCGCAGTCAGAACCGCCGCCCTGGTGGTAGCCGACAACGGCACCCCGGCGCTTTCGAGCAATTGTTCGGCATCCTCGGCCTCCAGTGGGGCCAGTGGCACCTCACCCCACCCTGCGCTGGAGAACACTGACGGATGCGGCACCCGTTGGCCGGCCAGGACTCGCACCCGGGGATGGGTCAGCCGCCGCCCCACGGCGCTGATCACCTGCGCGCTGATGCTGTCCAGCCAGTGCACGTCATCGACGACCAGCAGCACCGGCTGTATCTGGGCCGCGGATTCCACGAGTTTCAGCACTGCCCCCACCAGAGGCAGCACCGCGACGGCCGAGTCCGGTTCGCCGCCGAACGCCGGGGCCAGCACCGCACGGTCCTTGTCGGACAACCCGCCGATGAACTCCTCCAGGCGCAGCACCAACTGGTGCAACCCGCCCAGCGCGAAGGGCTCCTCGGCTGCCACCCCCAGGACCCGCACCAGTTGCCAGCCGTCCACCACCGCACGCACACACATCTGCTCGATCAACGCCGTCTTGCCGACACCGGGTTCGCCGGACACGACCACGGCACGTTCGGTGTCCTCGGTCCACAGCCGCGATAACCGGGTCGTCTCGATCCGGCGGCCGACCAGGGTCGATGCATGAGCGGCCATGAGGTCAGTATCGCACTGTTCACGGAAAGGAACTTGAGTAATTTTACGGAATCCCAGAGGGGTACTTAGTCCCTAGCATTTAGGGGCTTCGGTCCCTAGACCGGCGTCGTTGTCATTTCACTCGAGGGAGAAACCCTTGAGGGCCCTGGAGGGGGTTGCCATGTCTGTTCATTCGTCGTCTTCGGTTGGTCGGGTGCCTGGTAGGAGCGGTCGCCGGGATGTGCGTCCGATTGAGTTTCGGCGGGTGAGTCCGGACGCGTCGGGGTCGATGTACGCCCGGTACGTGGGCCGGGTGGGAGCGTTGGCGGTGGCTCTGGGTGTCGGGGCTGCGGTCGTGTCGATGCCGGTGGCGTTTGCTGATCGGCAGGGTTCGGATGGTTCGACGGGTTCGTCGTCGTCGGGTTCCTCGGATATCTCACCGGCCGGTTCGGGGCGCGGGTCGCGTCCGGGTGTCCGTGGTGGTGTGAGTTCGGCACCGTCATCGTCGCCGTCCGCTCCGGCCGATGATGCGGATACGCCGCCGTTCACCTCGTCGCGAGGTCGTTCCGCATCCTCGGCCGACGATG
>DAIPYT010000247.1:0-255 GCA_036782595.1 Mycobacterium sp. | reverse complement strand
GTGCCGGTGCTGGGCGGTTCGCGTGGGCGTTCCGGTGCCGGGGTCTCGGCGGGTTCTGACGGCGGGGTGGTTCCGGCGGCGCCGGCGGCCCCTCGCGGCGGCGCCGAGCGTGGTGAGTCTGCGGTGATTCCCGCGCGCATGCCGGCGGACGGGAGCGGGGCCCCGGTGGCGGCGGTGCCGGCGGCGGCGCTGGCTGCTCAGGCGGTGGCTGCTCCGGCGGTGGCGGTGAGCTCCCTGAGCTCCCCGGTTGTTTCG
>DAIPYT010000246.1:0-3929 GCA_036782595.1 Mycobacterium sp. | reverse complement strand
GCGGTGGACAGCGCTGTCGTCGCCCCCCGCTCTGCGGTGGACAGCGCGGGACGCTCTCTCGTCGCCACTTTGCGTTGCGCGGTTTGCCCGTTCGAGGACGCGCTTCGCGCCGATGTCGATGCCGAACCTGACGTCGAGGACCCTGTGTCGGTATCCGCGGCGGCAGCGGGCGCTGCAGCCAGCGCAATCCCGATGCCTGCCGCTGCCGCACCGACCTTCAGCCACCCCACCACGGGCAACACTCGCCGTTTACGCTGCACAGCAAATGTGTTCGCCATCGTGTGAGCTCCTTCGATTTGTCTTCGGTGTCAGTCGTCGAACGGATCGAACAATTTGGTGTACACCAGGTCTTCGTCCTGGTACTCGCGGAGAATCTTCGGCGCGTAATTGACTTTGGCGTAGACGATCTCGGAGACCGGGCCATCGAAAGTCACCTGCAACAGACCGGCGCCTGGGTCCACTGTGCCCCCGGTCGGGTTGACCGGCCGCGCTGGCTTTGACGTGAAGCGCACGGTGCTGCCCTCGATGACGAAGTCGCCGAGCCAGTCCGCGCTGGCGTTGAACAACGTTCCGCTCGTGGTGGCCCGATCGGAAGCCGCGAATGTCATGATGACACTGCTGTTACCGCCACCGGGAACCTTGGAGGTCTCGACGTTGAGGTTGGCCGGGGAACCGGTCTGATAGGTGACCAGCAGTTGCGGGTTGTAGCTCCTTTTGAGCGGAGCCTGGCAGGTGACGTTGCAACCATCGGAGCCCTCCGTACCGGGGGTGCCGTTGCGCTGGAGAAAAACGAGCACGCGACCCAGGCCGGCCGCGCCGCCCGCCCCACCCTGACCGCCGACACCGTCACCGACACCGAGTCCACCGTCGCCGCCGTCGCCGCCGTCTCCGCCGGCACCGAAGATCCAACTGCCGGCGCCGCCGTCGCCGCCCTGGCCGCCCGCGCCACCGTTGAGCGGGCTTCCGGTACGCAGCATCAGCAGCTGCCCGCCCTCCCATACCTTGAACCCGGCGGGTGCCGGCCCAACCAATCCGGTAGCGAGCTCGTAGGCCAGATCGTTGGTGAGGCTGTTGGCCTGGACGTCGATCAGCCAGGAGCCCTGCCCGAAGAATTCGGAGACGTCGATGACGCCGCTGGACTCCCAGGTGCCGCCCGGTGCAGGGTTGTTTTTCGGTTCTTTGGTGTCCCAGATCGGCGCCGCCGGCAACTGGCTGAGCTCGGCTAGTTCGACGATATCTCCGGTCTTGGTGTCGTAGGACCAGATGCGGCCCTCGCCGGTGGTGAACGGCCCTTCGCCGCGGGACTCCCGATTGATGTTCTCCTGGATGAGCAGGTTGCCCTGCAGGTCCATCGCCACGTTGTCGGGATTGATCACCGGCTCGTAGAGGTTCTTCGCCTGGATCAGCGCTGTGAGTCCGGCGCCCTCGAGCGGGTTGACGGGGTCATTGAAACTCATTTCGTACAACCGGCCGAAGGGGTTGGGATTGCCGGGTACCGGCTGCCCGTTGCCGGTGGTGGTGAAATACAGAACACCCGCCTCGTAGGTACTGGTCGCCGCGTCCTCGACGCGGACGAAGTCGAAGGCGTTGATCGACTGGACGTATCTTTCCAGCGTGGTTTCGTCGGCCAGGGCGATGATCTGGGGAATCTGGACCCACTTGCCGGCCAGCGTGCCGTCGTCGATGCCGAACCGGCCCTCCCCGGTGACCTCGGGGTTGCGGGCGGCGAACACGTAAAGGTCACCGGTGGTGAGGCCGTTTCGCACGATGGGGTTCGGGTCGTCGGGGACCTTTGTGCCGGCCCACAGATACAGCTGGCTGTCCAGGCTGCCGCGGTCCTCCGGCAACAGCACGTAGGTCTTGGAGGCGTCTGCGGTGGGGATCACCACGCCGTTCTCCCGCTGGAAGTGCCCCATCTGCGGCAGCGCATAGGCGACGCCGTCCGCGACGACGACGGTCTGGCCGCCGAGTCCGTCAAAGGTCGGGTCGAGGTTGCCGTCCTCCTCGCCGGTGAAGTAGATCCGGTCCAACAGGCCCGACTCCGGTCCGCCCAGGAAACCCGAACAGAACTTCGCGAACTTCCATAGGGGCGAGTTCGGGTTGCGCCACTGCGCCGTCCGATCGGTGAATGTCCCGGTGTCGGGGTTCCACAACTTGGCCTGGGTGAATGCGAGGTCGCCCGAGACGACGTTGCCGTTGGTCGGGTCGAGGATGAGTTCGCTGACGTAGGCGCCCTTGATGGCAGGCTCCCCGATCACCGGGATCGTCTCGATGAGTCCGTTGCGGCCGTCACCGAACTCGTGGTTGAGGAAGACGTGGATCATGCCCTGCTCGTCGCGGTAGGCGCCCATGCCGTCGGGAATGCCGGTGAGCCGGTAGCCATCCGGAACCGATCCGGTGGTGCGGGTCACGGTGTCACCGACGCTCAGCAAAGCCTGCAGGGTCACCCCCGGGTATGCCGCGACGGCGTAGGGGCCCTGATCGGTGCCGGGTTGATCGCCGAACGCGCCGCCGGCTGCGCCGTCCCCGCCGGCCGCGCCGGTCCCGCCACGGCCGAGCACCGAGAAACGTCCGACGCTCCCGCCGGTGCCCCCGGCGCCGCCGTCGCCGCCTGCGGCCGTGGCGTTGCCGCCCCTGCCGCCGTTGCCGCCGTCGCCCGCGATCAGTCCGCCGCTGCCGCCCGCGCCGCCGGCCTGACCGGCGATCCCGGCGCCGCCGTTGCCGCCGCGGCCGAACCACCCTGCCGCACCGCCGTTACCGCCGTTGAATCCGTTGCCGCCGTTACCGAAGACACCGCCGTTGCCGCCATTGCAGATCGCACCCAGGCAGGAGTTGGCGTCGTAGCTGAAGCCGTTGCCGATCAGCAGCCCGGCGTCCGGTCGGTCGGCGGTGCCGTCCCCGATGAAGGTTCGGACGAAGTCGGCCAGCGGGCGGTTCCCGAGCGCGGACGTCGACTGGCTGGCGGCGCCGACGGAGGGGGTCTGCGCCGCGCCGGACGCTGCTCCGATTTCGCGCCGGACCACCGCTGCGGCCGACCACGCCAACGGTGTGAGAGCCGAGTTTTCCCGCCCGCCGCCAGCAGCCGACTTCGCCGCCGAACCGCGTTCCTGAACAACGGGTTTGACCCCCGCTACCGTGGCCCGTGCGCTGGTCGCGCTGGCCGGCACTACCCCGGATGCGGGTTGAGTCGACGCTGACGCACTGGTGGGTGCGACCGCGTGGGCGGATCCCGGGGTGCGTCGTAACTGCGAATCGGTTCCGCGTCGTTGGGCACCGGCCTGAGAACGCCCGGTGGGTGCAGAAGCCGGCTTTGTCACGGTTGAGGTTCGAGCACCCGGACCGGCGTCATCGGCATCCGCCCAGGCCGCCGGCATTGAGGCGATCGCCGCCCCGACTCCCAGTGCAATGGCGAGGGCGCCGACTCGGCCGATATAACGCGCGCAGGGTGGAGTGCTTCCCAATCGGACGACCCCCTAATTGCTCTAGTGCGGGTAGCGCAGTTGAGACGAAAAGTCCATTTATTCATACGAAAAGTCCGCTTGGACGGAAACCTATCAAGAAACTTGAGAGGTCACGCGCTTTGTCCTGAGAAAATTCGTGTCCACAGAAATTCCGGGAACGCAGCGCAGCTTCTCGGTGTCCGAGCCCGGGGTTGTCGCCGCCTCTTACGTCTGTTCGCCGATGAAGGCGATCACCGCCGCGGCAACCTCCCGGTGGGTGGTGTCGTTGAGAACGTCGTGGCGGGAGCCGGCGAATCGTTGTTTCGGAAGTTCGCCCCAGCGAAGTCCGAACCGCTGAAGTCGGTGGCGTTGCCAGTTCTCGCGCTCGCTAGGTTCGCGTTGGTCAAGTCTGAGTTCACAATCGCCATGGCCTGCCAGCCATAGCCAATTTTCGCTTAGGTCAGGTTCGCGCCGCTCAGTTTCGCCCCG
>DAIPYT010000245.1:0-3973 GCA_036782595.1 Mycobacterium sp. | reverse complement strand
CCGAGGTGCTCAACCGGCTCCGTCGTGCGCAGGGCCAGTTGGCCGGCGTCATCTCGATGATCGAGCAGGGCCGCGAGTGCAAGGACGTCGTCACCCAACTGGCGGCGGTGTCCAAGGCGCTCGACCGGGCCGGGTTCAAGATCGTCGCCTGCGGCCTCAAGGAGTGCGTCCTCGGCGATACCGCCAACGGGAAGGCGCCGATGACCGAGGCCGAACTGGAGAAACTCTTCCTCTCGCTGGCGTGACCAGCAGGCTTTAGCGAATCGCGCCTAGCGAATCGGCCGCAGCGTGATCGGCATGCCGTCGATCGGCACCGGCATCCCGGCGTAGTCGTAGCGCGGCGTGTAACCGGGATGCGCCAACTCGAGTCGGTAGTTGCGCAGCACCCGATGCATGACCGCCTTGATCTCCAACTGGCCGAACACCAGGCCGATGCACTTGTGGGCCCCGCCGCCGAACGGGGCGAAGGCGTAGCGGTGCCGCTTGTGCTCCGAGCGCGGTTCGGCGAAGCGGGCCGGATCGAAGCGCTCCGGGCTGTCCCACAGTTCGGGAAGCATGTGGTTCATACCCGGCCACAGGTTGATGTTGGTTCCGGCCGGCACGAAGTAACCCTGGATGGAAGTGTCCCGGACCGCGCGACGGACGTTGAACGGCAGCGGGGTCACCATCCGCAGACATTCGTTGATCACCAGATCCCAGGTCTCCAGCTTGTCGAGGGAGTCGATGTCCAGCGGTCCGTCGCCGATCCGATCGCCCTCTTCGCGGAGACGTTCCTGCCACTCCGGGTTGGCGGCCAGCTGGTAGGCCATCGTCGTCATCGTCGACGACGAGGTGTCGTGGGCGGCCATCATCAGGAAGATCATGTGGTTGACGATGTCTTTGTCGGTGAAGGTGTTGCCGTCCTCGTCGGCGACGTGGCACAGCACCGTCAGCATGTCGGTGCCGTCAGAACCGCGCTTCTCGGCGACCCGCGCGGTGAAGTAGTCCTCCAGGACCTTGCGGGCTTCCAGTCCCCGCCACCACTTGAACGGTGGCACCGGGGTGCGGATGATCGCCCCGCCGGCGCGGGTCGTGGTCTCGTAGGCCGCCTTGATCTTGGTGACCAGGTCGGAGTCGTTGCCCGACTCGTGGCCCATGAACACCACGGCGCCGATATCGAGGGTGAGTTCTTTGATCGCCGGCAGGAACAGGAAGCGGTTGTCGTTGACCGGCCAGGCCCCATCCGGTGGGCCGGCCACGACCTTGGTGGCGACGGCGTCCATGTGCTGGATGTAGCCGGACAGCCGGGTGCGGGTGAACGCCTCCTGCATGATCCGGCGGTGGAACATGTGCTCCTCGCCGTCCATCAACAGCAGGCCGCGGTTGAAGAACGGGCCGATGACGTCATTCCACGCCACCGTCGTGAAGTCCTTGTTCCTGTTGGAGAAGACTTCCTGGGTGGCGTCGGGGCCCAGTGCGGCAATGGCGTTGAGCGCCGGGGTCCTGGTGTAGTACACCGGCCCGTATTTGCGGTAGCTCTCCAGCACGAATTCCGGGCCGCCACGGAAGATCTCGATCAGGTGGCCCAGGAACGGCAGGCCGGCGTTGCCCATGATCGGTTTGAGGTCGCTGCCGGCGGGAGGCTCGGAGAACTGGAACTGCGGCCAGTCCTGCTTGCGGAGATGGCCCTCGATGATGCCCATGCCAGGAATGGTCTGCAGCGTGGGAGTCAGCTTGCGGCGGGCCTGATCCAGCAGATACTGCGGGGCGGTGATGGTCGGCATCGACGTCTCCTGCGAGGACTTGTAACCGGCGGTACCGCAATCTTTGCGGGGAAAGTTGACGGCTGTCAAGTTTCCATCCGGCCTCGGCGTGGTGCATGGTGAACGGGTGAGCGCTCCGCAGCAGTCCGACGAGGTACCGCGCCGGCGAGGTGACCGTCAGCGGCACGCGATCGTGCAGGCGGTTCGGGAATTGCTCACCGAGAAACCGTTCGCCGAACTGTCGGTCAGCACCATCAGCGACCGGGCCGGGGTGGCGCGGTCGGGCTTCTACTTCTACTTCGACTCCAAGTACGCCGTGCTGGCCCACATCCTCGGTGAGGTCGTCGACGAACTCGAGGACCTCACCGGAGACTTCGCCCCCCGCGGCGAGGACGAGAGCCCCGCGGTGTTCGCCAAACGGATGATCGGCAGCGCCGCGGCGGTCTACGCCCACAACGACCCGGTGATGTCGGCGTGCAATATCGCCCGCGGGACGGATGCGGAAATCCGCGAAATCCTGGACCGCTACAACGATCTCGTCATCGACCAGATCGTCCCCGTGGTGGAGGCCGAGATCCGCAACGGCACCGCCGAGCCGGTCACCGACGACGTTCGCGGTCTGGTCCGGATCCTGGTCGGGGCGACGGCGATGACGCTGTCGGGTGAGTCGATGTTCACCGGTCCCGACCGCGACCTCGGCCAGGCTGTCGCGGTGCTGGAAAAGCTTTGGCTGCATGCCCTTTGGGGTCGGCGGGCGGATTCATGAGCTTCAGCTTCGTCGGTAAACGGACCCTCGTCACGGGTGCCGCCAGCGGCATCGGCCGGGCCGTCGCGCTCAAACTGGCCCGCCAGGGCGCCGTGCTGTACCTGACCGATATCAACGCCGACGGCCTGGCCGACACCGTCGCGGCGGCCCGCGCGGCCGGTGCCGAGGTGCCCGCGCATCGCGCCTTGGACATCGCCGACTTCGATGCCGTGAGCGAATTCGCCGCCGAGGTGCACAGCCGCCACCCCGAGATGGACGTCGTGATGAACATCGCGGGCATCTCGGCATGGGGCACCGTGAGCCAACTGCCCCACCGGCACTGGCGATCCATGGTCGAGGTCAACCTGATGGGGCCGATCCACGTCATCCAAAACTTCGTTCCGCCAATGGTTTCGGCCGGACGCGGCGGACGTCTGGTCAACGTGTCCTCGGCCGCCGGCCTGGTCCCACTGCCCTGGCATGCCGCCTACAGCGCCAGCAAGTACGGGCTGCGCGGGCTCTCCGAGGTGCTGCGGTTCGACCTGGCCCGGCACCGAGTCGGGGTCTCGCTGGTGGTGCCCGGGGCGGTGAACACCCCACTGGTGCAGACCGTGCACATCGCCGGGGTCGACCGCGACGATCCCCGGGTGCAGCGCTGGGTCCGCCGCTTCGCCGGACATGCGGTGTCACCGGAGAAAGTCGCCGACAAGATCCTGGCCGGGGTCGCACGCAACCGGTTCCTGATCTACACCTCGCCGGACATCTGGGCGCTCTACGCCTTCAAGCGGTACGCGCCGTGGCCGTTCGGACTGGTGATGAGGCCGGTCAACGTACTGTTCACCCGGGCACTGCGGCCACCGTCGCGCCAGCAAGTGCCGCCGGGCCGGGGATAGCGTCGGGGACAGGGGAGTCATGGTCACGGTTCTGGTTCTGGTCGGCAGCCTGCGGGCGGCCTCGGTGAACCGCCAGATCGCCGAGGTGGTCGCTGAAGTAGCCCCCGACGACGTCCGCGTCGTGGTCTACCCCGGCCTCGGTGACCTGCCGTTCTACAACGAGGACATCGACACCGACGACCCGCCTGCCGCGGTGGCCGCGCTGCGGGCCGCCGCCGCCGAAGCCGATGCCGCGCTCGTGGTGACCCCGGAGTACAACGGCAGCATTCCGGGAGTCTTGAAGAACGCCATCGACTGGCTGTCCCGGCCGTTCGGCGACAGTGCCCTCCAGGACAAGCCGCTGGCGGTGATCGGTTCCGCCGCGGGGCGCTACGGCGGGGCGTGGGCGCATGACGAGACCCGTAAGTCGTTCCGGATCGCCGGACCCCGGGTGCTCGAGGCGGTCTCGCTGTCGGTCTCGGTGCCTACCTTCGGGGACCGGCACCCCAGGGAGCACGACGAGGTGGTGGCCGCCGTGCAGGAGGCGCTGAGCACGCTGGCCGCCGAAGCCGGCTGACACCGCGATCCGCCCGACACGCCTGGTGCTGCGTGAC
>DAIPYT010000244.1:0-3976 GCA_036782595.1 Mycobacterium sp. | reverse complement strand
GACCCGATGGGTGGGCGGCCGCAGATTTTGCTGCGACCCGACGATGTGCCTATTGAGGCACATGTAGAGGCGAGATTCAGCGGGTGAGGGTTGCCTGAGTAGGCGCGGGGACAACGCCGCTGCCATAATGGGCGCAGTGCCCGTAACGAGCGTCAAAACCTTCACGACGGCGTGCGCACCGTCAGCGGGGTGGGCACGGGTCGTCGGGCTGTTCTGCGTCGTTTTCCTTGGCTACGCGGCCGGCGCCCAATTGGCGGTGACCGGTTTTGGGGCCTCCGAGCTGGGTCCGGCGTTCTACCCGCCGGCGGGCATCACCGTGGCGGCAATGCTGCTCACCCGTCGTGCCCTGTGGCCCGTGGTGATCGCCGCAACAATCTTCGGTGAGAGCGCCGTCGACCTGTACGCCGTCTACGAACCCACGGCGATCGCCGGCTACGTGTTGGCCAACTCGGTCGAACCGTTGGTCGGAGCCTCCGTCGTACTGGCGTTGTGCAAGGGCGTACCCGATCTTCGGCAGCGTAAGGACCTGTTCCTTTTCGTCGCGGGTGCCTGCCTTGCCGGCCCAATCGTCGGTGGTCTCATCGGCGGAGGCGTCGTCGCTGCGCACTTCGGGGTGTGGTGGCCCGGGGCCGCGCTGCGGTGGTTCGCCAGCGATGCCATCGGAGTCCTGGTGGTAGCAGCTCCGATATTGCTGTGGCGCAAGCAGTCCCATGTGTTGCGGGAACGTCCCGTCGAGGCTGTCGGAATTCTGGGCACCACGGCAGCCTTGTCATGGCTCTCGGTCTGGACCGGTCTGTCGCCGTCACTGCTGATCCTGCCGGTGCTGGCCTGGGCGGGTCTGCGGCTCGACGTTCTCGGCGCAGCCCTGGCCGGCGCCGCGGCGGCGTTCGCGGCCAACCTGAGAGCCGCCTCCGGCCTGAGTCTTTTCGAAGGCGTGAACCTGTCCCCGCCCGGAAGGGTGGCACTGATCCAGGGCCTGATCGCGGTCAACGTGCTGCTGGCCATGATGATCGCCCAGGAGGGTGCGGCACGCCGGGAGGCGGCACGCGGACGGGCCATCGAACGGCAGCGCCGCCAACGGCTGCAGTCCGTGGCCGAGGTGCTGCACGCCGCGGCACACCCGGATGCGCCCGCCGCGGTTGCGGGTGTGGACTACCGTGCCCTCTACCGGCCGGCCGAGGGTGCAGACAGTCTCGGTGGCGACTGGTACTCGGTGCTCCCGCTGAGAAAGAACCAGGTGTACCTGGCGGTCGGCGATGTCGTGGGTCACGGACTCACAGCCGTCGAAGACATGGTGCAACTGCGCAGCGCCGGAAATGCCTATGCGTATCAAGGTTTGCGGCCCGGGCCCATGCTCGCCGAGTTGAACCATTTCGCCGGTGGCCTCAGCCAGGGAGAGTTCGCGACCACACTGGTCATGGTGCTCGACCCGTACTCCGGGATGCTCGTCTACAGTTCTGCGGGCCATCCGCCGGCACTTCTGCGCCGCGCGCAGACCGGCGAGGTCATACGCCTGAACGAGGCGGGCGGACCGGTCCTCGGGCCACTCCATGACATCAGCTACCCGGAAGCCACGGTGCCGGTCGGCCCCGACGATGTCCTGGTCCTGTGCTCCGACGGTCTGCTCGAGGCCGCCGATCGCCCCCTCGACGAGGGTATTGCTCGGCTTGAGCAGGTGGTGGCCGCCTGGTCCCCTGATGCCCTGCTCGACTGCGAGGCGCTGGTCGCCGCGGTCGCGCCCACCCCGCTGTCCGACGACCTGTGCCTACTGGTTGTCCGTGTCCAGGCACCGGAGAGTTTCGAGGCAGCCCAGCGATGACGCCGATGTCCACCAACACCCCGACCCGCCCTGATGAGCGGTCGATGACCCCTACCGGCGCCGCGCGCCGACGCACGCAGTTCCAGAGCGACGCGGGCCGGATCCTGGTGGTCTTCGCGGCGTTCACCACCGGCGCTGTGCTCTCGTGGGAGTCGTTCGGCTCCACGGCGGGTCCGTCCTTCTTCTACCCCTCCGCGGGAGTGACCGCCGCGGCCCTGATGCTCAGCCGCCGCGCCCTCTGGCCGGCGATCGCCGCCGCCGTCATCGCCGCCGAAGTGCTGGTCGACACCATCTACGGAAACCCCTGGGTGTTGTCGGTCATATTCGCCGCGTCCAATGTGGTCGAACCCGTGGTCGGCGCCTTGCTGGTGCTGATGTGGTGCGGCGGTCCACCCGACCTGCGCAAGCGCCGGGACTTCATCGCCTTCCTCGTGGGCGCCTGCGTCGCCGGCCCCATCCTGGGTGGGCTGATCGGAGGAACCGCCAGTGCCGTCGTGAAGGATCTACCGTGGTCTATTACGGCGCTGACCTGGTTCTCCGGCGACGCACTCGGCGTCCTGGTCATGGCGTCGCCGATTCTGCTGTGGAAGTACCAATCGGCCGTACTGCGTCGCCGTCCCCTGGATATGGCGGCCCTGCTGGTGGTTACCGTGCTGCTGTCGCTGGCCACGTTCTGGGCTCATTTCGTCCCGTCGATCATGATCCTGCCGGTCCTGGCCTGGGCGGCTTTCCGGGTCGGCATGATCGGCGCGTCGATCGCGGGCGCGGTGGCCGCCTTCCTGATCAACATCATGACGACACGCGGGGAAGGCCTGTTCAGTCACCAGAGCCTCTTGCCTGAGGAACAGGTGCTGCTGACTCAGACCTATCTGGCGGTGATCATCGTGGTTGCCATGTTGATCGCCCAGGAAGCCGCGGGGCGGGCCGATGCGGTGGCCGAACGGGAGGCCGAACGCCGGGAGCGGTTGCGACTGGAGTCACTGTCTCGGCTCGCCCATGAGCTATCCGCTGCTCTCACTCCCGAGGACATCGGTCAGGCGCTGGTGAACCAGGTGCTCAACGAGGCCGGTGCCAGTGCGCTCAGCCTCGGCTTGGTCAGTTCTGACGGCCGGATGCTCGAGTGGGTCGCCGGATCGGGCTATCCGGAAGCGATGGTCGAGCAGGCCCGCCACGGGGTGGAGTTGAGCGAGCGGACGGTGGCCAACGATGCCATCCGATCGGCTGCACCGGTCGCCTATCGTGACGCATCGGATTTCGCGGCCGCGTACCCAGGGAGGGTGCAGTGGTGGCGGCTCGGCGGTGCCGAGGCGATGGTGAGCTGGCCGTTGGCCGCCGGGGGGCGCCCCTTCGGTGTGTTGCAGATGGTGTGGTCGACGCCCCAACCGCTGAATAACGCTCAAATGGCCTACGTCTCGGCAGTGTCCACCATGGTGAGTCAGGCCCTGGTGCGCGCGAAGGTCTACACCGACGAGCACGCCCGGGCCGCGATACTGCACTCGGTGGCCCAGCCTGACGCCCGGGTCGAGGCCGTCGGGCTCGAGTACAACGTGCTGTACGAGCCGGCCGATGCCGAGAATGGTCTGGGTGGGGACTGGTACTCCGTCATGGCGTTACCCGACCGCCGGACCTTCCTGAGCGTTGGCGATGTGATCGGTCACGGGCTGCCGTCCGTCGAAGACATGGCGCAGTTGCGCAGCACCGGAGATGCCTACGCCCATCAGGGTCTTCCGCCGGCGCAGATCCTCAGCGAGTTGAACCGGTTCGCCGTGCACCAGATCCGGGGAGAGTTCGCCACCAATCTGGTCGCGGTCTTCGATCCCGCGCACAACTGGCTGACCTACAGTTCGGCGGGTCACCTGCCGCCGTTGTTGCGCCGCGGACGGACCGGCGAGGTGGTACGACTCTCCGACGCCTCCGGTCCGATGCTGGGACCGTTCGAAGACTCGGTGTACGTCGGCAGTGCTGTCCCCGTCCAACCGGGTGATGTGCTGGTGATGTACACCGACGGACTGGTCGAGCACCACGACCAGGGGCTCATGGCCGGAATCGCGCACCTCGAGCAGGTGATCGCCGCATGGCCGCCGGACGCTCTGCTCGACTGCGAAGCCCTGCTGACCGATGTCGGCCCGACACTGCATGTGGACGACATCTGCCTGC
>DAIPYT010000243.1:0-4001 GCA_036782595.1 Mycobacterium sp. | reverse complement strand
TCTGCGAAGTGGGCGACATCGTCGCGCAGTTGGTCGACCGGGACCCGCGTAATCCGGTGACTCTGTGGGTCATCACACATGGTGTCTACGAAGCCCTGGCCGAGACATCGCGGCGGCAGAGCGCTCTGTGGGCGCTGGCCGGCGTGATCGACGCCGAGCAGCCCCAACTCTGGGGCGGCCTGATCGATCTCGGGCCCGACGAGGCGATCGCCGACTGCGCGGCATCGGTCGCTGGAATCCTGCATACCCCGGCGAAATCGACGGTGCTGCTGCGCGACGGGTCCCTGCTGACCTCGGTCCTGGGCCCGGTCTCCGGTGATCCGGTACGTCCGCCGCTGCGCTGTCGCCCCGACGCCGCCTACCTGATCACCGGCGGCCTCGGCGACCTGGGTCTGCTCACCGCCGGATGGCTCGCTGACCTGGGTGCCCGGAACCTGGTCCTGCTCGGCCGGACCGCGGTGCGCCGCACCGCCGAGAACGAGACCGTCGACCCGGGCACCCGCCGCCGTCTTGCGGCGATCCGCGCGCTGGAGCGCCGTGGCATCTCCGTCGAGACCGCGGCCATCGATATCGGTGCGGGCGACGAGGTGCGGGCGCTGCTCGCCGCGCGCGACGCAGAAGGTGCCGCCCCGATCCGCGGCGTCATCCACGCCGCCGGTCTGGCCGAAGGCCAACTCCTCACCGATCTGGACCCCGAACGAGTCCGGCGCACGGTGTGGCCCAAGATCGCCGGCGCGCAGGTGTTGCACGACGCGTTCCCGCCCGGACACCTCGATTTCCTCTACCTGACCGCGTCCGCCGGCACGGTGTTCGGCGTGCCCGGCCAAGCCGCCTATGCCGGCGGGAACGCCTATCTCGACGGCCTAGCCCGAGCACGTCACCGGCAGGGTGACAACACCCTGAGCCTTGACTGGGTCGCCTGGGAGGGGCTCGGATTCGGTAAGGACGCCAAGCTCGTCGTCGACGAACTCGAGCGGGTCGGCTCGCGGCCGATCAACCCGGTGGAGGCTTCCGCGGCCTGGGAATGGGTCAGCCGTTTCGACACCGCGCAGGTGTTGATGGCCCCGATGCAGGCAGCCACCGCGGCCGGCGACGGCCGGCAGGCCGCCGTGCCGACACGCGACTGGTCGCAGCTGACTCCCGAGGATCTGCGCACCGAACTTCAGCAGGGGGTGCGCGCGATCCTGGCCGGTGAGCTGCGGCTGCCCGAAGACCAGATCGAAGTGGACCGGCCGTTCGCAGAGATGGGTCTCAACTCGGTGATGGCCATCTCGATTCGACGCCAGCTTGAGCAGTTCGTCGGTCTGGAGTTGTCGGCGACGATGTTGTTCAACCACCCCACCATCGAGAGCTTCAGCAATTACCTCGCCACCAGGCTGATGCCGTCGGAGGCGGGCGACTCGGACGACGACTACGTCGATGACGCGGGAAGTGTGCTCGACTCGCTCTTCGACACCGTCGAGTCCACCCAACCGTGAGACCGAAAGGATGCTGTGATGCCGGAGATTGAGTTCTCAATCCCCGCCTTGCTGGAACGCAAGGCGCAGCAGCAGCCGGATGACCTCGCCTACACCTTCATCGATTACGAGGCCGATCCGGCGGGGCTGACCGAGACCCTCACCTGGTCGGAGGTCCAGCAGCAGGTTCAGGTTGTCGCCGAGCAGCTCCTCAAGCACGGTTCGCCCGGTGACCGCGCGGTGATCCTGGCCCCCCAGGGCTTGGAGTACATCATCGGATTCTTCGGGGCGATCCAGGCCGGTTTCATCGCCGTCCCGCTGTCCATGCCGGCACCCGGGCATTACGACGAGCGGGTATCGGTTGTCCTGAGCGACTGCACACCGGTGGCGGTGCTGACCACCTCGGCGGTCGTCGATGACCTCAGGACCTACGTGCACGCCCAGTCCGGTCAGCGCCCGCCCCGGATGATCGAAGTCGATGCCCTGGATTTTGACGCCCCGGACTTCGCTTCCTTCACCGAACCTGCTGGCGGACAAACGCTTACCAAAACCGCTTATCTGCAGTACACGTCCGGCTCGACCCGAAATCCGCGCGGTGTGGCGATCACCCACGAGAACGTGATCGTCAACCTCGATCAGATGCGTTCCGACTACATGGAGCAGTTCGGCGGCAATGTCCCAGACGATCTCAACGTCGTGTCCTGGCTGCCCTTCTACCACGACATGGGTCTGATCGTCGGACTGTTCATTCCGCTGACCTGGGGCCACGGGGCGGTGCTGATGAGTCCGTTCGCGTTCGCGCAGCGGCCGGCCCGGTGGATTCAGCAATTGGCGCAGCGCGGAACGGGTTACTGCGCGGCCCCGAACTTCGCCTACGAACTGTGCTGCATGAAGGTCACCGACGAAGACATGGCGGGCCTGGACCTGAGCCGCGTGGTCGTGATGATGAACGGCGCCGAGCGGGTCCATGCCTCGACCATCCGCCGGTTCAACGAGCGCTTCGGTCAGTTCGGCCTTCCCGACACCGCGATGCGGCCCTCCTACGGGTTGGCCGAGGCCACCGTTTATGTGGTGGCCTCCAACGGCGGGAAGTCCCAGACCGCAGTCCGATTCGACGCCGACAGGCTGGCTGCCGGCCACGCCGAAGTATGCGAGGAAGGCGGCTCCGAGCAGGTGGGCTGCGGCACACCGCGATCCTCCGCGGTGCGCATCGTCGACACCGAAACGCTGCTGGAGAAGCCGGCCGGTGAGCTCGGCGAGATCTGGGTGCACGGCGACCAGGTGTCGACGTCCTACTGGCGCAATCCCGAGCTGAGCGACTACACCTTCCATGCCCAGCTGGCGGAGCCCTCGGACGGCACCCCGAAGGGTCCGTGGCTGCGGACCGGCGATCTCGGAGTGATCTTCAACGACGAGCTGTACATCACCGGACGCATCAAGGACCTGCTGATCATCGACGGGAAAAACCACTATCCCGACGATATCGAGGCGACCATCACCCCGTTCATCCGCGGCAGGGTGGCAGCGATCTCCATCCCTGAGGGGATCACCGAGAAACTCGTGGTGCTCGCTGAATTCAAGTTGGACGATGCTGAACAGATTCGGTCGCTCACCAGCCAGATCACCGCGGCGGTCTCGCAGGCGCACGGTGTGCGGATCTCGGATCTGATGCTGGTGGACAAGGGTTCCCTGCCCCTGACGACCAGCGGCAAAGTACGTCGCTCGACATCCGCGGAGCGCTATCGGCTCGGGCAGTTCAGTCGCCTGGGTGCTCCATGACCGTTCCCTTCGACTCCGACGGTCTGCGCCGCTGGTTGATCGACTACCTGGTCACCAATCTCGGCTGCGACCCAGGACAGATCGACGAGGGCGCATCCATGCACGACCTCGGTGTCGGTTCGCGCGACGCGGTGGTGCTGACCGGCGAGTTGTCACTGGCATTGGGGCGCGCGGTCTCTCCGGTCGACTTCTGGCAGTACCCGACGGTCAACACCCTTTCGAAGTATCTGACCGGAGGAGAGGTCGAACCTGTCGAGCTGCCGGGGACCACCGGAAGCGGCGGGGATCGTGAGCCGATCGCGGTGGTCGGGGTGGGCTGCCGCTTCCCGGGTGGCATCAGCAGCCCGGAAGGCTTCTGGGACTTCATGGTCCAGGGCCGCTCGGGTGTCGTGGAAGTGCCCGAGGGACGCTGGGCGCCGTTCGAGGACGGATCGGCGGCGCAATCGGTGACACTGGCCTCGACCACCCGTTGGGGTGGATACCTGGATGATGTCGGCGCCTTCGATCCCGAGTTCTTCGAGATCCCGGCCGGGGAGGCCGACAAGATGGATCCCCAGCAGCGGTTGCTGCTGGAGGTGACCCAGGAAGCCCTTGACAACGCCGGAGTCCCCGCCGACGCGCTGGCCGAAACCCGAACGGGTGTCTTTGCCGGCGCGTGTTCGCTGGACTACTGGTCAATGGCGATGTCCGATCTGAACGGCGTGGACGCCTGGTCGGGTACCGGTGGTGCGTTGAGCATCATCGCCAACCGGTTGTCGTATGTGT
>DAIPYT010000242.1:0-4010 GCA_036782595.1 Mycobacterium sp. | reverse complement strand
TGGGCACCAGTGCAGTTCTGGTGGGGCTCGGTTCGGCCCTGATTTCCGGAACGGCAGTCGCTGCTGCCGACACCGGCGAGCCCGATAGCCGGCAGGCCGACAGCACCTCGGCGTCGCCCAGTGACTCTTCGGCCCGCGACTCGGGGCCTCGTCGCAGCACCCCCCGGGCCAAGGTCGGCGCAACCCCGGCAGCCGCGTCGGATGACGCTCCGGCTACCGGCCGCAGCGGTCGGGTGTCCCGCAACGAACTCCGCGGCGACCTCCGCGCCGATCTCCGCGCTGGGGGCCCGGAGCGGAACTCCTCGCCGATCGCTGCGCGCCCGGCGCCGTCGGCGGCGACCGCGGCGGTAACTGCACCCGCTGAGCCCGACGCGACCCCGGCGGTCAGTGCGGCCGCAGCAACTCCGACGCCCGCCGCTGCGGAAGCGGCGCCGGTGACCGTCGTCCACACCGCCTCCAGCACCCCGCGCGGCACCGTCCTGCAGAGCGTCGCCACCACCGCGCCGACGGCCAAGGCGGCCGCGGCCGCCAAGCCGATGCAAGCCTTCCTGACCAGCGTCGTCGAGGCACTCGGCTGGGGACCGGCCGGGCCGGCCGCGAACGCGACGCCGGCCCTGGCGTCGTTCACCGGCCAGCGGGCGAGCGCCGCCCCGGCCGCCGTCATCGGTGCTCCGCTCGTGGCCGCCGCCCCGCCGGACCCGGCGGCGCTCGCCGTCAGCAACCCCACCCTGCCGGGCTTCAACAACGGCGTCACCGGTGTCCAGGTCGGCCGTTCGAGGCTGGCGATGCCGGGCGCCTTCATCGGCAAGACGGTGGCCGCGGATTGGTACTTCCCCACCCAGGTCGACGGCACCGTCGACGCCCAGGGCGTGATCTGGCTCCAGCACGGGTTCGGTGCCACCAACACCTTCTACTCGGCACTGGCCAGGGATCTGGCGCAGCGCACCAACAGCATCGTGGTCGCGCCCACGCTGTCCTCGATCCCGTTCACCCTGTCCGGCGGCTGCCTCACCTGTGCCAGCTCGCAGGAGGCGGCCGCGGCGGCGTTCCTCGACCCGACCCGCTCCGCACTGATCGACAGCGCGGTCGCAGCCGGGTACACCGGAGACACCGACCAACTCAAGGGCAAGTTCGCTCTGGCCGGACATTCCGCCGGCGGCGGGTTCGCCAGTGCGGTCGGCAGTGACTACATCGGGGAGGGCTCCGCGCCGCAGGACGCGAACCTGGTCGGCGTCGTCATGTTCGACGGCGTCTCCAACGGGGCGTTCAACGGCAGCTTCGCCACCCAGGTCGAGACGCTGTCCGATGCCGGCAAGCCGATCTACCAGATCGCCGCCCCGGCCCAGTCCTGGAACGCCTTCGGTATCACCACCAATCAACTCGTCGACACCCTGCCGGGGCAGTTCGTCGGGGTGGTGCTCAACGGCGGTTCGCACGTCGACTCCATGCTCGGCGTCAACCCGCTCTTCGACTTCGCCCTGCAACTGGTGACCCAGCGGGTGCCGGCCGGCAACACCGCCGCCACCCACCTGCTGAGCACCGGCTGGCTCAACGACATGTACGCCGGCAAAACCCCGCAGACCGCGGAGTACGGCTTCTACGCCGGCGCCAACTCCCCGATCATCATGGGCCCGACGGCGGCGATCGGACTTCCCACCCCGATCGCCAACCCGTCGACACCGCTGTACAAGCTGACCTCCGCGGTGCTCGGCCTGTTCGGCATGGACATCTCCAGCGGCATCCCGACCAGCACCGACAACGGCATCACCGGCGTCATCGTGCCGCCGGAGTCCAACGGTGTCACCGGTCTGCGGACCGGCAGCGCCGTCCTGAACATCCCGTCCGGCGACGGCTACGCCGCCCCGGCCGACTGGTACTTCCCAACCCAGGCCGACGGCACGGTGGCGGCCAACGGCGTCATCTGGTTGCAGCACGGATTCCTGGGCTTCAAGAGCTGGTATGCCGATATGGCCCAGGCGCTGGCCCAGGAAACCAACAGCATCGTCGTGGTGCCGCAGATCAACTGGTTCAACGACGCCTTCTCCGGCGAGGCGGCGGCCCAGATGTTCCTCGGCGACCGCGGATCGCTGAACCTCAGCGCCAGCCTGGCCGGACTGCAGGGCCCGCTGCCGCAGAAGTTCGTCCTCACCGGGCACTCCGCCGGCGGGAACTTCGCCACGGTGGCCGGCGCGGGAACCGTGGCCAACGGTGCCGCCGTCGACCTGCTCGGTGTGGTGATGTTCGACGGCGTCTCCAGCCCGGACCGGTTCGCCGCCGCGCTGGCCGCACTGGACAGCCTGGGCATCCCGGATTACCAGATCGCCGCGACGCCGCAGGATTGGAACGCCTGGGGCGTCACCACCGACGAGCTTGCGCTGCTTCACCCCGATGAATTCATCGGTGTGCTGATCGACAACGGCTCCCACACCGACTCCGTCGAAGGCGACACCCTCTTCGCACGGCTGGCCGCGATCGCGAGCAACATCCTGGTCAAGCCGTCTCCCCCCGGGGGCAAGGAAGCCGTCCGCACCTTCGCCACCGGCTGGGTCAACGACCTCTACGGCGGCTTCGATCCCGACAACCCCTTCTACGGCTTCTACGGCGACCCCAATGACGGCACCTACGTGGCCAACCGGCCGATGGTGATGGGCGAAGCCGGTGCGACGACCCTGCCGGCACCGCCCCCGGTGGACGTCAACCAGTACGCGGGCAAGTGGTACGAGCAGGGCAGTGTCCGGCAGTTCTTCTCGATCGGGCTGGTGAACACCACCGCGACCTACACCCCGCAACCCGATCAGACGATCAAGGTGGAGAACTACGGTCAGTACTTCGGCCCGAACGGCCCCGGGGTGAACATCGTGGGCAGCGCCGTGCCGGTCAACACCCCCACCAACACCCGACTCAACGTCGGCTTCGGCCCCCGCCCGCCCAAGGCCACCGATCCCGGCAACTACTGGATCATCGACTATGCGCCCAACTACGAATGGGCCATCGTCAGTGACTCGAGGCTGCGCAGCGGTTACATCCTGACCCGCGACCAGACCATCAGCGACGACGAGTACAACGCGCTGGTGGCACGGGCCGAGCAGCTGGGTGTCACGGGCCGGATCCTGCGGACCAAGCAGTATCCGCCGTCCTCCGCGGCGGCCGTACCCGGCCCGGCCGGGCCCGAACTGGTGCCCGCAACGGTGACGCTCTGAGGGTTTGCGGCGAAAAAACCCGACCAAACACCGCGAAATCGCTTGACGGAAGGCCTTTGACGGTTCACTCTGTTGTCCAGCATGTGTCCCGGGTAGCAACTTCGCCAGCCAGCGTCAGCCGGCCCAGGGATGCGCTGGTTGAGTGTGGCGCCGTTCTGCGGTATGGTTGGACGTTGCGCTGGCTCCCCCCTGCCCATCCTCAACTCGCACCTTGACATCGTGGTCTTGGTCTGAGCTGGTTTTTCCAGTTCAGGAGACCTTTTACGTGTCGTGCGCGTCATTCGGATCGGGTCAGGTCAATGCCAGTGTGAACCTACGCAGATTAGCGGCGATGGGGCTGGCGTGAGCCGGCATCCCGGGTTTCCGCATTAGGTGCTGGAAGGATGCATCTTGGCAGTCTCTAGCCAGAGCAAGTCGACGAACAACTCTTCGAACTCCGTACCGGGGGCCCCGAAGCGAATCTCATTTGCCAAGCTGCGCGAGCCGCTGGAGGTTCCGGGCCTGCTCGACGTCCAGACCGATTCGTTCAAGTGGCTCATCGGCAACGATGAGTGGCGCGCAAAGGCCGCCAAAGATCCCGTCGCCGGTGCCGCCCCCCAGGGTGGCCTCGAGGAGGTGCTCGCCGAGCTATCGCCCATCGAGGACTTCTCCGGCTCGATGTCGCTGAGCTTCTCCGACCCGCGCTTCGACGAGGTCAAGGCACCGGTCGACGAGTGCAAAGACAAGGACATGACGTACGCGGCCCCGCTGTTCGTCACGGCCGAGTTCATCAACAACAACACCGGTGAGATCAAGAGCCAGACGGTCTTC
>DAIPYT010000241.1:0-4017 GCA_036782595.1 Mycobacterium sp. | reverse complement strand
AGCGCCCCCTGGGCGGCGAACATCCCGGCCAGGGTGTCGCCGAGGGACAGCGCCATGCGCGGGGGTGGGCCGCCCGGGAATCCGTTCATATGTCGCAGACCGCTGACCGCCTCGGCCACCGATGCGTAGCCGGCCTTGCCGGCGTCCGGTCCGGTCTGGCCGTAGCCGGATACCCGCACCAGGATGATGCCCGGATTGCGTTGGTGCAGAACGTCATAACCCAGCTCCCACTTCTCCAGGGTGCCGGGGCGGAAGTTCTCCACGATGATGTCGGAGCGCTCAACCAGATCCAGGAAGAGTTCGCGGCCGTGGGGGCGGCGCAGGTTGAGCGTGACGCATTTCTTGTTCCGGGCGTGCACCGTCCAGAAGAAGTGGTGGCCTTCCACCTCGGCCTGACCCCAGGTCCGGATCGGGTCCGGCGCGCCGGGCGGCTCGATCTTGATGACCTCGGCACCCATATCTCCGAGCAGTCGGCCACAGAACGGTCCGGAGATCAGCGTGCCGACCTCGAGGACTCGGATGCCGTCCAGCGCGCCGATCATCGGGAGCCCCTGCTAAACCCATGCCTGCCAAGCCAATCGGTGACCATATCCACGGCCTGGGCCAGGGTCTGCTTCTGGTCGGGTCCGGAGTAGTAGTGGTTCGCGCCGGGAATCTCGTGCATCTCCTTATCCTCGTGGGCGACGGCCTCGAATAGCCGCCGGGTGTGGCTCGGTGTGCAGGCGTCGTCGGCGAGGTTGCCGATCACCAACGTCGGCACCGAGACATCGCGGCCGCACGCCACGCCGTCGGCGGGGGCGTCGTCATAACTCCACTGCGAGAGCCAACTGCGCAGCGAACAGAACCGGGCCAGTCCGATCGGGGAGTTGTTCACCACACGCGGGTCGCCCAGATAACAGGTGCCCGGCGCTCGCTCGTTGGGGTCCACCGTCGGATCCAGCCAGCGCGGGTCGGCCATGGTGCCGTGCACCACGAAGCAGTACTCCTCGTCACCCCGGCCGGCCGCCTCCAGTTCGGCCAGTTTCTTCTTGGCCCACGCGGTGATTCGGCGGTTGCGGTCTATCTGCGCCTGCCGGTAGCGCGTCAGGAATTCCGAGCTGTACGGCGGCTGGTTGGGATTGGCGGGGTTGTAGAGGTCGAGTTCGGGGTCGCGATTGGTCGGGTCGGACTCGTCGAGGATGGAGGCGTCCAGCCACTCGGTGAGGGTGCCGTGCCGGCTGATGTGGGCGGCCAGCAGCATGATCCCGTCGGCGGGGATGAACCCGCGCTGCGCGGCCTGTTGTTGGTAGTACAGCGAGAGCGATCCGCCGCCGCTCCAGCCCGCCAGCACCACGTTGGAGTAGCCGAGACGGTTTTTGGCGTCGTTGATGACTTCGCCGAGATCCTGGACGACCTTCTGCATGATCAGTGCGGAGTCGGTGCCGCGGAACCGGCTGCCCGCGTAGATGACGTGATGCCCGGCGCGGGCCAGGGCGTTGACCATCGGCAGGTAGGCGCCGCCACCGATCGGATGCATGAACACCAGCGCGGTATCTGAGGCAACCTCGGGTTTGAGCTCATAGCACTCCAGCACGACGATCTCGGCCAGGCCGCCGTAGACGTCTCTGACCCCCGAATCATTCTTGAAGGCAACCAGATACGGAATACGCTCGTATTTCACGAGTGCCTCGCCGCTCCTGGGTTGGATGTCGCGGCCTTCGCCGCTCCCAGATCTGCGGCGATCACGGCGGGCGACGGTGTGAGCCGCCGACGGGTATCGACCGCGATCACCTTCCACTCGATGGTGCGGTACTCGTCGAACTTGCGGCGGGCCCGTTCGCGGGCGCGTTCGGGGGCGCCGTGGTGGACACCCTGCGGGGCGTGGCTGATCAACCCCGGCGGCATGGGCTGGCCGTACAGCGAGCCGCCGTGGAAGAACGCGACCTCGTCGTAGTCGACATTGCGGTGGTACCAGGGCGTGCGCTCGGTGCCGGCCACCCCTTCGGCGGGTTTGGGCAGGAAGTTGCACACGTAGACCCCGGTCGCCTCCATGAACAGGTGCACCATCGGCGGCAGATGCACGCTGTCGGAGGTGACGACGTTGTAGTCCTCGATGTTGAAGGTGAACGGGAAGTTGTCGCCGCGCCAGCCTTCGACGTCGATCGGGTTGTGCTTATAGAACAGCGACGTCGTCCCCACCCCGTCGATTTCGCGGTGGATCAGCCGCACCTCGTATTCGTCCCGCCCGTCGTCCTCGATCGGAGTTGGATCCGGAATCACAGTCTGCGCGGGGTCGAACGGCCAGTGCCGGCCCAGCGGGCCGGGCGGCGGTGCGCGGAACTCGTCGGTGGCCTCGATCATCAGCCAGGTGCTTGGGCTGCCCCCCGAGTCGCTTCGCTCCTGCCCGCCGGGCGAGCCGGGGAGTTGCCGCCAAGTAGAGGCCTTGGGCAGATACACCCAGTCCCCGGTGCGGTAGTCCAGCGGCCCGAACTCGGTCTCCAGCCGGCCCTCACCCTGGTGGACGAAGCACAGCAGGTCGCCGTCGACGTGCCGGACGTAGAAAGGCATGGACTCGACGCGGCGGCTGAGCAGGATGCGGCAGTCCTCGTTGGAGAACAACAGCAGCGGCGACCCGGCCGGGTCGACGGCGTCGTCGGGTTCGAGTTGGTCGGCCAGCACGTCGCGCGGACGCAACGGGCCGACGGCCCGGTAGGCGGTGGGGTCGTTGCGCCGGAAAAAGTTGGCTGAACGGCCGGTGAACCCGCCGCGGCCGAGTTCGTCGTCCTTCAATCCGTCCAGATCCGCGTGCAACCGTCGCGGGGTGGTGCCTTTACGCAGGTGGACGAAGGATTCCATGGATGCTCCAAAGGACGGCCGGACCGGAAAACTGAAATTGACTTTAGTTTTGGTTCGCGGGCGTAACAAGGCCGGACCACGACGCGATAACGTCGTGTGATTTCCGCCGTTCGCGGACCTCATGTTTTACTTTGCTCTTAAGTCCGACAAGCCGGTTAACAGAAAGCTGGGGTGGATTAGGTGAAGCCTGTCCTCGACAAGGTGCGTGGTTGGTCGCGCCGTCTCGCTGTTGTGGCCACGGCCGCCGCGGCTGTGCCGGGCCTGGTGGGCCTGGCCGGTGGTTCCGCCACTGCGGGCGCATTCTCGCGTCCCGGCCTGCCCGTCGAATACCTGGATGTGCCGTCGGCCGCCATGGGCCGCACCATCCGGGTTCAGTTCCAGAGCGGTGGACCTAACTCGCCGAACGTCTGGCTGCTCGACGGCCTGCGCGCCCAGGACGACTTCAACGGCTGGGACATCAACACCCAGGCGTTCGAGTGGTACCTCGACTCCGGCCTGTCGGTCTCGATGCCCGTCGGCGGCCAGTCCAGCTTCTACGCCGACTGGTACAAGCCGGCCTGCGGCAAGGCCGGTTGCTCCACCTACAAGTGGGAGACCTTCCTGACCCAGGAGGCGCCGGCCTGGCTGGCAGCCAACAAGCAGGTCAGGCCGACGGGCAGCGCCGCGATTGGTCTGTCGATGGCCGGTTCGGCCTCGCTGACCCTGGCCGCCTGGCACCCCCAGCAGTTCATCTACGCCGGTTCGATGTCGGGCTTCCTCAACCCCTCCGAGGGTTGGTGGCCCGGCCTGATCAACGTCTCCATGGGCGACGCCGGCGGATACAAGTCCGCCGACATGTGGGGCCCCTCCAGCGACCCGGCCTGGAAGCGCAACGATCCGATGGTTCAGATCCCGCGCCTGGTTGCCAACAACACCCGGCTTTGGGTGTACTGCGGCAACGGCCAGCCCAACGAGCTGGGCGGCGGAGACGTGCCGGCCACCTTCCTGGAAGGCCTGACCATCCGTACCAACCGCACCTTCAAGGACAACTACCTTGCGGCCGGCGGCAAGAACGGTGTGTTCAACTTCCCCGACAACGGCACGCACAACTGGGCCTACTGGGGTCGCGAGCTTCAGGCGATGAAGCCCGACCTGCAGCGCGTCCTCGGCGCGACGCCTCAGGGCTGACCCGAACGCGAAAAG
>DAIPYT010000240.1:0-4034 GCA_036782595.1 Mycobacterium sp. | reverse complement strand
GGGCGGTAACGCCGGCACCGGTGCTGCCGGTGATCCGACCTTCGCGGTCAACGGCGGCGCCGGCGGTACGGGCGGTAACTCCGGTGCCAGCGGTACCGGTGGTGTCGGTGGTGTCGGCGGTAATGCCACCTCAGGTGGGACCAACGGTTCCGGCGGTAAGGGCGGCAACGGCGGTCTGCGGTTCGGCGACGCTGGTTCCGGCGGTGTCGGGGCTGAGGGAACCGCGGTGCGTACCACCGGCAGTGTCGGCGGTAACGCCGGTACCGTCGTCGCGGCGAATGGCGGTACCGGCGGTGCGGGCGGTTCCCCGCTCACCGGTACCGGCGGTACCGGCGGCGCCGGTGGTGTCGGCGGAACCGTCAGCGGTGACGGTGGTACTGGTGGTATCGGTGGCGATGCCACCCGGACCGGGTCCAACGCCAGCGCAGTCGGTGGTAACGGCGGCGTCGGTGGTGCCGGAGTCAATGGCGGCACCGGTGGTGCCGGCGGTGGTGCGACGGCGACTGGAACCAGCTCCAAGGGGACCGGCGGCACCGGTGGTGTCGGCGGAGCCGGCAGCGGAGCCGTGGGCACCAAGGGTGGCGTCGGCGGCGACGGCGGTGGCGCCGATACCTTCGGCGGGTCCTCCAAGGCAGCCGGCGGCAACGGGGGCACCGGCGGCAACTCCGGGCCCTCAGGCACCGGCGGTCAAGGTGGCACCGGTGGCACCGGGTCTGCGGGCGGAACGAACTCCAGCAGCACCAACGGCAACAACGGAGCTAAAGGCACCCCCGTGTAACGATCGACGCCCGCGCCCAGCGGTAGATAAACACAGTCGGCCTCTACCCCCACAAGGGGATTAGGGGCCGACTGTTTTATGTAGCACCCCAGCAGGGCAACCGGGATCGTCTAGTGGTGGGTACGGCCAGCGCCAGTGCGACGGCTCATCAAGCCGTATCGGTTGCTGTGGAATTGTCCTGCTTCTTCAGGGCTTCACTGAGCGCGTCGCGTCGGGAGACTCCCAACCTGCGGAACGCGCGGTGTAGGTGATTGTCGATGGTTCGCGGTGAGAGGCTGAGCCGGACTGCGATTTCTTTAGTGGTTCGCCCGGTGGCCGCCAGTTCGGCGACTCGGCGCTCCTGGGTGCTGAGTTTGACAGGTTCGCCGACGGATCGACCGGTCTGCACCCGGGCAGCACGGAATTCGGCCCGGGCCCGGTCGGCCCATGGACGTGCCCCCAGGCGATCAAAGCCGTCTGCGGCCAGCTCCAGCGCGGCCCGCGCTTGGGTGTGACGAAGTTTGCGTCTGCGCCACATCCCTTGTGCCAGAAGGATTCTGGCGTGCTCGAAGGGAAAATCGGCAATGCCGGGGTGTTCCAGTGCTGACTGGTAGAGCTCTTCGGTGTCGGAATCGGGCGCCGTCATCGCCGTGATTGCCAAAGTCAGTGCCGCCACTCGCGGGGAGACCTCGGCCAGTTTCAGGTGCACGGCCTCGGCGGCGTGAGCGCGGGCCTCCTCAAGGCGTCCGGTGAGCACCGCGGCCTCGACGACGTCGAGCATGTCATCGCCCACCTGGATCCGGTGGCGCGGGAACTGACCTGGTTGACCGATCACGGTCGCCGCCTGATACGCCGCCTCGAAGTCGGCTTCTGCGAGGGCGACCCGCACCGCGATCCGGTCGGCCAGACCGAGGAGGTAACTCAGGCCTCGCGGCGTGGACCAGGCTGTGACTTCGGCGGCGTAGCGGCGCGCGGTCGCCAGGTCACCCCGCGAGGCGGCCAGCAGACCGAGGTCGGCCAGGAACTGGTGGCGAAGCAGTTCGCTGCCCTGGACCTGGGCGGACATTTCCAGGCATTCCGCGCCCATCTCCTGGGCTTGTTCCCAGTTTCCGGTGGCGATGAGGTCCAGCAGCACTACCCGCCCGCACTCGATGGCGTCGATGGATGCGCCATGCTTGCCGAGTTGTGTGAAGGCCTGCTGGAGCGGCGCGCGGAACTCGGCCATGGCATCGATGCGGTAGGCCGAGTAGGCCGTCATCACGACATAATGCGGGGGTAGCTGAGGCAGAAACGAAACGTTCTCACTCAACGTCGAGCGCATTGCGCGCGCAGTGTCGGCGATGTCGTCGATATCGGTTCGGTACATCAGGATCACCGGGTGTACCCGGTTCTGCAGCGGCAGCAGGGCGGCGTTGGTCCGTTCTCGACGTTCGGCGTCACCTGCATAGTTGGTGACGGACAGCAGCAGGTTGGCCAGCAGGTTGAGTGTGTCATCGTCGAGGGCGTCGGCGCTGGTCACCGCGTCCAGTAGGCGCCGGTAGGTCGAGATCACCTCGCCGTCGTCGTAAAACGCCTGATAAGCGTCGGCGAGGACCTCCAGCGCCGATTGCTCCTCGCCCAGGCCGGTGGCGTTGAGAAGCTCCTGTGCCTCCGCGACGCGACCTGCCCGGGCGGCGGCGAACACCGCGTCGGCCAGCAGTGCGGTTCGTCGCTGTGGGTCGGAACTCAGTTCGACGGCGCGGCGCAGCCACTCGACGGCGACTGCAAGTCCGCCCCGGCGGATGGACAGTTGTGCGGCCCGGACCAGTACTTCGGCCACGTCCTGGTCCGGATCGATGACCGCCGCCGCGAGATGAGAGGCGCGGCGCAGTAGCACGTCGCGGTGAATCTCGGCCAGATAGCGGTGGGCGTCGCGGCGTTCCTGGGGGCTGGCCTGATGAACAACCGCGGCACGAACAAGTGGGTGGCGAAAGATAATCTCCCCCAACGGGTCCACCGTCAGAAGACCGGCCTCGATCGCGGGCACGGCGTCGCGCATCAGATAGTGGGCCTGGTTCGCAATTTGGGTGCCGCCCACGATGCCGTCCAGCGCTGCCCGCAATAGCTCGGCGCGCACTTCGGCATCGAGGTGTTCCAGCTGCCCGCCGAACACCGCGACAAGGCGCTCGGTCAACGGTATCTGGGCGGCAACAACCTCAATCTGGTCGGCCAAACGGGGAAGCTCGGTCAGCGCCAACGGATTTCCCGCGGCCGCGGCCAGGATCGCCGCCCTGGTCTCCTCCGGCATTGGCACCCCGGCAAGCTCAAGCAGTTGTTCGGCGTCATCGTCCTCTAATGGGGCCAGCGGTACCTGGCTCCACCCGGCGCTGGAGAACGCTGATGGATGCGGCACCCTTTGGCTGGCCAGGATCGCAACCCGGGGATCGGTCAGCCGGTGCCCTACCGCGCCCAACACCTCGGCACTGATGCTGTCCAACCAGTGCACATCATCAACCACCAGCAGCACCGGCTGTGCCTTCGCCGCGACCGCCAACAGGTTCAGCACTGCCGCCACCATCGGCAACCCCGATCCCGCGGACTCCGGATCGCCCTCTAACGCCGGCGCGAGCACCGCGCGAACCCGCTCGTCCAACTCGGGGATGAACTGCTCGAGGCGGAGCATTAATTGATGGAGCCCGCCGAACGCGAAGTGCTCCTCGGCCGCCACTCCAAGGATTCGCACCACCAGCCAGCCCTCGGTTGCTGCGTGAACGCACACCTGTTCGATCAGCGCGGTCTTGCCGACACTGGGTTCTCCGGAAACGACTGCGGCCCGCTCGGTGCCCCCGGTCAGAAGCTGGGACAACCGGGCCGACTCGATGTGCCGGCCCACCAAGGTCGAGCCAAGCGCGGACATGGCGCAAGCATGCCATGGCCCAAAGCGCGCATGACGCAGGTACCAAGCGCCAGATCGGCCGTGAAATTAGTGAGTTTTGCGGATCTCCAGAGGGGTGGTCACGCGGCCTGGAGCGGTTCAATGCGGTTCGGGCGACGCAGAACCCGGCGCAGTTCTGCGACGTCGACTATTTCGCTCTCATCAAGGAGCCGTTGCGCATCGGTGAGGAGATTTACTCGCGTTTCGACATTGAGATGACCGATGATGCCCGCGCCGCCATCGCACACACCGATGAGGAGAGCAAGAAGGGTCCGCGCGCGCCGAAACATACCTACTCGCTGGCCGATTACGGGTTGACCGAGGATCAGGTCAAGGAACGTTTTCGCGGCCTGTAGCCGTCTC
>DAIPYT010000239.1:0-4048 GCA_036782595.1 Mycobacterium sp. | reverse complement strand
CAGGCGCTCGTAGATCTGAGCCAGCCAGTAGGTGCCCTCCCGGCAGGGCGTGCACTTACCGCACGACTCGTGGGCGTAGAACTGCGTCCACCGGCGCACCGCGCGCACCACGCACGTCGTCTCGTCGAAGATCTGCAGCGCCTTGGTGCCCAGCATCGATCCGACCGACGCCATGCCCTCGTAATCCAGGGGCACGTCGAGGTGTTCGGCGGTGAGCAGCGGCGTCGACGAGCCGCCGGGGGTCCAGAACTTCAGCTCATGGCCGGCCCGCACCCCGCCGGCGTGATCAAGGAGTTCGCGCAGGGTCACCCCCAAAGGCGCCTCGTACTGGCCGGGCCGGGTGACGTGACCGGACAGCGAATACAGGGTGAAACCCGGTGACTTCTCGGTGCCCATCGACTTGAACCAGTCCACCCCGTTGGCCATGATCGGCGGCACGCTGGCGATGGATTCGACATTGTTGACCACGGTCGGGCAGGCGTAGAGGCCCGCGACGGCCGGGAACGGCGGGCGCAGCCGCGGTTGTCCGCGCAGGCCCTCGAGCGAGTCCAGCAGCGCGGTCTCCTCGCCGCAGATGTAGGCCCCGGCCCCGGCATGCACGATGAGGTCGAGGCTGTATCCCGAGCCGAGGATGTCATCGCCCAGATACCCGGCGGCATAGGCCTCGTCGACGGCGGCCTGCAACCGGCGCAGCACCGGAAGCACCTCGCCGCGCAGATAGATGAACGCGTGCCGGGCGCCGATGGCGTAGGCCGCGATGACCGCACCCTCCACCAGGAAGTGCGGGGTGGTCAGCAGCAGGGGCATGTCTTTGCAGGTGCCCGGCTCGGACTCGTCGGCGTTGATGACGAGGTATTTCGGCTTCGGTGAGTTGCTGTCGATGAACGACCACTTCGTGCCGGTCGGGAAGCCCGCCCCGCCGCGGCCGCGCAGACCCGATTCCTTGACTTCGTTGATGACCGCATCGGGGGACATGCTCAGGGCCCGTCGCAGACCCTGGTATCCGTCGTAGCGTCGGTAGGTCTGCAGTGTCCAGGGTCTCGGCTCGTCCCAGAACCGGCTGAGCACCGGGGTCAGCATGCGTTCCCCCCGCGGCGCGCGGCGCGCAGGCCGGCCAGCGTGGCCTCGCCCGGCAGGGAGTTGTCCTCGGTGTGCTGGCCCAGACCGGCCAGTGTCCGCGCGGTCTGGCGGAACCGGCACAGCGCCGCACCTCTGGTGGGGTTGACGGTCTGCCCGCTGCGCAGGGCGGCAACGAGTTCGGTTGCGCTGGAGGGTGTTTGGTTGTCGAAAAACTCCCAATTCACCATGACCACCGGTGCGTAGTCGCAGGCGGCGTTGCACTCGATGTGCTCCAGGGTTATCAGCCCGTCGGAGGTGGTCTGCCCGGCGTGCACGCCGAGGTCGTTCTCCAGGGTCTCCAGGATCGCATCGCCGCCCATCACCGCACACAGGGTGTTGGTACACACCCCGACCAAATAGTCGCCGGTGGGGGTGCGACGGTACATCGAGTAGAAGGTGGCGACCGCGGTGACTTCGGCGGCGGTCAGCCCGAGTTGGCGCGCGCAGAAAGAGATTCCGGCGCCGGTGAGGTAGCCGTCTTGCGACTGCACCAGGTGCAGTAGCGGGAGCAGCGCTGAACGCGCCTGCGGGTAGCGGGCGATGATGGTCGCCGCGTCCGCGGTCAGCCGTTCGGTGACCTCCGGGGGATAGGACGACGGTCCGCCGATCGGGGGGCCGGGCTCATCGGGGCGCGGCCCCAGGACGAGGTCAATGCTCATGAGGGCCCTCTGCTCTGCGTGCAAGCGCTCATCGGGTTATCACCGGTCCACGCCCCCCATCACCGGGTCGATCGAGGCCACCGCGGCGATCACATCGGCGACCATGCCGCCCTCGCACATCGCGGCCACCGCTTGCAGATTGGTGAAACTGGGGTCCCGGTAGTGCACGCGATACGGGCGGGTGCCGCCGTCGGACACCATGTGCACCCCGAGTTCACCGCGCGGGGACTCCACGGCGCTGTACACCTGACCGGCCGGGACCCGGAAGCCCTCGGTGACGATCTTGAAGTGGTGGATCAGACCTTCCATCGACGTTCCCATGATCCGGGCGATGTGGGCGGGGGAGTTGCCCAAACCGTCCGGTCCGAGTTGCAGGTCGGCCGGCCACGCCAACTTCTTGTCCTCGATCATCACCGGTCCCGGGCCGATGTCGTCGAGTCGCTGCAGGCACTGCCTGACGATCTTGAGCGATTCGTTCATCTCGCCCACCCGGATCAGGTACCGGCCGTAGCAGTCGGCGGTGTCGGCGGTCACCACCTCGAAGTCGTAATCCTCATAGCCGCAATACGGTTGGGTCTTGCGCAGGTCGTGCGGCAGGCCGGTGGAGCGCAGCACCGGGCCGGTGATCCCCAGCGCCATACAACCGGTGAGGTCGAGGTATCCGACGCCCTGGGTGCGAGCCTTCCAGATGTAGCTCTCGGTGAGCAGGGACTGCAGTTCGTGCAGCCGGCCGGGCAGGATCTTGAGCAGTTCGGCCACCCGCTGCGGCCCGTCCTCGGGCAGGTCCGCGGCCAGGCCGCCGGGCCGGATGTAGGCGTGGTTCATCCGCAGGCCGGTGATGGCCTCGAAGACGGTCAGGATCAGTTCGCGTTCCCGGAAGCCGAAGAACATCGGCGTCATCGCGCCGAGTTCCATGCCGCCGGTGGCCAGCGCCACCAGGTGCGAGGAAATCCGGTTGAGCTCCATGAGCATCACCCGGATCACCGAGGCGCGGGCCGGGATGTCGTCGGTGACCCCCAGCAGTCGCTCCACCCCGAGGCAGTAGGCGGCCTCGTTGAAGAACGGCGACAGGTAGTCCATCCGGGTCACGAACGTGACGCCCTGGGTCCAGGTGCGGTATTCCAGGTTCTTCTCGATGCCGGTGTGCAGATAGCCGATGCCGCAACGAGCTTCGACGACCGTCTCGCCCTCGATCTCCAGGATCAGCCGCAGCACCCCGTGGGTGGACGGGTGCTGCGGGCCCATGTTGACGACGATGCGTTCGCCGGCCTCGCCGGAGCGCGCGGCGGTGACGATCTCGTCCCAGTCCTGGCCGCCGAGCACGACCACCGGATCAGTCATCGGTAGGACCTGCGCTGGTCGGGCGGCGGGATCTGCGCACCCTGGAACTCCACCGGGACGCCACCCAACGGGTAGTCCTTGCGCTGCGGGTGGCCGACCCAGTCATCGGGCATCTCGATACGGGTCAGCCCCGGATGCCCGTCGAAGATGATGCCGAAGAAGTCGTAGGTCTCACGCTCGTGCCAGTCGCACGTCGGGTAGATCGAGAACAGCGAAGGGATGTGGGGATCGGAGTCCGGGCAGGCCACCTCCAGATTGATCCGCCGGTTGTGGGTGATCGACATCAACGGGTAGAAAGCGTGCAGTTCTCGCCCGGTGTCGTCGGGGTAGTGCACACCCGATACCCCGGAACACAATTCGAACCGCAGCAGCTCATCGTCGCGCAGCGTGGAGGCCACCTCGGGCAGATGCTCGCGACGGATGTCCAGCGTCAGCTGATCACGGTGCACCACCACCCGTGCCACCGCTGTGCCGAAGGTCTCGGCACCCAGCGCCGCGGCGAGTCGGTCCACAACCTCGTCGAAGTAGCCGCCGTAGGGCCGAGGGGTGCTGCCGGGCAATGCGACGGGGCGGACCAGTCCGCCGTAACCGGAGGTGTCGCCGGTGCCGGAACCGCCGAACATGCCGCGGCGGACACCGATGACCTCTGGGCCCGGAGTCGAGTCACTCACCGCAGCAGGCCTTTGATCTCGATGGTCGGTGTGGCCGCCAGCGCGGCCTTCTCGGCGGCAGCCACCGCTTCGGTCCGGTTCACACCCAGTGGCATGTCGGCGATCTTGGCGTGCAACGCCAGGATGGCGTTGAGCAGCATCTCCGGCCGAGGCGGGCAGCCGGGCAAGTAAATGTCCACCGGCACCACATGATCCACGCCCTGGACGATCGCGTAGTTGTTGAACATGCCGCCACTGGAGGCGCACACCCCCATGGCC
>DAIPYT010000238.1:0-4049 GCA_036782595.1 Mycobacterium sp. | reverse complement strand
ACCTGGTAGCGCTCCGCGGAACCGTCGGTGTAGCTGACGTCGACCATGGTCAGGTCCATTCCGTCCCGGAGTCGCGCCACCACGATCGGTCGTGCGCCGGCCGGCATGCGATCGCGTCCGGCGTACCACCGTTGGTTGCGCAGCCAATCGCTCCACGGTAGGTCGGCGATCGCGGTCATGGGGAAGTCGTCGACGGCGGGCAGCACCTTGTAGAAATCACGGATGTCATTGCCGCCGTCGCGGAGCGGGGAGTCGTAGAACGGCCGCAGCCACAGGCACGGCCGGGCCGGTCAGATCCATCTCAGTTCTCCCTGGGGCTCAGCGAACCCTCAGCACGACCTTGCCTCGGGCGGTGCGATTCTCCAGCGATGCGACGGCGGCACCGGCCTGCTCCATCGGGTAGACCTCCGGTTGCGGCGCGGCCAACTTCCCCGATGTCAGCAACTCCGCCAATCCCTCCCACTGCTCACGCAGCGCGTCGGGGTGGGTGAGCGCCCAAGCACCCCACCCGACACCGACGACGTCGATGTTGTTGAGCAGCAACCGGTTGACTTTGACGGTCGGGATTTCCCCGCCGGTGAATCCGACCACCAGAAGCCGGCCGGCCGGCGCGAGCGAGCGCAGCGAATCGGTGAACCGGTCACCGCCGACCGGGTCCATGACGATGTCGACTCCCCTGCCGCCGGTGAGTCCGGCCACTGCGTCCTTGAATCCGTCGGCGAGTACGACGTCGGTCGCACCGGCGGCCCGGGCCACCTCGGCCTTCTCCTCGGTGCTGACCACCGCGATCACCCGGGCGGCGCCCAGCGCGGGAGCCAATCTCAGGGTTGAGGTGCCGATGCCGCCGGCCGCTCCGTGCACCAGCACGGTTTCCCCGGCCGCCAGCCGGCCCCGTTGCGTCAGCGCGAAGTACACCGTCAGGTCGTTGAACAGCAGACCGGCACCGGCTTCGAAGCTGACGTTGTCCGGCAGCGGGAACACCCGATCGGCTCCCAGGACGGCGGTCTCGGCCATCGCTCCGCCGATCATGGTCAGACCGACCACCCGATCGCCGGCTTTGACGCGCGCTCCGTCGGGAGCCGAACGCACCACCCCGGCCAGTTCGGCGCCGAGGATGAACGGAAGCTCCGGGCGGTACTGATAGAGGCCCCGGGTCAGCAGCGCGTCAGGGAAGGCCACCCCGGCGGCGTGGACGTCGATCACCACTAAGCCGTCCGGTCCGGAATCCGCGGCGGGCTCCTCGACCTCAGCCAGTTCGATCGATTCGGGGCCGCCCAGCGCGGTCACCCTGACCGCGCGCATCAGGGTTGCTCGACGGCCAGCAGCTTGACCTGCAACTCACCGCGGGGAGTGCGGTAGGTGATGGTCTCGCCGGCCTTGCGGCCGAAGAGCGCCAGGCCCAGCGGGCTGTCGGCGGTCAGGGTGGTGTCCTCTTCGCCGGCCGGGGTCTCCTCGATGAAGTTGACCACCCGCATCTCAATGTCCTTGTCGTCGTCGGGGAACCGCAGCTTCACCAGGGTGCCGTTGGGCAACTGGCCCGGCACCGTGGTGTTGCCGCCCGCGATCAGCCACGTCACCCGGCTGATCTGCTCCTCGACACCGGCGAGATCGTCAGCGCGCTGCAGGGCATCAGCGGCGTCGCCGCGGTCACCGACGGTTTCGGCGTCCCCCTGTAGATCGGCCCGAAGCTGATCGCGGCGGCGGCGCAGATCGACCAGTTCGGCCTCCAGGCGCTCGCGTTCCTGCTCGACGAAATCCTTGCTTCCTGTGTCCTTACTTCCTGTGTCCTTACTTCCTGTGTCCTGGCTCATGCACGACAAGGTACCGCCGTCGTCAACGGCCCTCTGCACCGGAGCGCTCTAGGTGAATAGCCGGTGAACGCAAGGCGTCGTGAAGAATAATGACGGCCATGCAGGTCCTGGCAGCGGTCATCGTCGTGGTGACACTGGCCGCGATCGTCAGCGGGCGGGCCCCGGCGGTGCTGTGCTTGATCTGCGCCCTGATCGTCGCGGGGTTCGCCGGAATCGCCAAACCTTCGGAACTGTTCGCCGGGCTCAGCAACGGCGGCGTCATCACCATCGCCGCCATGCTGGTGATTGCCAAAGGCGTTTTCTACACCGGTGTGGTGTCCCGGGTGATGTACCGACTGCTGTCCGGGGTCGACTCGGTGCGCGGGACGCTGGTCCGGCTGATCCCTCCGGTCGGGGTGCTCTCGGCTCTGATCAACACCACGCCGATCATGGCCATGCTGATCCCCGCCACCAAGGAACTCGAGCAGCAGTCCGGAATCCCGGCCCGCGGGGTGTTGCTACCCATCGCGCACGCCACCACCCTGGCCGGCTCGGCAACCCTCATCGGCACCAGTTCCAACCTGCTGATCGGTGGCATCGCCAAGACCTACGGGGTCAACCTGAGCATGTTCTCCTTCCTTCCGGTCGCCGTGCCGGTGGCGCTGGCCGGATGGGCGGTGCTGGTTCTGACCGCGCCACTGCTGGTGCGCGAGCGGCCGAAAGCCGCGGCGGTGGATTTGACCTGGCGGGCGGAGATTCCGCTGTCCGGCGTCGCCAACAGCATCGGACGGACCCCCGGCGAATTAGGCATCGAACACACCCCGGAGTTCCAGCTGCAGAAGATCCGCCGGGTTGGTGCGAAAGTGCCCGTCGGCGCCCGATTGGAGGCCGGCGACGTCCTGATCTACCGCGCCACCGAGGACGGGGTGCGGATGCTGTGGGGCAGCCCCCGATTCGGCCTGGCCCGCCAGGATCTGTTCCTGGTGTCGGTCTCCGGTGACGAGACCACCGCCATCCAGGACCTCGCGGAGAACGAGGACATCATGGTGGTGGCCGCCCAGACCACCAAGTCGCTGCACAAGGCCGAGGCCAGACCCGGGGAGATGTGCCTGGTGTCCGCCCCATCGGCTGACGTGTTTGCCGACACCCCGACGGTGGGGCTGTGGCAGAAGGTGGCGGGCAAGGCGCCACAAACCGGAAAGACGACGGCCGCGCTGGCGATTCTGCTCGGGGTAATCCTGGCCAGTTCCTTCGGCATCGCGCCGGTGGAACTGATCGCAGTGACGGGGGCGACCCTGATGGTGCTCACCCGGGTGCTCACCCCGCGGTCGGCGGCCCGCGCGCTGAACTGGAACATCCTCGCGATCATCGCCGGCTCAATCGGGCTGGGCACGATCGTGGTGAAAAGCGGCCTCGGCGAGACGATCTCGTCGGCCATCATCAGATTGTCGGGCGGTCAGGCCGTGCTGATCGCCCTGGTGTTCGCGTTGGTCACCACCCTGCTCACCAACGTGGTCACCAACGCCGCGGCGGCGGCGATCCTCACCCCGGTGGCGATCACCGTGGCAGCAGACGCAGGGCTCAACCCGGTGGTTCTGCTGACCCTGATCGGCACCTGCATCTCCCTGACATTCCTCAACCCGATCGCCCACCAGACCAACCTGATGGTGATGGGGCCGGGCGGCTACTCGACGAAAACGTTCGTCCGGTTCGGTATCCCGGTGACGGTTGTCACCCTGGCCGTCGGCGTCTTCATGGGATTCACGCTGCTGACGTAGCGGTATCGTCGGGTCGTGCCCAAAGATCACGGCGACCCGGGCGACGCGCCCACCATGCCACCACCGCTGACCGAGATCGCCGATGCGACAAGGCCGTCGGCGGCCGAGGAGGCCCGCACCATCGCCGCGGCCACCAATGCCGGCACCCTGGCAAGCCTGACCAAGAACGGTGACCCGTGGGCGTCGTTCGTCACCTACGGACTGCTGGATGGCGCCCCGGTGCTGTGTGTGTCCCATCTGGCCGAGCATGGGCGCAACCTGGCCGCCGATCCGCGGGCCAGCCTGGCCGTGGTGGCGCCGGGTGCCGAGGCCGACCCGCTGGCCAGCCCCCGCATCACACTCGCCGGGGTCGTCGAACATCCTGTCGGCGCCGAACTCGCCGCCGCCCGCGACGCCCATGTCGCTGCGGTCCCGGCGGCGAAGTACTACATCGACTACAGCGATTTCGCGTTGTGGGTGCTGAGGGTTCACCCGGTGCGCT
>DAIPYT010000237.1:0-4059 GCA_036782595.1 Mycobacterium sp. | reverse complement strand
TCCCAGGATCCGGTCCTGCTGGACTGGCTGGTGGGTCTGGCCTTCCCGTGTCAGCGGCCGTTCGGGCATGCCGCCGGGGTGACCGAGGTGCCCAAGTGGCGCATCCTGCCGGACCGGTTCGGCGCCGACTCGAACTCCCCGGTCATGGACAACATCGGCGGCGGCCCGCTGGGGATCAGTGAGCTGCTGTTCCGCGCCGCCACGGTGCCCACATACCTGAAGAACGACTGGTTCCGGGACTGGGGCGCCCTGCAGCGGTTGACGCTGTTCTACCCGGATGCCACCCCGGCCCGGCTCGAACTGGGCACCGCCACCCGCAGCGGGTTGTGGAGCCCCGCCCCGTTGCGGCCCACCTAAACGACGGCGTCATCCACAGCGACGACGTTCCCGTCGCCTAACATCGACGCTCGTGCCCAGCCAGCGAGTGCAATCCCACCGGATCGCTCGTCTCGTCGCCGTCCTGGCCGGGCTGGCGGGCATCCTGCTGTGCGGCCTGACCCCGCTGCTGCCGGTCAAACAGAGCACCGCCACCATCCTGTGGCCGCAGGGCGTCGACCCCGAGCGTCCGGTCGGCGATATCACCGCACCGCTGGTCTCCGGGGCGCCGGAGTCCCTCGACGTGTCGATCCCGTGCACCCTTATCGACACCCTGCCGGCGGGAGGCGGAGTGGTGTTCTCCACCAATCCGGCCGACGGTATCGACGCTGCCCGCAACGGTCTGTTCGTCCGCGCCAACACCGAATCGGTATTCGTCGCCTTCCGCGACACGGTGGCCGCGGCGGCCCCGCGTGCCGCGGTGGCCTCCGGGGCTTGCAGCACCGTGCGTGTCTGGGCCAATCCGGGGGCGGTCGGCGCGGACTTCGTCGGTATTCCGGGGGCGACGGGAACACTGGCACCCGATAAAAAACCGCAGGTTACCGGCATCTTCACTGATCTGAAGCCGACGGCGGCAGTCCCGGGCCTGTCCGCCCGGATCGACGTCGACACCCGGTTCATCACCCGGCCCACGGCCCTGAAACTGGCTGTCATGGTGACCGGGATCCTCTGCGTCATCGCCTCGATCGCGGCGCTGGCCGTGCTCGACGGCGGGTGGCGCCCGCGGCGGATCACCGCCGTCCGACACCGGCGGTGGCGGCACTGGCCGGCCGACCTCGGTGTGATCGGCACGTTGCTTCTGTGGCACATCATCGGGGCGATCTCCTCCGACGACGGCTACAACGTGACCATCGCGAGGGTCGCCGGTGAGGCCGGCTACAACGCCAACTACTTCCGCTACTTCGGGGCAGGCGAGGCGCCGTTCGACTGGTACCAGTCGGTGCTGGCGCAGATGGCCACGATCAGCGCGGCCAGCGTCTGGATGCGGCTGCCCGCCACCGCCGCGGCGATCGGCAGCTGGCTGATCCTCAGTCACGCGGTGCTGCCGCGACTCGGGTCGGGGCGGGGCGGCCTGGCCGGCAACCGGGTGGCCGTGGCCACCGCGGGCGCGGTGTTCCTGGCCGCGTGGCTGCCGTTCAACAACGGTCTGCGGCCCGAGCCGCTGATCGCCTTCGGCGCCCTGGCGGTCTGGATGCTGGTGGAGCGCACCGTAGCCACCCGGCGACTGGCGCCCACCGCCCTGGCGATCATCGTGGCGGTGTTCAGCGTCACGTTGGCCCCGCAGGGTCTGATGGCCGTCGCGCCACTGCTGGTGGGTGCGCGGGCCATCGCCGGCATCATCGGCCGGCGGCGCCCGCGTGACGGCGTACTGGCACCTCTGGCGGCGTTGTCCGCCGCCCTGTCGGTGTTCTTCGTGGTGGTGTTCCGCGATCAGACGCTGGCCGGAGTCGCCGAGTCGGTGCGTATCAAATACGTTGTCGGACCAACGATCTCGTGGTATCAGGACTTCCTGCGCTACTACTTCCTGACGGTGGAAGAGCATGTGGAGGCATCCCTGACCCGGCGCTTCGCGGTGCTGGTGATGCTGCTGTGCATGTTCGCCATGCTGGTCATGCTGCTGCGCAAGGGGCGGGTTCCCGGCCTGGCCCAGGGCCCGGTGTGGCGGTTGATCGGCAGCACCGCGCTGGGTCTGCTGCTGCTCACTTTCACCCCGACCAAGTGGGCGGTGCAGTTCGGGGCATTCGCCGGGTTGGCGGCGGCGCTCGGCGGGGTGACGGCGTTCGCCTTCTCCACCGTCGGTCTGCACAGCCGGCGGAACCTGGCGCTGTATGTGACCGCTCTGCTGTTCGTGGTGGCATGGGCGACCTCGGGGATCAACGGCTGGTTCTACGTCGGTAACTACGGCGTGCCGTGGTACGACCGCCAACCGGTCCTGCTGCACCGGCCGGTGACGTCGATGTTCCTCGGGTTGGCGCTCATCACCGCATTGATCGCGGGCTGGCTGCACTTCCGGATCGACTACGCCGGACACACCGAGGTGAAGAAAACCCGACGCAACCGGGTACTGGCGGCGACCCCACTGCTGGTCGTGTCGCTCATCATGGTGCTGCTCGCGGTCGGATCGATGGCCAAGGGCTTCGTCGGGCGCTACCCCGCCTACACCAACGGCAAGGCCAGTCTGGCGGCGCTGACATCGGGCTTGTCGAAGAACAGTTGCGCGATGGCCGACGAGGTTCTCGTTGAGGCCGACACCAACGCCGGGATGCTGCAACCCGCTCCCGGGCAGCGGTGGGGCAAGTACGGTCCGCTCGGCGGTGAGAACCCGGTGGGCTTCACCCCCAACGGGGTCAGCGACAACCTCGACCCGGTCGCGCCGTTCGTCGCCAACCCCGGCACCGTCAACTCCGACGGCTCCCCAAACAAGGCAGCGGTCGGCATCGGCTTCTCCGGCGGTACCGGCGGCGGCTTCGGTCCGGTCGGGGTGAACGGCTCAAAGGTGTTCCTGCCCTTCGGTCTTGACCCCAAATCCACCCCGGTGATGGGTTCCTACAAGGAGAACACCCTGGCCGCGAAGGCCACCTCCGCGTGGTACGAACTGCCTCCGCGCAGTCCGGACCGCCCACTGGTGACCGTCGCCGCCGCAGGCGCGATCTGGTACTACGACCAGGAAGGCGAATTCCACTACGGGCAGTCGCTGAAACTGCAGTGGGGAGTTCGCAATTCCGATGGCAGCTTCAAGCCGTTGGAGAAGGTCTACCCGATCGACACCCAGGAGCAGTTGGCGTGGCGCAACCTGCGTTTCCTACTCAAGGACGCACCGCCGGAGGCAAATGTCGCACGCATCGTGGCCGATGACCCGAACCTGTCCAATGAGCAGTGGTTCGGCTTCACCCCGCCTCGGGCACCGATCCTGCAGACCGCTCAGAAGTTCCTCGGTGACCGGACGCCGGTGCTGATGGACATCGCCAGTGCCGCGCACTTTCCCTGCCAGCGTCCGTTCGCCGAACACCTGGGTATCGCCGAGGTTCCGCAATACCGGATCCGGCCCAACCTCAAGCAGGTGGTGGTGTCGTCGAACATGTGGCAGTCAGCCCGGGCAGGTGGGCCGTTCCTGTTCATCCAGGCGTTGCTGAGCACCGCGACAGTCCCGACCTATCTGCGCGACGACTACTACCGCGACTGGGGCGAGATCGAGCGCTACATCCGGCGGGTGCCCGCTTCCCAAGCGCCTGTTGCCGTCATCGAAGAAGGCTCCAAACGGGTGTTCGGGTGGAGCCGCAACGGACCGATCAGGGCCCTCCCATGAATCGGGGCACTTCCATGAATCGGACAGAGTCATGACACAAGTTCTCATCGACAACGCCCGCGAGTCCGCCGACGAGGTGAAGGTCACCAGGATGGTGGCTACCGTCGCCGGCCTGCTGGGCTTCGTCCTGGCGATCCTGACGCCGCTGTTGCCGGTTGTGCAGACCACCGCAAATCTGACCTGGCCGCAGAACGGGCAGCTCAATAACGTTACGGCGCCGTTGATCTCACTGACACCGGTGTCGATGACCGCCACGGTGCCGTGCGAAGTCATCCGGTCAATGCCGCCCAAGGGCGGAATGGTGCTCGGCCTGGCGCCGCAAAAGTCCAAGGACGCCAGCCTGGACTCGATGTTCGTGACGGTCGATTCCGAGCGGG
>DAIPYT010000236.1:0-4107 GCA_036782595.1 Mycobacterium sp. | reverse complement strand
GGGGTGGCCGAATGCTGGTCGCGCAGCATCCGAAGGGCTTGGTCGGCCAGGTCCTTGGACAGGTGGTAGCCCTCCTCCGGGGTGGCCGGCGGCTCGATGAAGCGGTTGTCCTCGACCAGGTCGGGATACCAGTTGTTGGTCTCGCCGCCGAGGAAGCCGTAGAAGCGGTCGAAGCCCTTGGACAGTGGCCACTCCGAGCGGCTGCCGCCGGCGGAGATGTCCTCTTCGGGGACGTTGTGGTTCTTGCCGATCCAGTAGGTGCTGTAGCCGTTGTCCTGCAGCACCTGGCCGATGGTGGCGCACTCGGCGGGCAGCCGGCCGGCCGCGCCGGGGAAGCCGTTGGAACCCTCGGTGATGGCGGCACACCGGTTGACGTGGTGGTTGCGGCCGGTCAGGAAGGTCGAGCGGGTGGGGGAGCACAGCGCGGTGGTGTGCCACTGGGTGTAGGTCAGGCCGTCGGCGGCCAACCGGTCCAGGGTGGGCATGTTGATGCCGCCGCCGTAGGGCGACCAAGCGGCCAGGCCGGTGTCGTCGTAGAGGACGATCAGGATGTTCGGCGAGCCTTCGGGAGCCCTGGTGAGTTCGTAGGGTCCCCAGTCCGGCGTGGAATCCCGCACGTCGAGTTTGATGACACCTTTGAAATCCTTGTTGCCCTTCGTGGCCACGCGTTTTCTCCTCTGGGTTCGGCGGGAAGCCCATGATGCCACGGTATGGCGGCGATCAGAAGCCCGTTGGGATTCTTGCCTTCCGTGTCGGGGAAGACCGTTTCCGCACTGTATGACGCTGTGCCGCGGTGACGGGCGTTTGCCGGAATCGCAGGCCAGCGCAGGTGCTAGGTTTTGACGGGCGTCAAATTTGACCGAGAGGAGTGCCGATGAGCCTGGATCCGCGCACACCGGTGCTGGTGGGGGCCGGGCAGGTCAACCAGCGCACCGAAGACCCCGGCGTGGAACCGGTCGATCTGATCGCTGCCGCGGCGCGGGAGGCTGCCGATCCTCGCGTGCTGGCGGCACTGGACTCCATTCGGGTGGTCAATCTGCTGTCCTGGCGCTATCGCGACCCGGGTCTGTTGGTAGGACGGCGGATCGGCGCCGAGACCGCTGCCACGCAGTACACCGGCATCGGTGGGAACACCCCGCAGTCCCTGGTGAACCAGACCTGTGTGGACATTCGCCGGGGTCGCGCGGATGCGGTGCTGTTGGCCGGCGGCGAGACGTGGCGGACCCGGATGCGACTACGGGCCAAGGGCCTCCGCCCGGACTGGACCAAACAGGACGAATCCGTCCCGGTTCCGCCGGGTGCGGGCGCCGACGTTCCGATGTCGGGGCCGGCCGATGAGCGGATCGGACTGGATCGGCCGTCGTTCGTGTATCCGTTGTTCGAGCAGGCAATCCGCATCGCCGCCGGGGAATCGGTGGACGCCCACCGGCGCCGCACAGGGGAGTTGTGGGCGCAGTTCAGCGCGGTGGCGGCGGCCAACCCGAATGCCTGGGTCCGCGAGCGGCTTTCCGCCGCGCAGATCACCGAGGTCGGTCCGGACAACAGGATGATCAGTTGGCCGTATCCGAAGCTGATGAACTCCAACAACATGGTGGACCAGGCGGCCGCGGTGGTGCTGTGTTCGGTGGAGAAGGCGACTTTTCTGCAGATCCCCAGGGACAACTGGGTCTTTCCCTACGCGGGGACCGATTCGCACGACACCTACAGCTTCGCCGAACGTCACGAACTGCACCGCAGTCCGGCGATCCGGATCGCCGGTGCGCGGGTGCTGGACCTGGCGGGAGTCGGACTCGACGACCTCGACCATGTCGATCTCTATTCGTGTTTCCCGTCCGCGGTGCAGGTTGCAGCCAGGGAACTGGGACTGCCGGTGGGCGACCCGGCCCGCCCGCTCACCGTCACCGGAGGCCTGACCTTCGCGGGCGGGCCGTGGAACAACTACGTCATGCACTCGATCGCGACGATGGCGCAGCGATTGCGTGAGAATCCGGGTTCGCTGGGTCTGATCAGCGCCAACGGCGGCTACCTGACCAAGCACAGCTTCGGTGTCTACAGCGCGACCCCACCTGCCGGCGAGTTCCGTTGGGAGGACGTCCAGGACGCGGTCGACTCCGAGCCCACCCGCACCGCCGTGGTGGAGTGGGAGGGCGCGGGAACCGTGGAGTCCTGGACCACGCCCTACGACCGCGACGGTAATCCGGAGAAGGTCTTCCTCACGGTACGGACCCCCGATGACCGCCGGGCCCTGGCCGTGATCAACGACGCCGATGAGGCCGCTTACAGCGTCGCCGAGGACATCGCCGGTGCCGAAGTCAGGGTTCACTCCGACGGCCAGGCCACCCTGCGAACATGACAGCAGGCCTGCCGCCCGAGGGCGACAGGCCTGCTGGAAACGGAATCCTCAGGCGCCGGATGGGTGAGCGCCGAGAACCCGCTGCATATCGGGGATCATCTGCTGGAGCTGTTGGCCCCAGTAACCCCAGCTGTGGGTGCCGTTGGCCGGGAAGTTGAACACACCGTTCTTCCCGCCCGCGGCCAGGTAGTTCTCCATGAAGGTCTTGTTTGTGCGCAACGTGAAGCCCTCCAGGAACTGTGCGGCCATCAGGTTTCCGCCGCCACCGGAGGTGTCCAGCTCCGACGGGGTACCCGTGCCGCAGTAGATCCAGACCCGGGTGTTGTTGGCCACCAGTTGATTGACGTTGATCATCGGGTCGTTACGTCGCCAGGCCGGGTCCGAGGACGGGCCCCACATGCTTTGTGCGTTGTATCCGCCGGCGTCGCTCATGGCCAGACCGATCAGCATCGGCCACCAGCCCTCGGACGGGTTCAGGAAGCCCGACAGTGAGGACGCGTAGACATACTTCTGCGGGTAGTAGATCGCGTAGGTGAGCGCAGCGCTGCCCGCCATCGAAAGGCCAACCACGGCATTGCCGTTCGGGTTGATGCCCTTCTTCTCCTTCAGGTAGACCGGCAGCTCCTGGTTCATGAACGTTTCCCACTTGTAGGTGTAGTTCTGACCGTTGCCCTGCGACGGCTGATACCAGTCGGTGTAGAAGCTGGACTGCCCGCCGACCGGCATAACCGTCGACAGTCCCGAATTCAGGGTCCACTCGAAGGCCGGGGTGTTGATGTCCCAGCCGCTGAAATCATCCTGTGCGCGAAGGCCGTCCATCAGGAAGATGGCGTGCTCACCACCGGGTTGGAACTGGATGCGGATGTTTCGGCCCATCGAAGCCGACGGAACATCGAGGTACTCCACCGGAAGACCGGGCCGCGAGAACGCAGACGCTGTCGCCGACTCGCCGACGACTCCGATCAAGCCGGGCATGACGGCTGCGGCGGCGACGGTTGCGGCCGTCCGACGCATCCACTTGCCTCGCAACTTCGCGACGATCTTCATGAGGGCTCCCATCACCTTTCGTACCGGAGCAGCGGTTAACTGCTGTGCTTCGGTAGTCAAGCACCGGGGGAGTCGGTCGCCGTATACGCGACGCGGTGCGCCAAGTCGCAGTTGGGCAACGATCCGATCACATGTCGAATCAGCTGAGTTCAGAGTCCATTTCGGCGGCGGAATCACCGGTGGCCGAATCGTCTTGAGCCTGGGTGGCCGCCGAGTGGGCGCGCTCACGCCGCTCGTCGATCGCCTGGCTGAGATCCTGCAGCAAATCGGGCTTACGAAAGACCAACTGCTCCAGTGTCTTTCGATCGACCTGCAGCATCGTAACCTCGCCGACCGCATATGCGCTGCCGTTCACCGGTTCACGAATGAGAGCGGTCTGCCCGATGAAGTCGCCTTCGCGCAGGGTGTGCACCGGGATCAGAGCACCGTCCTTGCCGGTCACCACCAGTCGGACTTGGCCTTTGACCACAAAAGACATCACTGACGGGACATCGCCACTACGCTGCATCACCTCCTCAGCGCCGTACCGCACGACGGTGACGCCCGGCAGCAGTGTTTCCAATTCGGAACTGCTGGCACGCAGGACCGGTGCGATCTTGCGTAGCGCGTCAGCCTTCCGTTTCGGGGTGGAGAACTCTTCCTCTAGGCCGTCGAGTCGCAGCTTGGCCCGGCGGGCGGCGTACCAGAGCCAGCGCTGGAACGTTGAG
>DAIPYT010000235.1:0-4122 GCA_036782595.1 Mycobacterium sp. | reverse complement strand
GGGGCGGGCTGCCGTCGGTACGCCGGTGAACCTCGAGGTCGATGTGATCGCGAAGTATGTTGAGCGGTTGATGTTGCATACAGACGCTAAGGGTGACGAGTAGAAAGACGGGTTGGTAGAACGAAACCGTTCCCGTTGACCGTGACGGTGCTGGCCTGTCGCTTGGTGCGAGCTGACTCCGCACTTAAGTTTCTGACGTAGGAGCCTGTGCGTGGTTAGGGCCAGGCGGGGCCGCGGGGAGCCAACGGCGTTGTAGGTGTTCCCGCCGGCGTCATCTGGATCCGGGAAAACGGCAACTGCCCGTAGGCGACGGCAACGATCACGATCGAGTCGTCAGAGGCATAGGCCGTTAAGGCATTTCGTGGGTTTTACGCCCATCCTCTTGCCCGCGGCGGATTACGAAGTTAGTGTAGCCGATATTAAGTAGTGGGGTCCACGAGTTGCGAAAGAAGGGCTGAGCCGATGTCGATTCAGCCTGGCCGATCTGCTTTCAAGGGAGCGATCCAGCGCTTCGACGAGCCGAACCCGAAGCCGCTGGTCATCAGGCGGATGCCCTTTGCGGAGTCGCTGGAGGCGACCGTCGTCGACCTGGACGTCCAGGCCGGGACACTGCGTGCGCGGTTCTGCTGCGGACCGGAATTCCTGCAGGGCGCAGGCGTTGTCCAGGGTGGCGTGCTCGCCGCAATGCTGGACCTGTCGATGGCCTTCCTCTCACTGGCGGTCCTACCAGCTGAATTAACCTGCGCCACGGCGCAGTTGAATACGCACTTCCTCACTCCGGCGCTACCCGGAGTGTTTTACGCGGAATCCGAGGTGGAGAAGTCCGGTAAGCGGGTGCTGTTCAGTCGGGCGACCTTGCGCCCCGCCGAGGGCGGTGCTGCGGTGGCGTCGGCCACCGCAGTGTTCACCGTGCTTCATCACCATGCATAGCGACGGGTTGCCGACTGGAATCGCAGCCCGTCTGGCGTTCTGGTCCCGGGCTGACCCCGCCGCGCCCGCCATCGGAGCGGTCGACGGCCCGATGCTCTCCCGTGCGGAGTTGGCCGGTTTGCTGGCCGGCGGGAGTGTCCTGCGTCAGGCCGGACTGCGGCCTGCTGATCGCGTTGCAGTACTGCTGCCACCGGGAATCGACTCATCCGTCGCGACCCTTCAGGTCGCTACGACCTGCAGCATCGCTCCGCTGCGGCCCAGCCTCGGGGCCACCGGCTGGGAACCAGTGCTGCGCGCCCTGGCGCCGGGTGCCCTGGTGACAACGGACGAATGGCCAGAAGCCGCGGACGCCGCGCGTCAGTTGGAGATCCCGGTCTTCCGTCCGGGTGAATTGCGCACCGCCGATCAGACGGGCCCATCGGCAATGGAACCCGTCGGCGGCGCGGAAATTCTGTTGGCGACATCGGGTTCCACGGGACCGCCGAAGTGGGTGCGGATTCCCCAGTCCCGGATGGTGGCTGGTTCACTGGCGATGACCCGATGTATGCGGTTGACCCCGGAGGACCGCTCGCTGCTCGCCCTGCCACTCGACCATGCCCACGGGATGGCCTCCGGGTTGTTGCTTCCGCTCCTAAGTGGCGGCAGCGTGGTGGTGACTGACAGGTTCGATGCCGCACTGTTCCTGAAAGCCGTGGCCGATCACGCCGTGACCTGGTTCACGGTTCCGCCGGTGATGCACCGTGCACTGCTTGACCAGAACTCCGTTACTCCGCTGGGGCGCGAACATCGCCTACGACTCGTGCGCTCGGGGACCGTTACTTTGTCGGCGTCGGCCATCGAGGCGTTGTCGGCGGCCTTCGGTGTGCCCGTCATCGAGGCCTACGGAATGACCGAGTGCCCGCACATCACCTGCAACCCGGTTGACGCGCCCCGGTTGGGATCGGTGGGACGCCGAATCGTCGAGGAACTTGCTGTCATCGACGATGCGGGCCGGCCGACGGCCGCCGGTGAGTGGGGGCAGGTTGTGCTGAGCGGTGCGCCGTCGCTGACGGGTTATCTGGATCCCCTCGCGGACGCAACCGCCTTCCGCGATGGCTGGCTGCTGACCGGTGACGAAGGCCGACTCGACGCCGACGGATACCTGTTTCTGCGGGGCCGGGTCAGCGAACGGATCAATCGGGGCGGGGCAATGGTGGCCCCGTCCGACATCGATGCGGCCCTGCTCGCGCACCCGGCCGTCCGTGAGGCGGTGAGCTTTCCGGTCGCCCACCCCAGCCTCGGGGAGGATCTCGCCGCCGCCGTCGTCGTGGCGGCCGGCCATACCGCGGACGAGGCCGGACTGCGCCGCTACCTGGCCGGCCGGTTGGAGCCGCGCCAGGTGCCCAGCCGGATCATCGTGGTGGACGCCATACCGCTCGGCGCCGCGGGGAAGGTGTCGCGCGGCGGGATGGCCGACGCACTCTCTGGTGTTCTGCACGCGGAGTACGAGCCCGGGCGCAACCCGGCCGAGGACATCGTGATCGAGTGTTTCACTTCCGTTCTCGCCTCCAGGCTGCCGCCGGGATACCAGGTGGGACGGTTAACCAATTTCTTTCTGGCGGGGGGAGATTCGCTGGCGGCAATGCAGTGCATGATCCGCCTGGCCTGCGCCGGATGGGGGGAATGCCCGCCCACCCTTCTCTTCGAGAATCCCACACCCGCTGACGTGGCGACGGCGCTGAGCTCCCTGGCCCGGGACGGATCGCACCTGGTTACCCTGCAACCCAAGGGCGGCCGCGACCCGCTGATCGTCCTCCACGGGGCGCACGGGCAGCTGTTCCACTATCTCGATCTCGCGACAGCGTTGGCGCCGGACCGCCCCGTTCTCGGTCTGCAGACCACCGGGATGGTTGCTAGCGGCGGCGGCTCCAGCCTGAGCGTGAGTGAACTCGCCGTGCGCTACGCCGAGGACATTCTCGAAAGGCACGGCCACGGACCGGTTCACCTGGTCGGCTATTCAGCCGGCGGCTGGTACGCCTGGGCGGTCACGGCGGCGCTGCTCGAGCGGGGCGCGACGATAGGCCTCTGCGCGATGCTGGACAGCCACGCCCTAAGGCCGAGCCTGATATTCAGCAATCTGCCTGCGGTTATGCGCGGCAGATTGCGCGTGGAGAGGTTCGCCGAGGATTTGCGTCGGGAAACCGGCCGACAACGCGTCGCTTACCTCACCTCTTTCGCACGCAGAAAGATGAGAAGACGGCAGATCGCCGACCCACGCCATGGATCGGGGAATCCCGATTTCCTCGAAATAATCCGCGGCTACTCGCCACCGCAGCTGCCGATCACCGTCGACCTCTTCGGACCGGGGCGATCGATGAAGAGGCTCCGGCGAGCGTGGCGTCACTACGCGACGGCCGGGGTCCGCTGCCACCCACTGTTCGAACATCACACCGATATGGTCCGCCCGGAACTCATGGCTCGCCTCGCCGCGGAGTTGGAAACCGTCTTGGTCGTAGTTGAGGCCGTCGCCAGTACGCGCGGCGAAGAACGCCAGAAGGAAAGCCCGTGCAGCTAGACGCGTCAACCCAAGGCTGTCCTCCCCGTGCCAGTAATCCCGGTCCGGTGGACCGGCGCAAGCCGGGTCGGCCGCCGATCCCCGTCGGTCGCATCGTCGATGCGGCACTGCAGATCATCGACGAGCAGGGCATGGATGGGTTATCGATGCGGTCACTGGGCAAGCATCTGAAATCCAGTACGGCGACGCTCTACCGGCACTTCCCATCCCGAGAAGCGTTGGCGCAGAGCGTCATCGATCGGGTGATGGGAGAAGTGGACGTCGATGCCGCGAACTATGACTCGCTAGGCTGGCGGCAGGCATGCGAGAAGATCGCCGCGGGAACATTCGAGGCGTTCCGACGGCACCGGCAGGCGGCACTGCTCCTGGCCGATCACACCCCAGTCGGCCCGAACGCGGCGGCGGTGCGGGAACGCATGCTCGCCGTTTTGATGGACGCCGGACTCTCCGTCGACGCGGCGGCGCGGTCGGGTGCCATGATCGGCCATCTGATTTTGGGCTTCGCGATCCAACTCGGCGGAGAGCGTGAGGTCACCGATGCCGACCGCGAGGCCTTCCGGAAAGCGATCCACGAAATAGATCTGACGCAGTTTCCGGCCACCGCCGCCGTTAAACGTGCGCGTTGGCGGCCGACCACC
>DAIPYT010000234.1:0-4145 GCA_036782595.1 Mycobacterium sp. | reverse complement strand
AGGCGCTCCGGTGGATCGCCGATCACCGTCACCAGCGGAAGCGAGGACAGCGAAGACATCAGATAGTCGAACAGTCCGTCGAGATACACCTGTGCGGAACCCATTGACTGCGTGAGTCTTTCGCGCCGACTACCCTGGGCGTCCTCGTCCAGGGCGGCCAGGTATTCCACACTCGCAACCAGCCCGGCCAGCAGACCGTACTGATGCATGCCCAATTCCAACCGGGCCGGCCCGGAGGCGTACGGATCGGCCGACACCGATGCGAAGGTGTCGATCAGCATCGGGTTGCGGAACACCAGTGCGCCGATCGGGGGTCCGCCCCAGGCGGCGGCGTTGACCGCCACGACGTCGGCCTCGACCTCGGCGATATCCAGCAGGCGATAGGGCGCCGCGGCGGAGTGATCCACCACCAGCAGAGCGCCACGATTGTGCACCTGCTTGCTGATGGCGGCGACGTCCACGACGGTCCCCAAGATCGATGAGGCCGACGGGATCGCGACCAGGCGGGTATCCCCGGTCAGCAGGTCCTCCCACTGCCATACCGGCATCTCGCCGGTCTCGATGTCGACCTCGGCCCACCTGACCTTGGCGCCGAACCGGTCGGCGGCGCGCAGCCAGGGCGCGATATTGGCCTCATCGTCGAGCCGGCTGACCACCAACTCGCTGCCCAGTCCGGCCCGGGTCGAGGAAGCATCGGCCAGCGAGGCCAGCAGCACGGCCCGGTCAGGTCCGAGAACGACGCCGGCGGGGTCGGCGTTCAGCAGATCGGCCACCGCACGGCGGGCAGCCTCGAGCAGGGCGACGCTTCGCTGGGCCGCCGGATGCGGGCTCGCAGGGTTAGCCGCGGCACTGCGGAAGGCGGTCGACACGGTGCTGGCGACGGTCTCCGGAACCACCATGGCGGCGGGGGCGTCGAAGCGCGTCCAACCGTCGCCGAGGTCCGAGTGCAGACCGCGCACCCGGGCGACGTCGTAAGCCATCGCACCACCTTCGAGCCGTCCGCGAATTGCGGTAGCCAGGTAGAAAGCCGTACAACCCGCCCAACGGCGATCCAGACTGCGTACCCATACTAGGGCAGTGAACTTCGGCGGCGGCGTGGTTGTCGCAGTCGTGTTGCTGACCGTGCCCGGCGCGCTGGTCGGCCGGGCCGGCGGACTGCGCTGGCCGCTGGCCGCGGCCGTCGGCCCGGCGCTCACCTACGGTGTGGTGGCGCTGTCCATCGTCCCGTTCGGTGCCCTCGGAATCCGGTGGGACGCCCTCACCGCCACGGCCGCACTGGCCGCGGTGATCCTGCTCCTGGTCGGCTATCGGGTTTTGCTGGTGAAGCGAACCGGCACCCCGTACGCCTCGGCGTCGGGACCGGACTTTCCGGCACTCGTTGCCGGCGCCGGGGTGCTTCTCGGCGCCGGCTTGATCTGGCTGGCGGCCTGGCGCGGCCTGCCGGACTGGCAGTCGATCCCGAGCAACTGGGATGCGGTCTGGCACGCCAACACCGTCCGGTGGATCCTCGACACCGGGCAGGCATCGCCGACCCACATGGGCGAGTTACGCAATGTCGAGACCCACGACGCGCTGTACTACCCGTCGACGTTCCACGCGCTGGCCGCGGTGCTGGCGCAACTGACCGGTGCCGCCCCGACCAGCGCGTACACCTTGAGCTCAGTGGCTGCGGCGGTGTGGCTCTTCCCGCTCAGCGCCGCACTGCTCACCTGGCAGCTACTCGCGGGCCGAACCAGTCGGTGGCGGACAGCCGGTGCTTCGGCCACCGCTGCCGGTTTGTCGGCGTCGTTCACCGCGGTGCCTTACGTCGAGTTCGACACCGCATCGATTGCGAACCTGGCCGGCTATGGCATCGCGGTGCCGACGTTCGTTCTGGTCGCATCGTGCCTGGCGCACCGCGATCGCATTCCACTGGCCGTGCTGGCGATGATCGCGGTGTTCTCCGTGCACATCACCGGCGGCGTGGTGGCGGTGACCTTCGTGGCCGCGTGGTGGCTGCTCGACGCCTTGGTCCACCCGGTGCGCGGCCGGCTTCGGGATTTCACAACCCTGCTGTTGATCGCGGTACCGACCCTGGCGGTGCTGCTGCCCCAATTCCTCGGCGTGCTCCAACAGGCCGAGATCATCACCGGCCACGAGTTCCTGACCTACGAAGGCCGCCGAAAAGCGCTGTTCGACGCGGTGCTGCAGCACACCCGTCACCTCAACGACTTTCCCATCCAGAACATCCTCATCGCCCTGGCCGCCGCGGGCTTCGTGCTGCTGCTGATCAAGCGGATCTGGTGGCCTGCCGCGGTATGGCTGCTGATGCTGGTCGCGATCGTGTACTCCTCGGCACCATTCCACGGGCCGCTGGGCGCCGTCGTCCGCGGCTACAGCGAGTTGTTCTACAGCGACCCGCGCCGACTGTCGGCAGTGTTGACTCTGCTGTTGGCGCCGATGGCCGGTATCGCGTTGTTCTCCGCGGCGGTGCTGATCGTGGAATGGGCCAGGCGGCTGATCCGGCCGAAGGTGCAGCCTGCGCGGCCATTCTGGATCGGCGCGACGGCCGCCCTGCTGGCGGCGGTCTGCGTCGGGCTGGCCTGGCATTACTTCCCCCGGCACCGATTCCTGATGGGCGAGAAGTACGACCACGTGATCGTCGACGACCGGGATCTGGAGGCCTTCGCCTACCTGGCCCGCCTGCCCGGGGCCCGCGACACCCTGATCGGCAACGCCAACGTCGACGGCAGCGCCTGGATGTACGCCGTGGCCGATCTGCACCCGCTGTGGACCCATTACGACTATCCGGTGCAGCAGGGACCCGGCCGCAACCGGTTCCTGTTCTGGGCCTACGCCGACAACGCCGACCGCGACCCCCGGGTCGCCGAGGCGGTGCGGGCGCTCAACATCAAATATGTGCTCATCAGCAGCCCCGTCGTCCGGGGTTTCGTGATGCCAGACGGTCTAGTGTCACTAGACAAGTCCACGTCGTGGGCCAAGATCTACGACAATGGCGGCGCCCGCATCTACGAATGGCGAGGCAAACAGGACGGGAAATGACGGCGAACAACGACGACGACATCGAAATCATCACCGGGCAGCCGGGCGATGAGTCCACTCCACTCGGTCAGGGCGGTGAGGAGCAGCGTTCGATCACCGACCTCGTGGAGCAACCCGCCAAGGTGATGCGGATCGGCACCATGATCAAGCAGCTGCTCGAGGAGGTGAAGGCCGCGCCGCTGGACGACGCCAGCCGCACCCGCTTGCGCGAGGTCCACGCCACCAGCATCCGCGAACTCGAGGACGGCTTGGCACCGGAACTGCGCGAGGAGCTGCAGCGGTTGGCGCTGCCGTTCTCCGAGGACTCGGTGCCCTCGGATGCGGAGTTGCGGATCGCCCAGGCGCAGTTGGTCGGCTGGCTGGAGGGTCTCTTCCACGGCATCCAGACCGCGTTGTTCGCCCAGCAGATGGCGGCCCGGGCGCAGTTGGAACACATGCGTCAGGGCGCGCTTCCGCCCGGGATGCTGTCGCCGGGGGACGCGGGCGAGAACGCCGGTGGTAGCTCGGCCCACGGCACCGGGCAGTACCTCTAGGCTTCGACCTTCCATGTCATCCGATCCCTACATCGAGACCCGCAACGCCTGGGTCGAGTTCCCGATCTTCGACGCCAAGACGCGCTCGATCAAGAAGGCCTTCCTCGGAAAGGCCGGCGGCGCGATCGGCCGCAACGACGACAACGTCGTCGTCATCGAGGCGCTGCGCGATATCACCATGACGCTGAAGATGGGTGACCGCGTCGGCCTGGTGGGTCACAACGGCGCCGGCAAGTCCACCATGCTGCGCCTGCTGTCCGGCATCTACGAACCCACCCGCGGACGCACCCTCATCCGGGGCCGGGTGGCACCGGTTTTCGATCTCGGCGTCGGGATGGACCCGGAGATCACCGGCTACGAGAACATCATCATCCGCGGGCTGTTCCTGGGGCAGACCCGCAAGCAGATGCTGGCCAAGGTCGACGAGATCGCGGAGTTCACCGAACTCGGCGACTACCTGTCGATGCCGCTGCGCACCTACTCCACCGGTATGCGGGTGCGGTTGGCGATGGGTGTGGTCACCAGCATCGACCCGGAGATCCTGCTGCTCGACGAAGGAATCGGCGCGGT
>DAIPYT010000233.1:0-4146 GCA_036782595.1 Mycobacterium sp. | reverse complement strand
TGCCCTCGATCTGCTGCGCCATCTCCAGGCAGGCCGCCCCGACCTGTTCTGCCTGCGGCCAGTGTCCGGCGGCTATCAGGTCCAGCAGCACCACCCGCCCGCTCTCGATGGCATCGATGGAGGCGCCGTGACTGCTGAGCTGTGCGTAGGCCAGCTGAAGCGGCGCGCGGAAGTCGGCCATGACGCCAAGGCAGTACGCCGGAAACGACAGCAGCACCATCCGCTGCGCCGGCACCTGCGGCAGCAACTCCACGTACCCGCTCAGCATCGAACGGACGGCGTTGGCGGTGCCGGCGATGTCGTCGATGCCGGTGCGGTACATCAAGACCGCTGGGTCCAGCCGCGCCTGCAGAGCGAGTACGGCGGCGCTGGTCTGTTCCCGGTGCCCAGGGCTGCCGGAGTAGTTGGTGATCGACACCAGCAGGTAGGCCAGCCGGTTCACCGTCTTGTCGTCGAGGGTATCGGCCCGGTTCAGCGCGTCGAGCACCCGCCGGTGAGTGGAGGTCACCTCGCCGTCGGCGTGAAATTGCCGGTAGGAATCCGCCAGGACCGTGACCGCCGACTCTCCCGAGGAGGTCCCGGTACCTTCGAGCAGATCCTCGACCCCGCCGGGCTGACCGGCGCGGGCCGCCACGAAGACCGCGTCGGCGAACAGTTCGGCCCGACGGTCCGGGTCGGTGCTCAGTTCGGCGGCCCGGCTCAGCCACTCCGCGCCGACCGAAAGTCCGCCTCGACGAATGGACAGCTTCGCAGCCCGGGCCAGAACGTCGGCCACGTCCTGGTCGGGTTCGAGGGCTGCGGCGGCCAGGTGCGAGGCGCGGCGCACCAGCACTTCGTCGTAGAGTCCGGCCAGGTCCAGGTGGGCTTCGCGGCGTTCCTGGGGATCGGCCTGATGAATGACCGCAGCCCGAACCAAAGGATGACGAAAGACGATGTCTCCCATCGGATTAACTACCAAGAGGCCTGCCTTGACTGCGGATCCGACGTCGCGCATCACAAACCGGGCCCCCGTCGACGACGGGACGCTGCCCGCGATACCGTCCAGTGCTGCCCGCAATAACTCGGCCCGCACGCCGGCGTCGAGCGCCTCGAGTTGAGCGCCGAACACCGCCACCAGACGTTCGGTCAACGGAAGTGCCCCGAGGCGCTCTTCGATCCGGCCGCCGAATCGGGGGAGTTCAACCAGGGCAAGGGGATTGCCTTGTGCGGCCTCGATGATCGCGGTTCTGTTCGCCGCCGGCACCGGCACTCCGGCCGACTCCAGCAGCAGCAGCGAATCCTCGGCGTCCAGTGGAGCCAACGGCAATTCGTCCCACCCTGCCCCAGAAAACCCGGATTCATGTGACGTCCGCAGCCCGGCCACGATCCGAACCTGGGGATGGGTCAGCCGCCGCCCCACCGCGCCCAGCACCTCCGCACTGACCCTGTCCAGCCAGTGCACGTCGTCGACGACGAGCAGTAGCGGCTGTTGTTCCCCGGCGACCGCCAAGAGGTTCAGCAGCCCCGACGCCAGCGGCAGGACCGCGACCTCGGAGTCCGGATCACCGCCGAAGACCGGCGCAAGAACCGCACGGTCTACGTCGTCCAACTTCGGTTGATACGTCTTGAGACCGAAGGCCAGTTGATTGAGCCCGCCCAACGCGAAGGGTTCCTCGACCGCCACCCCCAGGACCCGCACCACCTGCCAGCCATCGGCAGTCGCGCGGGTACACAGCTGTTCGATCAAAGCCGTCTTGCCGACGCCGGGTTCCCCGGACACCACGACCGCACGCTTGGTGTCTTCGGTCAGCATCTGCGTGAGCTGCGACAACTCGGCCCGCCGACCCACCAGATCGCGACGTGTGGGCATATGGAAATTATCGGGGGTGCGGGACGAAATCGGGTAATTTCACCCATCCCAAGGGCGGTACCGGTCGTTTACTCTCGTCCGGCCGGGCGACGTTGTTCGGCTCATTGATTGAGGGGCCGGGTATGAGTAAGACCAAGAACGCTGTGCGCGTCGGGACCGCAGCCTTTGCACTCGGACTGTCGCTGGCGGGCCCGCAGGTCGTGGGTGTCGCCTCGGCCGACAGCCCGGACACCGATTCCGCCTCGGCATCGGCGTCCCCGAACCCGAGACCGGCCCGCGGCGCGGCTGCGCCGCGGTCGGCCTCGCAACGCGCGGAACGTGTGCCCGAGTCTGCGGCCACGGCGAATCCGGTGGGCCGCGGGTCCAGGTCCGCGGCCGTTACAAATCCGACGGACCGCGAGGCGGTAGCGGCCATAGCGGTTGGGCCCATCAACGACGACCCGGCCCCGGCAGCCGCCCCCGAGGCGAATGTCTCGGCGATTCCGGCCAGTCCGGCGAATTCGACGAGCCGCCGTCAGTCCCGTCAGCCGGCACTTCTCACGCCACTGGCACCCGTCAGCCCACGTCCGAGTGCCGTCACCGGTCCAACCGGCAGCGCCGCGGCACCGACAGTCATCACGCCAGCCGTCGCGGCCGCTACCTTGCCTGCCTCGGTTGCCGCGCTGCCGGAGCCACCCGCCGCGACCGCCACCCCGACCGGTGTGCTGTGGGAAATCAACACCGCCGTGGTTCGTGTGCTCGACGCCACGCAGAACTGGCTCTCGGCGCTACCGGCCAACCCGGTCAGCGACCTGCTGCAGGGCGCACTGCTTCTGGTGCGGCGCAACCTGTTCAGCCAGCCCGCGACCGTCGACCCGGTGCAGACCGTCACCACGGCCACCGGGCAGATTCGGGGCACACTCGGGGCGGTCAGCCCGCAGGGCAGCCCGCTGAGCTACACGCTGACCAGCGATCCGCTGCTGGGCACCGTGGAGGTCAGCCCCGACGGCACCTACACCTACACCCCGGGAACGGACTTCTCCGAGTACGACACCTTCAGCGTGGCCGTCGACTCGCCGGGATTCAACATCCTCAACCCCTCGGGGAGCTGGCGGCCCGCGCAAGCCTCCGTGTCGGTCTGGGGGTCGCCCGGTGACGGCGGACCTCCGGACGGTGCGCTCGCCAAGCCGCTGATCACGAGGACGTTCGAGATCATCAACCTCACCTCGAGCAACCAGATGCTCACTAGCTGGACGGCTCAGGCGAACCGCACCGTGGTCCAGGTGCCCCCGGTGGGAACCATCATGCAGCCCGGCGAGTCCAAGACAATCGTCCTGGCGCAGTACGCCTTTCAAGATCTCGTCGGAACGGCCACGTTCTCGCCGGTCGACGCGAGTGGGGTGTTGATACCCGCGTCCTCAGGGTCGTTCTCCGTCACCGTTGCGACCAAGCCGTTCGGGTCGGTGTGGCAGTGCGGCATAGGGAACTGCGACAACGGCACCCTAAGGACCGTGGTCCTGTTCGACCGCCCCGGCACGGTGATCAGCGTGCCCAGCGGGCAGAGCCAGAGGCAGGCCGATGTGCTCAACAGTTTCTGCAGCAACGGGCGGGCGACATGCTCGTTCACCTCTAGGTCGTTCGACAATGCGGCCTGGGCGGCGCCGGTCCAGTCCTCGGATTCCGTCCGCAACAACACCACCTCGAATTTGACCACCACGATTACCGTGACCAACTCCCAGTCGACGTCGACCAGCCTCAAACTCAGCACGAGCGTAAAGGCCAAAGTCTTCGAAGTCGTCGAGGTTTCGGTCACCGCGGAAGCCAGTCAGACCTGGACCAGCACCTACACCTTCAGCCAGGCGATCACCGTCACCGCCAAGCCCGGCGAAGAGGTGTACATCGAGTCCAGCGCTCCGGTTAAGGCAGTGACTGGCGATTTCACCGTCAGCTTCGGCAACACCACCTTTAATTTGTACGACGTCACCTTCGACTCTCCGGACACGGACCGCCGGCTCAGATACGACGCCATCGCGGTGCCGATCCCACCGCGGGTGTAGTGGTCCACCCCGGTAGTGAGATGCTCTGATGGATAGGACTTTTCCCAACTCCACGCGCAGGTGATCTCGTCCTCGACACCGACCCGACCCTGACCCGCGAGGCTCTGGCTGAACTGCCGCCCGACATCGCCGGCAGCCCACTGTTCAACGGCGACCTGGCCCCGACGCCGCAGAGTCGGCGCACCTGGACCACCTACAACTTCGCGGCGCTGTGGATCGCGATGGCGCACTGCCTTCCCACCTACATGCTGGCCGGTGGCC
>DAIPYT010000232.1:0-4152 GCA_036782595.1 Mycobacterium sp. | reverse complement strand
GCGGCCTCTGCCAGCGGCGGTGCCGGCGGTGCGGGCGGCGATGGCACTGTGGGCGCCGGCGGTAACGGCGGTGCCGGCGGCAGCGGGACATCGTTGGGCGATTCCAAGGTCGGCACCGGCGGCGGCGGCGGTGCCGGCGGTGATGGCGCAACAGTCGGTGGTGTCGGCGGAGCAGGTGGCACCGCGAGCTCCATCGGTCTCTTGACCCTCTCGAACGCGGGGCAGGGCGGTGCCGGTGGTGCCGGGGGCACCAGTGATGGCGGCGCCGGTGGTGTCGGTGGGGCCGCGACGTCGACCCTGACAGCCAACGGCGGTGCCGGCGGTGCCGGCGGCAGCTCGGTCGGCGGTGCCGGCGGATCAGGTGGTGCGGGCGGTACAGCGAACACCAATGGTGATTCCAGCGTTGCCGACGGTGGCGATGGAGGCGTCGGCGGTGACGCCGTCACCGGCAGCGGTAATGGCGGATCCGGCGGCAACGGCGGCGCGGCCAATGCGATCGGCACCAGTCAGACGGCCACCGGCGGCAATGGTGGTAACGGCGGAACGGGCCTCGGGGCCTTCGGCACCGGTGGTGTGGCCACAGCGCCGGGCGGTTCTGCGACCGACGGTACCGACGGCAGCACCGGTCCCGTCTGACCGTTGACGGCCCCGGTTGGGCAAGTGGATCTGGTTGGAAACCACTTCCTCAACCGGGGTCGTCGGTCATTCCGTCAAGGCCTGGCCCTGTTCTGCACGCCGACTTCAGTTGGGGCGCACCATCATTCCGGCAACGCCGGCCATCACCGCGCGCGGTGTGATCCGGTAGCCGTGGGCCTTCAGCTTGTTCATCGTGCCGGGGATGACGCTGGGGCCGTGACCGTCGAAGAACGCTTTGAGGGCGATCTCGGTGACCTCCGCGGGGGATTGGCGGCCTCGGGTCAGGAATTCCTTGCCGGCGGTATCGAAGAAAGCTGTGTCGGTCGGACCGGGGCATAGTGCCATGACGCGCACGCCGGTCTTTCTGGTCTCAGCCCACAGCGCTTCGGTGAAGGACAACACGAACGCTTTGGTCGCCGCGTACACCGCCATCGTGGCGATCGGCTGAAAGGCTGCCGTCGAGGCAACGTTGAGCACCCCGCCCCGACGGCGTTCCACCATCGCCGGCAGCAGACGGGTGGTCAGTTCCACCAATGAGGAGCAGTTCAGCTGGATCTCGCGCACGACGTTGTCGGGATCCTCGTCCACAACCGCGTTGTGCGAACCGAATCCGGCGTTGTTGATCAACAGATCCACGCGGGTTCCGCGGGAGGTGAGATCTGATACCAGGCCCGCCGCTCCGCCGGGCACGCCGAGGTCGGCGCTGATCACATCGACCTCGATGCGGGGATGTTCACTGCGCAACTTCTGGGCCAGCGCCTCCAGGCGGTCCGCGCTGCGTGCGGTCAGCACCAGGTTGTGACCCCGCGCCGCGAGTTGATGTGCGAACTGCTCACCGATGCCGCTGCTGGCGCCGGTCACCAACGCTGTCTGGCCTTGTTCAGTCATGACCTACGTCCTCCGTGTGTGTTCAGAACCTGGGCGTGAACCGTCAGTTCATACGGTTGGCCGGTTCCAACGCAAGTTTGCATACACCGCTTTGCATACACCGCGCCGCCGCTGACGGCGCACCACACGCTGCGGATCTGGAACACGACCGTTATCCGTTCATGCTCGTCCCTGTTGTTCTGCCGTGACACCGTCGAACCCGTGGTCACACCTGAATGGAAGAAGACCGACGGTCGGCTGGCAGCCCGCTGCGCGGCGGTCGCTTCCTTCGGGGCGGGGGTGATCCACTTCGCCGTCACCCCGATGCACTGGCGGGACTGGGTGCTCTCGGGACTCTTCTTCGCGATCATCGCGGTTGCCCAACTGATTTGGGCGTTCTTCGCCTGGTCGCGTCCGACCGTCCTGGTGCTCGCCGCCGGGATTGCCCTCAACCTCGGTTTGGTCGCCCTGTGGGTCACCTCGCACACCACCGGGGCGCCCTTCGGGCCGAACACCGGCCGGCCGGAAGCGGTGGAGCCTGCCGGCATCAGCGTCCAATTGCTGCAGTGCTACGTCATCATGGGTGCGGCGTGGGCGTGGTTTCGCGGCTACCAGGCCGAAGAGGTGTCGGGCTTCAACCGGGCGATGGTGATGCTCGGCGCCCACACCGTGATGATTGGCGCGGTGACGGTGGGACTCACCTCCAGCTTCGTCGGTCACCAGCATGACCATGGCGGACCGGCCCAGATGCAGGCCGAAGACAAGCACAACGCGGTCACGCCGCCGGCACCGGACTCCGCCGGAGATGGTCTACCGGTGACCGATATGGGCCTAGACACCAGCGCCCCGGCTGAGCCTTCAGCCATCGCGCCGGTGCCTGCCGGGACTGTGCCTGAGGGCGACGGTCACCAGCACCACCACGACTGACGCGTCAATGCGGGGTGGACTCCCGGGATTAACATAACCGCGGTTAGGGTTATCATTAGGGTAAACAGTCTCAGGAGAGACTCAGGAGAGATCGGGGAGAACCCATGTTTTCGACACGTGTTATTCGGCAGGTTGCGCTCGTGGCCGGTGCGGCCGCCATCCTCGGCTCGGGCGCTCTGACCGCCTGCGCCAAGGAGAAGCCGGCGGAGACCAAGCCGTCGACCAGCGCACCCGCCGTGTCACCGACCGAGAAGGCCAACGTCGGTTCGTTCGCGCCGTCGGTCACCGCTCGCCCCGCGCCCACCGCGCTGCCGGGCAACATCCAGACTGGTCAGTAAGACTCAGTTAAGTCACAGCACTGCAGGCCCGCCCCGGGACACCGGGGCGGGCCTCTTTGTATGCGGAGACCGTTTATGAGGAGACTGCCGGAGCGGCGATACTTGTCCAATGCCTGATCGCAATGTGCTGGGCGGCCCGCTGCAGGAGTGCGGCACCGACCCGATGACCGGTTTCCACCGCGACGGCTGCTGCTCAAGCGGCCCGGAGGACCGCGGCCTGCACACCATCTGCGCAGTGGTCTCCGCGGAATTCCTGGAGCACCAGCGCTCCATCGGCAACGACCTGTCGACGCCGATGCCGCAGTACCGGTTCCCCGGCCTGGTTCCCGGTGACCGGTGGTGTGTGACGGCCCGCAACTGGCTGCGTGCCTACCAGGACGGATCCCCGGCCCCGGTGGTGCTGGCCGCCACCCATGAACGCACCCTCGACGTGGTCCCACGGGAGGCCCTCGAGGAGCACGCCGTCGACGTCCCCGATGACCTCACCGGATTGCAAGGGGAGATGTGAGCGCGACGCGCCTATTGCTGATCGCGGTGGTGGCGTTGGGCATCGGGTTGTTCATCGGCAACGCCGTGGTGATGCGTGATTCGGTGAGCCCGGATATCTCCGCGGCGCAACAGCGTTGCGAGAAGGACGTGCTGGGCCGCTTGCCGTCGCCGGACAAGGCGAAGCTCACCGACGTGAAAGTCGCGCCCGCTCAACTGGATCCGGAGATCACCGACTTCTCGGCCCTCGCCCGTGAGAGCCTGAAAGGGACTGACCACTCCCGGATCGCGGTGCGTTCGGTGAACGGTGTCGTGCAGGTGCCGAACGCGTTCGGGGACATGATCAACGACCCCTTCACCTGCCGCGCCTACTTCGTCGACGACAAACTCACCGACACCCTGGTCGTCTTCGAGCACGACCACTGAGGGGGTCAGCCCGCCTTGACCGTGAAGTCGCTGCGGATGCCGTCACCCACCATGCCAGGCTTGCAGGCCACCTTGTAGGTGCCGGCGTCCTTGAACTCCACCGTGAGTTCGCGCTTGAGGCCGGGGGAGATGTTCTCCACCTCCTCCAGGACACCGCCGGCCTTGTCGTAGACGTAGAACTCGGTGGCCTTGGATCCATTGTTGGTGACGACGAACGTCGTCGCCCCCGTACCGCCCTGGCCGGCCGACAGCACGCATTCGGTGTCGGTGGCGTTGACGGTGATCTGGGCAGCCGAAGCGCTCTCGGCAGTCTTGGATTCCTTTGCGGCGCAGGAAGAAACAGCCATACCGACGATGATTGCCGTCAGCAGGATCGGGCGGAACGTCACGGAGCGGACCTTTCGGGGATGCGGACAAGAGCCGGCGCGGGATGTGCAGCTGTGGCATGCACCGGCTTGAGGAACAGTGTGAG
>DAIPYT010000231.1:0-4152 GCA_036782595.1 Mycobacterium sp. | reverse complement strand
CGACGGGATGTTCAAAGACGAGTTCCAGCGCATCTTCGACGAGGACTACAAGGCCGAGTTCGATTCCCGTGGCCTGACCTACGAGCACAGGCTCATCGATGACATGGTGGCTTCCTGCCTGAAGTGGGAGGGCGGCTACGTCTGGGCGTGCAAGAACTACGACGGTGACGTGGAGTCCGACATCGTGGCGCAGGGCTACGGCTCGCTGGGTCTGATGACCTCGGTGCTGATGACCCCGGACGGCAAGACCGTCGAGGCCGAGGCCGCACACGGCACCGTCACCCGGCACTACCGGCAGTATCAGCAGGGGAAGGCGACCTCCACCAATCCGATCGCGTCGATCTTCGCCTGGACGCGCGGTCTGGAGCACCGCGGCAAGCTGGACAACACCCCGGAGGTCATCGAGTTCGCCGAGACCCTCGAAGAAGTGGTCATCCACACCGTTGAGGGCGGCAAGATGACCAAGGATCTGGCGCTGCTGATCGGCCCCGAGCAGCCGTGGCAGACCAGTGAGCAGTTCCTGGTCACGCTGGCCGAGAACCTCAAGAAGTCGCTGACCTGAGCCTGGGCGTGTAGTCGTCCACCCATGCGGTGATCAGATCGGCGATCAGCTGGGGCGCCTCGAACATCGGGATGTGTCCGACGTTCTCGAGTGTGGTCACCCGGTCGATGTCCGGGAGGTGTTTCAGGAAGTGCTTGGTGTAGCGAGGATGCGGCAGAACCCGGTCCTTCTCGCAGATCACCAGGTTCGTCGGTGTGCTGGTCTCGGCGAGTTCCATCAGGCCCGGCAGCAGCAGCGCCTTGACCAGTAGCTGGTAATACGCGCGGCAGTGGGTGACGTCGTCGATGACTTCGAGCATGTCGGCATCGGACAGCCCGGCCGGGCCGGCACTGATCGGCACGCTGGCCGCCTGCTTGGCTAACGGCAGTTTCGCCGCCCGCCGACCCAGTGCCACCGCGGTCAGCCACACCGGAAGTCCGGCGACGAACTTGGCGACGATTTCGTACTTGACCGGCGACCAGCGGTGCCAGCCGCCGGCCGGCGCGATCCCAGTCAGTGTCCGCGCCCGGCCCCGTCGCTCCAACTCGAAGGCCACCCAGCCGCCCAGCGAGTTGCCGACGATATGGGCTGTGCCCCATCCCAATTCGTCGAGCTGGGCCTCCACCTGGTCGGCCAGGGTCTTGGTGTCCAGGAACCACGATCGGGTGGGCGGACCGCCATTGTGCCCGGCCATCGTGGGGGCGAACACCTCGAAGCGGCCGGTGCGAGCCAGTGCCGGGGCGACGTCATGCCAGACGTAGGACGACATCATGAAGGGGTGCAGCAGCAGGATAGGCTCGCCCGAACCGAGGTGGATGGGGTCTCTGCTGGTCATGTTTTCGACGGTATAGGTTGCTGCGGTGATCGTCACGACCATCAATGTCAACGGCGTGCGAGCCGCGGTGCGGCAGCGCTCGGAGGAAAACCGCGGACTGCTGGCCTGGTTGGAGCAGACCGCCGCCGACGTGGTCTGCCTGCAGGAGACCCGCGCCGACGACGCTCAACTCGCCGAGGCGCTCAGCCCCGCGCTGGAGCAGGGCTGGCATCTGGCCTCCGCCGAGCCGCATCTCAAGGGCCGCAGCGGGGTGGCCATTCTTGGCCGGTCACCGTTTCAGGCCGTCCGCATCGGTCTTCCGGCAAGCGAGTTCGAAAGCCACGGCCGCTATCTCGAGGTGGACCTGCCCAGCGGCGAGACCGTCGCCAGCCTCTATGTCCACACCGGCGAGGCGGGCACCGACCGGCAGCTGGAGAAGGAACGATTCATGGTCGAGCTTTCCACCCGGATGGCTGAGTTGGCCGAGTTGGCTTCTGCCGGCCGCGACGCGGTGTTGTGCGGCGACTGGAACATCGCCCACACCGAAAGCGACATCAAGGCCTGGAAGGCCAATGTCAAGAAGTCCGGCTTCCTGCCCTCCGAGCGGCAGTGGCTGACCGAGCTGATGGAGTCCGGCTGGGTGGATGTGGTGCGGACGTTGCACCCGGATCGGCCCGGCCCGTACAGCTGGTGGTCGTGGCGGGGAAAGGCCTTCGACAACGACGCCGGGTGGCGCATCGACTACCACCTCGCCACCCCTGGATTGGCCGCCCGGGCACGCGCGGCGCGGGTGGAGAAGCCGGAGGCTTATGCCCTGCGTTGGTCCGACCACGCCCCCGTCACGGTGGAGTTTTAACAGCCTTCCCGGTTGGGGGTCTCCAGCGCCCTCGGCGCGTCCTGCAGAGCGTTGTACAACACCTCGAACACCCGCGGATCCCAGGTCAGCGCCGTCTTCCAGTCCAGGTTGGCCTGGTCGGAGACGAAGATGCTGTGGGTGTCATCGAAGACATGGCAGCTGCGGTGCGGCAGCACCGGGTCGCCGATGGACTTGGCCAGCGCGCTCTCCTGGGCCACCAGTCCGTCATTTGGCCACACGGCCGGATTCGCCGGACCGGGCAGGGTGAACTTGGTGCCCGCGATCAACACCACCGGAATCTTGTCCAGCACCCCGGACTGGAATTCGTTCCAGCCGCCCTTGCCCATCAGGAAGCCCTTGTTGACCTCGCGGCCCGAGCCCGAGATCAGTTGCAGCACGCGGGCTTTGAACTGGGTCATACCCGCCTCGCAGAACTTGTCGCCCTTGCATTCGGACAGCTGGATCTGGTCGTTGGCGTAGTCGGAAAGGTAGGAGCCTTGCCACGGCGTGCCGATCGTCGTCAGCGACCGGATCTTCACCGAGCTGTCGGTGGTGGCCAGCACCCGGATAGCCGCTCGGGAGTACAGACCGCCCATCGAGTGTGCGACGAAGTCGACCTCGGTGACGCCCTTGTCCTTGTTGAGCCAGTTGATGAACCGGGCCAGATGCTCACCGGCGGTGTCGATACTGCCGGTGGAATTGACGGTCATGTTCTCCGGCAGCGTCACCGGGCACACCCCGAAGGCGCCGAAGCCCTGCTGGTCGACCACCTGGCCCCGGCCGTTCATGGCCGGTGAGGTGTAGACGGTGTACCCCTTGCCGATCAGGTACTCGCGGATCGCGGTGTCGGTGTTGCCGGCCGCCAGGCCGGTCGCGCAGGCCTGGTCATTGGTGGTGAACGGACTGACCGCGTCACCGCCGGAGACCACCACCACCGCCGCGCCCGGCGGCCGCTTCTCGCCCGATCCCGGCGCACCCGAGCATCCGCTGAGCATGGACGCCACCGTCAGGAAGGCGGTAACCGCAGCCAAGAACTTTCGCATGTCAGGATTGTCCCATCATGAGCCAGCAATCCCGTGTCGTTTTCTCCGGTGTGCAACCCACCGCCGATTCCCTGCATCTGGGTAACGCCCTCGGTGCGGTCGGGCAATGGGTCGGACTGCAGGACGATTATGAACCCTATTTCTGCGTCGTCGACCTGCACGCGATCACCGTCCCGCAGGATCCGAAGACCCTGCGCAGGCGCACACTGGTGACCGCGGCGCAGTACCTTGCGCTGGGTATCGATCCGGCCCGTTCGACGATCTTCGTGCAGAGTCATGTGCCCGCGCACACCGAATTGGCGTGGGTCTTGGGTTGTTTCACCGGATTTGGTCAGGCCTCGCGGATGACGCAGTTCAAGGACAAGTCCCAGAAGCAGGGTGCCGATTCGAACACGGTGGGGCTTTTCACCTATCCGGTGCTGCAGGCCGCCGACGTTCTGCTCTATGACACCAACCTGGTGCCGGTGGGGGAGGATCAGCGCCAGCACCTGGAGTTGGCCCGCGACATCGCTCAGCGTTTCAACGCCCGCTTCCCGGACACCTTCGTGGTTCCCGAGGTGATGATCGCCAAGCAGACCGCCAAGATCTACGACCTGGCCGAGCCGACGGCGAAGATGAGCAAGTCGGCGGCAACCGCCGCCGGTCTGATCAACCTGCTCGACGATCCCAAGGTCTCGGCCAAAAAGATCCGCTCGGCGGTCACCGACAGCGAACGCGAGATCCGCTTCGACATCGAGGCCAAGCCCGGGGTGTCCAACCTGCTGTCCATCCAGGCCGCCGTCACCGGCAGGCCGATCGAGGCACTTGTGGACGGCTACGCCGGACGCGGGTACGGCGACCTGAAGTCCGAGACCGCCGAGGCGGTGGTCGCCTACGTCACCCCGATCCGGGAACGGGT
>DAIPYT010000230.1:0-4175 GCA_036782595.1 Mycobacterium sp. | reverse complement strand
AACTAGCCCGGCATCACCGGCACCGCACCGGGGGCCATGAACGGTGTGAGCTCCGACCAGGTCTGTCCGTTTGCGGCGTTGCTGGCCAGCAGTTGCAGCACCCCGCGGGCATCGGCCACGTAGACCGCCGACGGATTGGCCGCCACCGCGGACACCGGCATCACCAGGTTGTTGCTCGGGCCGTCGGAGTTCACCCCGTCGAGGTTGACGTAGGACACCGGGTGAGCCGGATCGTTGCGGGTCACCACCATGTCGTCGCCGGTGCGCCAGGCAAGCGACACCACGGACTTGCCCAGGCCGAACCCGATACGACGGGGATAGGTCAGCGCGAACTCCCCGCCGGAGGTCTGCTCCACGCCGGCCAGCACAGCCTGACCGTCGATCACCATCGCCACCCGGGTGCCGTCCCGGGAGATCTGCAACTCGGTGATCGCACCCGGGAACTGAGAGGTCACCGCGGCGGAGTCCACCGGGATGCGGGCAGGCTGGCCGGAGGCCGCCTCCCGGATCACCCGCACCACGCTGTTGCCGTCGACCACCACCCACACCGCATCGTCGAGAGCCCACGAGGGCCGGGACAGCGTCCGGCCGTCGGTGGCCTGCACCGCCTGGCCGCCGCCGGGGCCCATCCACAGGGAGGCGCCCGCCCCCGGCGGAACGACCACCGAGGCGACGTCGGACCCCGAACGGGAGAAGGTCGCCGCGCGCTGGTCGGTCATCATCCCGAACGAACCCGCCATCTTCACCGCGCGCTGGCCGTCCAGCACCATCATCGACCCGCCCATCAGGGCGTGGACGCCGGCCGCGGCGCCGTCGACGGCACCGGGGTCGGTGGCGGCGACGTCGGTGGTCTTCCACCCGTCGACGAACCGGTCGTCGAGCGGTGCGCCGTCGACGTTGATCAGGTACGGGCCGGCGAGATCCGATCGGGCGAAAGTCCAAATCAGTTGCGCCGCAAGCAGAAGCCGGCTGGCCGGATCGGTGGTGGTGAGGTTCTCCAGGTCCATCCGGGCGCCGCCGTAGCCACGACCCACCCCGGTCTTGCCACCGTCGGCGCGGGTGACCGGACCGCGCAGCTTCAGCGGCGGGCCCAGCAGGTTGCGCACCGCCTTGGACATCTCAGGCCTCGGCCCGGCGATGAGTTTGTTGACCAGTTCGGTGGCCAGCAAGTCCGGGTCGGAGACCGCCACGTAGCGCGGGTCGGGCACCACCGTCTTACCGGTGGGGTCGATGAAGTACAACGTGTAGCGCTTGTAGGCGGCCTGGAACTTCTGCCAGTCCAGGAAGACGCCGTTGGGCAGCCGGTTGATCCGCCAGCCGCCCGGGGTCTGCACCAACTCGATCGGGCCCGGATCGGGCAGCTTGCCCTCACCGGTTTCGAACACCCCGATATCGGATATCGACCCGAGGATGTCGGCCTGCATGGTCACCGAAACCTTGTCCTCCGAACGGGATTCGGTGAACACCACCTTGTCGATGAGCAGCGCGCTGCCCTGATCGTCCCAGTCCTTGGAGGCGGACTCGGTGAGGAACTGACGGGCCGCGATATGCCGGTTGGCAGGATCAGCGGTTGCCTTGAGGAATTCGCGAAGCAGTTGATCGGGACTCATCGCCGGGTTGGGCTCGGGCAACTGCTTTGGCGCGGGCACCTCGACGGTCCCGATCGCCTGCGGTGCTGACGAGTCCGGTACCCCGGCACACCCCGGCAGGAACGCCACCAGGCCGGCCAACGCCCCGACTAGCAGCCTGCGGCCCAGCGGGCTCACACCCGCTCCCCTGCGGTCTCTCGTTGCCGAAGCCGTTCGGCGGCAACGGGTTTGAGCGGCAATGGACTGGTGGTGACTTTGTGCCCGCGCACCAACGGCAAGGTCAGCCGGAAACATGCACCGTTGCCGGGCTCGCCCCAGGCTTCCAGCCTGCCCTGGTGCAGCCGGGCATCCTCGATACTGATCGCCAGGCCCAGGCCGGTTCCCCCGGAGCGGCGCACCCGCGACGGATCAGAACGCCAGAACCGGCTGAAGACCAGCTTCTCCTCACCTGGGCGCAAGCCCACCCCGAAGTCGCGAACGGTCACCGCGACGGTGTCTTCGTCGGCGCCCATCCGGATCTGCACCGGCTTGCGCTCAGCGTGGTCGATGGCGTTGGCGATCAGATTGCGCAGGATGCGCTCGACACGGCGCGGGTCGACTTCGGCGATGACTGCTTCCTCGGGCATTTCCACCTGAAGGTCGACGTTGGCGTCGGCGGCCAGGTGACCGACCTTGCTCAGCGCGTTGTTGACCGTGGAGCGCAGATCCACCGCCTCCACCGACAGCTCGGCCACGCCGGCGTCGTGCCGGGAGATTTCCAGGAGATCGTTGAGCAGCGTCTCGAACCGGTCGAGTTCGCCGACCAGCAGCTCAGTCGAGCGGCGCAGGGCCGGGTCCAGATCCTCGCTGTGGTCATAGATCAGGTCTGCGGCCATCCGCACCGTGGTCAACGGTGTGCGCAGTTCGTGGCTGACGTCGGAGGTGAATCGCCGCTGCAGGTTGCCGAACTCCTCCAGCGTGGTGATCTGGCGTTGCAGACTCTCGGCCATGTCGTTGAACGACACCGCCAGCCTCGCCATATCGTCTTCGCCGCGCACCGGCATACGTTCGGAGAGGTGTCCCTCGGCGAAGGACTCGGCGATCCGGGAGGCCGACCGCACCGGCAGCACCACCTGCCGGGAGACCAGTAGCGCGATCCCGGCCAGCAACAGCAGCAGGACCAGCCCGCCGGTGGCCATCGTGCCGCGCACCAGGGTGATGGTGCTCTCCTCGCTGTTCAGCGGGAAGATGAGATACAGCTCGAGATTGCTGACCCGAGACGGCGCGGGAGTGCCGACGAGCAGGGCCGGGCCGGAGAACCCCTCGGTGCGCACGGTCGTGTACTGGTAGCTGACCTGCCCGGCCTTGACGAAGTCACGCAGTGAACGCGGAATCTGGTCGACCGGGCCGGCTGAAGTGGCTTCCCGGGGGCCGTCGCCGGGAACGATCAGCACGGCGTCGAATGTGCCCGCCAGCCCGGAGTCAGAGGCCTGGCCGGGTTTGGAGATCAGGGTGTTCCGCGCCAGTTGCAGGCTGGAATCCAGCGAGCGCGCCTCCTCGCCGCTGACGATCCCGCTGACGGTGTTGCGGGCCCGGTCGACCTCCTCGGTCGCCGCGCGCACCTTCACGTCCAGCACCCGGTTGGTGATCTGGCTGGTGAGCACGAACCCCAGCACGAGGATCACCGCCGCGGACAACCCGAGGGTCAGCACAACCACCCGCAGCTGCAGCGAACGGCGCCAAATGTGGCCCAGCGCCCGGCTGAGCGCACTGGTCCCCCGGACCACGGGGCCGGACCGCATGCGCCGCCTGGTGCTGAAGATCATCGAGGCGCGGCTCTCATCTGCATCACGGAGGACCGGCCTTGTAGCCCACTCCTCGAACGGTCAACACCACCTGCGGGTTCTCCGGGTCCCGTTCGACCTTGGCGCGCAGGCGCTGGACATGAACATTCACCAGACGGGTGTCGGCGGGGTGGCGGTAGCCCCACACCTGCTCGAGGAGCACATCACGAGTAAACACCTGCCGCGGCTTGCGCGCCAACGCCACCAGTAGGTCGAACTCGAGCGGGGTCAGCGAGATCTGCTCACCGTCGCGGGTCACCTTGTGGGCCGGCACGTCGATCTCGATATCCCCGATGGACAGCATCTCGGCGGGCTCGTCCTCATTGCGGCGCAGCCGGGCCCGGACCCGGGCCACCAGTTCCTTGGGCTTGAACGGCTTCATCACATAGTCGTCTGCGCCGGACTCCAACCCGAGGACCACATCGACGGTGTCGGTCTTGGCGGTCAGCATCACAATCGGGACCCCGGAGTCCGCCCGCAGCACACGGCACACGTCGATACCGTTCATGCCGGGCAGCATCAGGTCCAGCAGCACCAGGTCGGGCCGCAATTCGCGGACGGCCGTCAGCGCCTGGGAACCGTCGGCGATGACCGCCGTCTCAAAACCTTCGTTGCGCAGGACGATGGTGAGCATCTCCGCGAGCGAGGGGTCGTCGTCAACGACCAGAATCCGTTGCCTCATGGACACCATGGTGTCACCGCTTCGCGCCAAATCCCTGCTAGAACACGCCCCCACTCCGGCTGCGAGGTCGGCGGCGAAGCC
>DAIPYT010000229.1:0-4180 GCA_036782595.1 Mycobacterium sp. | reverse complement strand
CGATCGCACAGAACGCCGACCCGACCCCACCAGCACCGACCAACAGAATCTTCATTCGCGCAACCTATCGCTTGACGGCCATTCGGTTCTAGAGCGGGCTGGGTGCCGCTTGTATCGTGCCGACATTGGAGAACTCCGAGGTGTTCGTCGGTTTGGTGGTCGGGGTGGCCGTGGCGGTAATGAAGCCCCCGCTCACCACCGATGACGACACCGGGATCGTAAAGGTGAAACTTTCGGGCTCCGTGTCGGTGGTGGCGGTGTAGATCAACTGCTGTCCTTGAACATCGGAGATCGTTGTGCTTGCCGGGGTGTAGAAGACCTGGACCTCGAACTTGCCGGTGTATCCCTGCTCGGCAATGACCTTGCCTTTGACCACAAGCTGACTGCTACCGGCCGTCACGGATGCGGAGTCGATAACCGGTGCGGCCTGGGAATCGTTACCGCCGTCGGACAAGTTAATGCCCTTCCCGGTGTTGCCGAAGATCGAGTTGGACAGGATCGCATTGCCCTGACCGCGCTTCACCATGACTCCGTCGGCCGCGTTGCCCGACAGCGTGTTGCTGGTGATCTCGGCATCGCTGGAGTCCTCGAGATGGATGCCGTCAGAGCCGTTGCCGCTGATGTTGTTGCCGGTGATGAGCAAATCCTTGGCACCGGTGACCTGCACGCCGTCTTTCCCGTTGCTGTTGATTACCAAGCCCCGGAGCACGGAGTCCTTGGACGCGCCCATGACAATTCCAGCTCCGGGGAAGTTCTGGATCAAACCGCCGCCGGTGAAGGACGCCGTCACATCGTCGCCGATAGCGATGCCTCTCTCGGCGGCGAATCCGAGGTCGCCCCGCAGAGTGATGCTCGCGGGTGCGCTGATCGTCGCCGAGCCGTTCGCCACGGCGTAGACAGCCAGCCCGCCGAGCGGGTTGACCGAGCCGACGCTGCCGGACAAGGTGGCGGTGTTCCCGTCACCCGGGGTGAGATTCAACTGGAAGCCCTTACCCGGTTGGGCGTCGATGGTGTCACCGAAGTCGATGTCGCCGCCGAACACGGCCACCGGACCGTCGAGCGTGGCAGACCGTGTGACCGAGAATGTGCCCTCGGCAACCGAATACAGGCCATTGAGCACGACGTCGCCGCTGTAGCTCTGGTCCTGCTTGGTTCTGACGGCGGCGGTTCTGGTGGCCCCGCCGCCGTGGACGACCAGGCTCGCCAACTCTGCCTGGCCGCCGACCTCACGAACGAGACTGGTTGCACCGGTGGTGTTGACCGTCAGCGAACTGGGCGTGCCTGCGGCGCTGTCGACGGTGCCCGAGAAGGTGACATCGCCACTGCCGGTGTCGATCACGGTGTTGCCTTCGAGGACAGTGATGCCCGCCACCGAGAAGGCCCCGCCCTTGATGGTGGCGTAGGTGCCGTCGAGTTGGGCGTTCTGCCGGTAGGTCTGATCACCGGTGGTGGTGACCGAATTGAGCAGGACGTTGGACTGCGCCCCAGTCGGCCGCAGCCAGATCGTCTTTTCCACCACGTCGAACATCACGTCGTAGTAGTTGTACAGCGTCAGGCCGACGTTGACGTTCTCCGGATTTTTGACCTTCTGGGTCTGCTGGTAACGAACCTCATCGACCGATGAGTTGTCACCGGCGACGAACTCCCATGTGAGCGCCGGGCGGCCTTGGGTGGTGGGGAAGGTCGCCGTGAAGGTGGTGCCCGGCAGCAGCTTCTTGCCATCCGGTGTAGCGAAATAGGGTTCGGAGCCCTCCCCTAACCGGACACCGGTGGCGGGGGCGCCGCTGTCGATCAGTGTCGGCAGGCACGGCTTGGACGTCGCACAGGTGATATTGGCGGGAGGCTGGGTGCCGAGATCTTCGGTCTGACCGTCGCGGGTGACCGAATACGCCGGCGCGAAACCGAATTGATCGAGTACTGGGTAGCCGGACGTCGGATACGTCCCACCCTGCGGCGACTCGATGACAGGGACGGCATAGGGGAATTGCCCGCGAAGTTCGTCGGTGACGCCGACGGTCAGTTGCGGGGGGACACCTATCGGCCCCAGCTGGACCAGGAACCCGGTCCCCAGGTTGCCGGGTAGCTGAAGCAGCGGGTTGGTCAGTCCGTTGTTGACCGCCAGCGATGCCCCGAAGTCGCCGAAGAACTGCCCTTCCACCGGCGGCACCAGAGGATTGGTGAAGTCGAAGGTCGTCGCCGGCGGGGTGGAGTTGCCGCCGCTAAGGATGGCCCCGATTCCGATCGGCTGGACGGTCGAGACCGTCTGCTTCCCCTGCCCGAGGGTGACCACGGTGTTGGCGACCACCCCGTCGTAGTAGATGCCGGAGTTGTACTGCTCGTTGGCCGACGTCGTGGTGAGCGGCACATTGGTCCAGAACTTTTGGTTGTAACCGGCGAAGAATGCGGTTCCGCCGGTATCGAATTCGTAGACCTGCGAGGGATTGTCACCGATCGCCACGTCGATGCCGTACTTGACACCACCTGGGGAGGCGGTCGGACTCGCCGGCGGTGGGCCGAAGAATTCCGGGAGGAACCTCAGCGGAATCGTTGCGGAATCGCCACTCTGGGCGATGGTGAGCGGGGCGATGCCCTGGGTGAGCAGGCTGGCCAGCGGTGTCACGCCACCCACCGGCGCCACGAAGACGGTGTCGCCCAGTGCGGTCACCGTCAGGGATTGCTTGCCCTTCTTTGTACCGTCGACCGTGCCGACGAAGATCGCGTCCCCGTTGCCCGCGTCGATCGAAACGTCATTGCCCAGAACCACATTGGCGTCGATGGCCACCCCCGACTGGCCTCGGACGGCATCGCGCAGTGACAGCGGGGTGCCGAGCACCGCGGAATTGATCCTTCCGGTGAACGCGGAGTCGCCCTCGAAGCGCATCGAGTCGATACCGGTGGTCGTCAGATCGCCCGGGGCGGTGCCGGAGGTGAAGACGAATCCGGCGCAACCGGCGCTGCCCGGATTACTTACTGCCACCGTGTCATCGGCGGACAGCGTGAAGTGCTCCGCACCCCAGAACAGTGGGTCGCCGGAAACCTGGACCGCCGTTCCGTCCTGGCGGAAATAGGCCGTGCTTCCGGTATTAACCGTCACCACCAGCCCGTTCGTGGTCTGGCTGGCGGTCACGCCCTCTGGTACGAAAAACAGCGAGCGCCGCACCAACGCGAGAGCTCCGGTGATCAGATCGTCGATCGGACCGCCGGGCAGGGTGGCCAGCCAATCGAAGGTGGAATTGAACAGATGGTTGACGACGGTGCTCACCGCCTGGCCAAGTGTCGGCGCCGGCGCACCCCAGCAGGCCGAGCATGTCGATGCCATCGGTGCGCTTGAGGCGGCACGTGCAGCCAATCGCGTTGGAGGCAAATCATTTTCGGCGCTGGAGAACGTTTCCGGCGATGCCGCGGCAGCGGCCGGGATCCGGGCGACGGTCGATGCGGTGAGACCACCGGACGCGTCGAGATCCGGGCCCGACGTGCGGGACTGGCGCAGCCCTCCGGGGTTGGCGGTAGCCGTCGCCGGGCCCAGACGGAATTCGGCGCGTTCCGAGGATTCCGGAGCAGGCACGGTCGGCGTACGCCGAGCCGTGGCGGTGGGCGACTCGGTGACCTCGAGGTCAGCGGATCCCCGGCCGGTCGCGGTTCGTGCACGCGGCGCCGTGACTCTGAACCCCTTGGTGGACGCCCCGGCATCGGCGGATGCCGGAGCCGCGGCCCGCGGCGACCGTTGCGGCCGGGTTGCCCGCTGCTGGTCGGCCGCCGCTCCTACCGAGGTCGCACTCGAATCGGCCTCCGGAGATTCCGCCGACGCCGCCGCCACATAGGGTCCGGCGACTGACAGGCCGACAAGAACCACCGCCGCCCCGACTCGTGTCACGGATTTGCTCACCATCGACGGCCCCCCGCACCTAAATCGCGACATCCCACAACACGCGAGCAGGGTAACAACAGCGGAGGCGGCTATCGCGTTTTTGACCTTGCCGTCATACGACGACGTCGAGGCGAGCCATTCCACGCAGGGTGACGTTCGGTTTGTAGGTTGATTCGCCGACCAGTCGTGCCCCGGGGAAGCGCTTGGTCACCGCGGACAACGCCACGTTGGCCTCCAGACGGGCCAACGGCGCGCCCAGGCAGAAGTGCGGACCGAGACCGAACGCGAGGTGGCGCACGACGGCCCTGGTCG